>JAUNGA010000007.1 GCA_030524765.1 Bacteroidales bacterium | reverse complement strand
TTGTGACCATCGGGAACGGACTCCAGCCGCCCGGTAACGGAGGATGCAAGGTCGGAAATGTTTACATTGCCACTACCTTGCTATCCTCCTAATCTTGACAGATTATCCGGATACCGGCGCTGCCGATGGCTTCGCCATTTTCACTGCCTCGGGGCAGTGGTCAGAACGATTTACTGATTAGTGAGAACCAGCCCTCATAGTTGGCGGCGTTATTGTCGAGGTGTTCATTTATGATGTGCTCGACAAAGTTGCTGACGCTGTAACCGGGGCCGCCGAAGAATCGGGCAGTGCGCTCGACACGGTCAAACGTGTCGTTGCTGATGGCTACCTGATGCTTGTGGTCCTTGCCGAGTTTAATCGGGGCAAAGAAGGCGTTACGGTAATCTTCGAGTTCGCTCTTGCGCTGCTTGGCAGTGGGGCGGATTGACTTGGGCTGAGCGGTTTCGCTCTGTTCAGCGATGGGCTGAACTTCGGGGTTGGTAGGATTTTCCATAGTTTCAGAGAAAATTGAATTGTTAGACATACCACTCATTTCGGATGACTGAGGATTTGAGATTTTTGATTGTGCCATTTCATTGAGATTTTAGTGAGCTTTCGCTCGGTTTGTATTCTTCGATGCCTACGAGTTCCAGCTGTAGCGCGTCAACGAGTTGACGCAATGTCGGATTTCGCTGCATCATTTGTTCAAGAATGCCGTGTGGAGGGTGGAGGCAACCGGCTTGTCGCGGATGTATGGGAGCAGATGCTCTCCGAAGAAACATTGGGTTAACTTGAAGTCGGGCAATCTCAACACCGAGTGTACCCAGTTGATGTGTGGAAACGGCTCCTGAACACGATGTCCGGTCAATCGGTCATACAGCATAATCTTACCACCACGGACGTTGCCGTCAGCCGAGATTTGCCAGAACACCGTGGCACCTTGCCAATGCTTCGATGTGCCTACACGATACATCTCCATCAACCGCAGTGCTTCATCACTTCCGATTATCGCCGCAACGAAAGCGAAGAGATTGTTTCGGTCGTAGCCACGCATGGTGGCGGCCACCATTGCATCATCAATCCTGCTCATCGGTAGTAACTTTGTTAGCGGAGTAACACGACAGCTTCTTATACCACCCTTGGCGTACACGACGGAACAGAGTGTTGAGATTGCGGGTGAGGAACATCTTGAAGGTGTGGTCTTTCATCCCGAACCGCTCGGCTATACGGATGCCGTCGGCGGTTGAAAATTCCTCGGTGAGATGCTCATACACGGTGCGGTGCAGTTCATTCAGTTTCTCCTCGCTGATGCAGGTGAGCACACTGAGCGCGTTGCCACGGAAGTATTCAGCCAATTCTATCGCTCCTGCCACGTCGTCATCTTCGATGTCTGAGGGGTGCGGCTCTCCATCGTTGACAGCCCACCGGACCATCCGGAGTATCAGGCAGAACCGCAGCACATAGATTTCGAGCTTGCAAAAGAAGCTGACCACATTGTCGCTCATTTCGTTGTCGCATAGCGCGGCATTCTCATGTTGCCACTCATAGAGTCTTTGCTTGGCATCCGCAGTGAACCGCATGACAGTTGGCATTGGTTCCTTCTCCTCGTTGACCACACATTCCACCGAGAGAAGCCGGCTGAGTAAACGCTCCCATTCGCGGTCAAGGTCGTCACGCACTTCATCCTCGTTCCATCTCGGCTTGCCGTTGCTCTTGGTCATCGCAAAGAGTATGCGGTCTATGAAACCGTTGGCGGCTCTCTCTCCGTTGGCAAGTTCGGTGAGCAGACGTTTTTGGATTGTTCCGACCACAGAGATGAACGGACGCTTGATGAAGATGGAGTTCTGACAATTCTTGCGGTCAGACATTGTCGTGCTGCCGTTGAAAGCCGAAAGCCAGAATTGTTCTTCCGAGCCGGTGTTGTAGCGGGTGAAGTTCTTGAACCATGCCGACAACTCATCAACCCAAAGGCATAAGCCACGAGGATTATGGGAGTGGATTGCACTGAGACCCTCTTGCGTCACATCCGACACGAGGTAGCGCAGACGCTTCGGCTCTTTCGGAAATTCTTCCAGTCCGGCACTGATGCGCTCCTTGCGACTCATCGCTACTGCCTGTTGATACTCGCAATGCTTTTTCTGAAACTCCTGATTGTTCTTCCAGTCGGCATTGACCAGCGGACGCATAACGAATGTAAGCGGATGTGACTTGCAGTCTCCGGGGCGTCCTACAATGGCGATATACACGATTGCCGATTCCTGCCAGTTGCGTTTCACCTCTACACGGTGTGTATTGCCGATTGCCACAGATATAGCGGCAATCATAGCCGATGCCGTGTAGTCAATCGGGAACCCACAGGTGGTGTTGAGTTCGAGAATGATACGTTGCATCTTGGCGGGAAACACGTGTACCGGGAAATCGCTGTCGGATGTCTTGGCGTGATTCATCAATGCACTGATTACTGAGTCGGGGGTAATATTCTTTTCCATAGGCTCAGAAATTATAGCCCCCGCGGGGACGGCGTTTCATACCGGCAGTGATGGCCGCTGCGGTTTCGGCGAGGGAAGGAGCGACGGAATGTTTGCGACCGCCCTCGATCCATGCGTAGATTTCATCCTCATAGAAATAGAGGAGCTTGCCGCGCTTGTAGCTCGGAATGGGATCTTTCGGAGCTTTGACCGCGCGGTAGAGGGTCGAAAGTGACTTGCCTATTATCTGGCAAGCCTCTTTCGCATACACGAGTCTGCGTGAGGGCTTGGACTGTTTGGAGTGGCTGGCGATGCCTGCCTTTTCAAGCAGGTCAAGCACTCGGTCGAGTTTCTCTGAGAGACCGCTTACCACATGTGGCAGCTGGTCGAAAGTGATTTTGGATGTTTCCATACTTACTTTGTTTTTGAAGTTCGTTTGAAATTCTAACGCAAAGTAAAAGAGTGAGTTGGGGGTTATCAACTTAACCATTCCCACTACCTCAAAATAACCGTATGGCAAGTATTAACCCACTGAGAAACAGACTCCAAAATCCGAAATTATTTGTATGGTGAAAATATGGGAAAAGGAGTGATTTCCCGGTTATCTGGGATTATCACTCCATTTGCTCTGAAGAAGTATAGTACTCCGTTTGAAACGACATAAAAAAGAGCCGACTATAACAGCCGACTCCTTAAAAAACTAAACCCCGAGGTTTGTCTTTCAACAGGGACACTCGGGGGATTCCGTTGCAAAGTTATGATTAATTTCGTAAATTCGCATCATGAATGCTCCATCAAATAATCGAAAAAATAAGTATTGGCTCGTTTTTGCAAACGCGAAACGATGTAATCACTATGCTTCCTTAGTGGAAACCGGATTCATTAGTTGGAAAAAGGCAAGAAATAATTTTACTATCGGAGACATTGTTTATGTGTTCAGTTCCGCAGAACGTAAGATTATTTTCAAGACTGAGGTAATCGGAATTGAGGAACGTGCAGATAGCAAATATTGGATTGAAAAAGCGCCAAAAGATATAACTTGGAGGTTAAGGGCAATTCAAGAATATAAAGGGGATGCTTTAGATGAAGATTCACTTATGCAACATGGTTTTAAAGGAGGTAGAAGTCTTCAACATCCCATGTGTAATAATCCGGAATTATTTGAATATATTGAAGAGCAGTTTGATAATTGACACTAAAACAAAAGCGAATAACTCAGGTGTTAGCCATTGTTATTCGCTTTGATATTGTTAGTGAGTTTATTATGCTCTGTTGAGTATGTCGAGATTGATGTTGCCGTAACGGTGGAAGTGCTTGAAAAGCTTATCCATCTGGTCGTTGGTATGGATGGGGATTCGTTCCTTGTTGGATTTCTTTTCTCGAAGCTTCTGCTCTATGGTACGGATGTGGGTGTTCTCGAAAGGTTTTTCAAACACCTTCTTCACAAATCGGGCGATAACGCCACCTTGCAGACGAAGGAATTTTCCAACATTATATCCAAGATGTTTCAAATCTTCCTTTGTCAGATGATTACTCCTAAGATTGACGGGCGTGAATGGTGGCATGGCGTTGACCGTCCATATCTTTGCATTGTGATGTAGCTTCTGCAACTCGTCCGCTTCAAGATAGGGTTGCATCATGAAAGTGATGTAGGCGCAGATAAATTCTATTTGTGCCAGACTGAATTTCATATCCTCCTCTGCAAGTTCAGCGTGGGCAGCGTTGCACTGTTCATGCTGTAAGAGAAGCTGCTTTTGGATTTCTGAATGTTGCTTGTCTGATTTCAGAGCTTGAAGAGCGGCTTCAATCTGGTCGGAATAATAGACATCGCCGTTTGCGTCGATGTATGCCTCTTCCTCCCATTCCTCTATACGTATTTTACCGTCGTCCTGCTTGATACGGTTCTCCTTAGCGGTTTTGGTGAAACAACCGATTGAGTCATCACTCTTAGGATATGCTCGGACACGATATATACCTAATTCGAGTTCCTTTTTGATATGTCTGGGTTGAAGACTAACCCATTCGTTGTACAGAGTGTCTGACTCCAACACTTCTTCAAGCCCATGACCACCGATGTAGTCCTCAAAATAAGGATATTCGCCACGGGCTTCATTCCTGGCCTGAAGGCTGTCATACTCGGTGATGTTGTCTTCGAGATTGTCAAATACAACATCATCAATATCAATAGTACCAACCTTTATGCGAGTCCCATCTTCGAGTGTCAGATATTCAGCTTCCTCTTCAATTTCTTCATCTTGAAATGAAGGTGACAGATTCTCAGTACAAATGTCAGCCACACATTCGGGCGCAGTTGCCTCATACTCCATGAATGCGGGGGTAGATTCGTCTACTGATGGTATAACTATCTTTTCACCCGTAAAAGTCTCGGCCATAGCCATGACTTCTCGGCGACGAAAAAGAGTCGAGAGACGGTTGAACACATCTTCGATTACTGATTGGAAGCCGCAATAAAGACCGATTGAAAGGACAAAGAAAACGGCAAAGAGAACATTGCCGGTAAATTGGTCGGTGTCAAAACGGTGAATGGCAGTGTGGCGACCAAGTAAAGCCATGATGCCACATCCGGCAACAACGGCACTCCAGATAAAAATTTTGTCCCGGGTAGGGGGAGCGAAGCTCCTCAAGCGCTGGGGCGTATTTCTCATAAGCAAATAGTGGATTAAAATTTTTACGTCTTTATAGACAATTTAACTCACTGTTTTGTTCACTCCAAAGAAAAATCGGTGATTTTGCGGTTCTCTATTTGGTGTTTTTGGGGCGATTCGCTTTTAATATTTGGGATGTTTCACTTGGAAGTTATTTCAGCGAGATGGAATTGGCGGCATCGCGCTTCTTTTGGTTTACGACCTCGGCGTAGATCTGGGTGGTGGCCACGTTTTTATGCGTAAGCATTTTGCTGACGGTATAGATGTCAGTGCCGTTGGTAATCAGGAGTGTAGCGTATGTGTGGCGCAGGCCGTGAAATGTGATTTTCTTCTTGATGCCGGCATCTTTGAGCCATTTCTTGAACGGCTCACGCGTGTGGGCACGGCTCAGTCCTTTGAATATCATGCCCCGACCTTTTTCGCCACAGTACGACAAGGCTTCATCGCTCAATGGCAGTGTCGCCTGAGTCTTGGTCTTCTGGGTGCGGATACGCATACAGTAGCCGCCATCGGGTGATAGCTCGATATTCTCCCAACGGAGTTGAAGAATGTCGCTGATGCGAAGTCCTGTCAAACAGGCGAAGAGTGATGCTCGTTTCAGTACCTCAACCTTGCATGGTGTGGCAGCCAGCTTCTTCACCTCCTCGATTTCGAGATAGTTGATTTTCGGTTCTTCCCAGTCGATGCGGTCAAGGTAGTCATTGACATTTTCCCGGAGCCAGCCTTCCTTATAAGCGATTTTCAGCAGGGCGCGGAATGTTGACCAGTATCCGGCTGCTGAGTTGCGCGAGATTATATTACCAGTCTGTTTTACTCGGATTTTGAGAATGTATGTGCGGAAGTCGTTGCACAGGCCGATGGTCACGTCTTTCATCAGGCATCTGCCGTTGCAGAAGTCTTTGAAGTGCTTATAGACGATTTCCCATTTCTGATATTTCTCTTTGGTCTTGCTCTCGAAGTATTCAAGGAAGTCCGCTTGTTTCTTGGTGCGGTCGAGGAAGCCAAACTCCTCATTAATGATAGCCAACTCTCGGGTAGCGCGGATGCCACGGGCTTTGAGCATGATTTCCTCGTTGTAGTCAAGCTCAAATTTGTCTTTCGGGTTACCGATGAGATATAGACCGAGGAACTCCCTCCGCGACATCTTTTTAATGTGCGGATTCCAGATTGGTGGGTAGTAGTCGAGGTAGAGCGACAGTTTGCCGCTGCGGAGTTTCTCTTTTCGTAGGGTCACTTTGGTGATTGTTGCTGATTCCATATTTCTTTGTTTTAGATTTATAATGCGCAAAAGTAAAAGGTGGTTATCGGGTGACAAAAATCACCGGATTATAACTCAATCTTGGGGTTGAATAACTCCGCTAACTCTTTGGCGTTCAGCTTAACATACTTGCCACAGCGGAGCTTGGTTATCTTATATGTTTTGACGTAGTGATACAGCTGGTCGCGAGTCAGCGAGTATTTTTCCATCGCGTCAACCACTGAAATAAACTCTACATCCTCGGCCGACTTGGCACCTTTGGCCACATCAAAGTGATATTTGGAGTAATAGACCTTCGGCCCTTCCTTGCGCTTCGGTATTCCGACTTTCGACACCAGCGAATAAATCGCCGAGAGAGTCATGCCATACTTTGACTGAATATCCTCGACCGAATACCACTCCGTAATTTCCGGATTCTCCTTTCTCGCCGAGAAAAGCCGGTCGATATGGCTCTTGCTGAAATATGCCTTACCGCGAAGGATTGTCTTCGGCACATTGTTCTCGGCAACGACCTTATATATCCACGAATCCTTTACTCCGAATTTCTCGCGAATCTCAGCACGAGAATAGAAATCAGAGATTGACTTTGATTTTCTGACAGTGGACTCTGACAAGTCAGTTTCTTTCGGAGTAAGAAAATCAAACATCGTCTGAATATCGGCTTTGCTGATGAGAGTCTTTCTTCCAATTCTCGTCACCTTTATTTTTCCCCGGTTGATGCTGTCGTAGATATATGTCCGGCACACTCCGAGATATTGAGCTGTTTCCGTCGGAGTCAGAAAATCCTTATCGCGGCATTTTCGGTCTGGATTACATTGGCTTGTCTCCTGATTGGAGAGTGCCATCTTCTTTTGCCTCATGCGCTCCTTATAAGAATGTTCCGCGCATCGCTTCGAGCAGAAACGTGTAACCGTTGTCTGAGCCATAAAACGGTTGCCACACAACTCGCAGATTCTTTCAATTTTAATGTTGCTACTCATTTCGTTGGTGTTTATTTCGCCTTAGTTTGTTCGTGCGCGTCCGTTGACGTCCGTCTACGTCCGCAAACCTCCACCACCTTGCTGACGCTTGGGGTGAAATGAGTCGCTGTCGTACAGAATCCGTACAAAATTGTGCATAAAAACGCCTAACACTGACAGTTATCAGCATTAGGCGTTCTTGTAAGATTTAAGTTTTATCGTTCAGTAATAGTCAATTACTATCAATATAATGCATTGGTAATCAATTAATTACTTTCCGATGCAGAAGTGCTCAAAAATAGAATCCAAAATGTTATCTGTGGTAATTGAGCCGGTAATGGTGGAGAGATGGTGAATGGCCTCGCGGAGGTCCTGAGCAATGAGATCGGTATATTGGGCGGTGGCGAGGCCGGAGAGGACTCGGCGGAGAGCGACTGAGGCATCGCGGAGGGCGTGGTAGTGACGGACGTTGGCCACGATGAGGTTTTCGCCACTGTCGAGACCGGCAGTGATGGTGGCCGAAAGGGTGACACGTAGTGTGTCGATGCCTTTATTGAGCCGGGCCGAGACGGGTAGGGCGGTCACGTTTTGTGGCAGGGCGGAGACGAGATGAGCGAGGGTGACATCGGGGGCGCTGTCAAGATCAATTTTGTTTAAGACGGCTATCAGCCGGGTATCGTCGCTGATGGTTGCGGTGATTTCCCGCAGGTTCTCCTCAAAATCGTCTGTGCCGATATTGTCCGGTGTGACGAGCCATAATATTATACGGGCGGTGCGGGCTTTGTCGATGGCTCGTTGTATGCCGATAGTCTCGACTGGATCGTCGGTATGGCGGAGGCCGGCGGTGTCAATAAAGCGGAAGGTGATGCCATTGATGTCTATGGTGTCTTCGACAGTGTCGCGGGTAGTGCCTGGAATGTCGCTGACGATGGCGCGGTCGGTACCGAGCAGAGCGTTGAGCAGGCATGATTTGCCTACATTGGGACGCCCGATTATTGCTACCGGTACGCCACGGCGCAGTGCGTCGCCGGTGGCGAAGGTCGATGCCATGCTGTCTACTTTGTCGCAAATGTCTGTTGCGAGGCGTGTCAGCAAGTCGCGATCGGCAAATGATACGTCTTCTTCTGAGAAATCGAGTTCGAGTTCGAGCATTGACGCTATGTGTACGAGCGAGTCGCGCAGGGCGTCTATGCTTCTTGACAGATCACCCCGCAGTTGACTGACGGCGAGATTATGGGCGGCACGCGATGATGCTGCGATGATGTCGGCTACGGCTTCGGCCTCGGTAAGGTCGAGACGTCCGTTGGCGAATGCACGTCGGGTGAATTCGCCCGGGCCGGCTATGCGGCAGCCGGTATTGACGAGTGCGGCGAGTAGCTGTTGTTGAATGTAGGGTGAGCCGTGCACCGAGAGTTCGACGGTGTCTTCGCCGGTGAAAGTATTGGGCGCTCTGAAAACTGTAGCGACTCCCTGATCGAGAATTTCACTGTCGGGACCGTCGATTCGGCCGAGGTGTGCGGTATGCGTAGCGATTGTGTCAAGTTTTTTGCCGTGCCACAGTCGTCCGACGATGTCGATTGCCTGCGGGCCGCTGATACGGATGACTGCAATGCCGCCCATACCCGGGGCTGTCGATACGGCGCATATCGTGTCTGATGCGCCTATTATGTCTTTTGTGATGTTATTTTCCACGTTGCCAGTCTTGAAGTGATGCCTGTCGCTCTATTTCGGTCTCGATTTCGTCGGGGAGTGACGAGAAGAAATCGTAGCCTGTGATTGCCTCGATCTGATCAATGCTGACTACACTTTGCTGGGCGCCTCCCTCGATATAGCTGTTGGGCATCAGGAACCCGATGCCTTTGGGCTTTTTAGCGTCCGGAGCAATCACGACCTTGAAGAATCGCTCGGGCACAGCCACGTCGTTGCGACCTATATGCCGTGTCATATAGTCGGTGACGACTGGACCGCATACGATGATCAGTCGGCCGTATCTCTCGGCCCATCGGCGGCACATATTCTCGACTGTCGACCATGCTCCGGTGTTGAGTTTGTTGTCCTGAGGGCAGATGTTGGTCATGTAATGGCAATCAGTCATGGCTTCCGGACTCCATTTCATGTCGGCTGCCGGGGCCATGTGCCCGCGGTCGAACCCCGAGCGCCGATAGTCGTCGGGCGATGCCGATCCTTCGACATCGGTGTCAGCTTGAAATTTTGCATTCTTACGTGAATAGGGTCCGTTTAGTGTCGAATCAGTGAGAGTCCACACCACATAGTTGGGTATGTGTAACTCAGGATTGAAGTTGACCTTGAAACCGGTGTATTGCAATTCACGCCCGTTGATGCCCTTTACTGTCGGGATGTATGTAAGATCTGTTGTCGGGTCAACGGTCGGGCCGGATGTATTGTCGCGCCCCCATGTCTTGAGCATGGCTGCCACGAGCACGACCATGACAATGACGGCCACGATGAAGGCGCCTTGCGGTGTGATTGCCCGGCGCCGTCTGCGATAAATCTTATTGCGTTTTGTCATATCGGTGCAAAATTAGCAAAAATCAACGATATGGATAACTCGTGGGGGCATAAAAAAAGCGCAGACCCGGGCCTGCGCTTTTTATGGATTTAGTGGTTGGAACAGTATAATTATCGCATGGCCATGTTGGAAGCCATAGCGATCTGCTGGTAGGCATAGACGCCTGCGTCAGAGAGTTCGACGGTCATAAAGTCGCCTGACGGGGTGGGAACACTTATGTGTGTGTCGTCTACAAAGGTGAAGATGGTCTGATCCTCTCCGTCGGGGAGTTTTACACTCCATGATTTATCATCGGCATGGAAGTCGAGCCGCACGATCGAACCATCGGTCTCGCTCTTGATGGTGTAACCTTTGCCGTCGCATTTCACGAGATAGCGTCCATCGTTGCCCTCAATCACTTTGGTGCCTTTGGCCACGGGATTTTCACCCGACCAGAATTCGATGCTGTTGAGCACAAGTACGTCGGCGAGAGCCGAGACCTCATATACGGGCAATATCCAGAAGGCGAAGAATACCAGTTCGTTGACAAATTTGCTGCCGATGTGGCTGTTCCAGTTGAGCAGTTTGTTGGTGAGGGTGAAACTGCCGATACACGACGACATCATCATCGATCCGGCCAGAGTGCACACGAGCGCAACGGTAAGATAGGTTTTACGCATAAGATTAGATTTTGTTATTTCAATATTCAAATTCGCCAAATGGGCTCTTTATTATCAATCTGTTTGCCGGAGCGTCTTCTACGTGGCCGACGATCTGGGCCTTTATGCCATAGTGTGCGGCTGTGTCGATGACCGTGGCCGCATACTCGGCCGGGAGATAGAATTCAAAACGGTGTCCCATGTTGAATACCTTGTACATCTCGCGCCAGTCAGTGCCCGATTCCCGCCGGATAAGCTCGAAGAGCGATCCGGGAGCAAACATGTTGTCTTTTACAACAAGCTTATCCTTGACAAAGTTCATGATCTTGGTCTGAGCGCCTCCCGAGCAGTGTATCATGCCGTGTACGTGTGGCCGGATCGCATCGAGCACGTCCTTGACAACGGGTGCATATGTGCGTGTTGGCGATAGCACCAGACGGCCTGCGTCGAGTGGCGAGCCGTCGACCGCGTCGGTCAGCGAGCGGCTGCCGCTGTAGACGAGTTCAGCCGGAATCGCATGGTCATAGCTCTCGGGATATTTTTCGCCGACAGCTTTGCCGAACACGTCATGACGGGCTGATGTAAGACCGTTGCTGCCCATTCCGCCGTTGTAATCGGTCTCGTATGTTGCCTTACCGTAAGATTCGAGGCCGACGATCACGTCGCCTGCGGCGATACGCGAGTTATCGATCACCTGATCGCGACGCATGCGGCATGTGACGGTCGAATCGACAATGATGGTGCGCACGAGATCGCCCACGTCGGCTGTCTCGCCACCGGTGGCCCAGGCCGAGATACCGTGGGCCCGCAGGTCGGCAAGCAGCTCTTCGGTACCTGAGATGATTGCCGAAATCACTTCACCTGGCACGAGATTCTTGTTGCGTCCTATAGTTGACGACACGAGAATGTTGTCGGTAGCGCCGACGCACAGCAGATCGTCTATATTCATGATCAGAGCGTCCTGGGCGATTCCTTTCCACACCGAGAGGTCGCCTGTCTCGCGCCAATACATGTATGCCAGTGATGATTTGGTGCCTGCTCCGTCGGCATGCATTATGTTGCAATAGTCGGGGTCACCACCGAGAATATCGGGGATAATTTTACAGAATGCACCCGGAAAGATGCCTTTGTCGACGTTTTTGATGGCGGCGTGAACGTCTTCTTTTGATGCCGATACGCCGCGCAGTTTATAGCGGCGGTCTCCTGAGTCAGCCATATTATTTATGTGATTAATGTGGTTATTTCAGTTTTTGTATATCTTCTTTGGTGCCTGCGAGCCACACGATATCGCCGGCCGTAAACACCAGGTTTGGATCTGAGTCGATGAATGTGCCGTCGCGGTTGACTGCCACTACAAGCACATTGTAGTTGTCGCGCAATGATGCTGACGACGGTGTGCGGTTGATCAGCGGCGAGTTGAACGATAGCAGTATGCTTGTCAGAGTCATGTCTGACGGCTGCGGTCCCTGGGCCGGTGGCTTGACGGCCTCGACCACCGGCAGCAGTGTCTCGATCTGTTCGTCGGTACCGATTATACCCAGCACGTCGCCGGGGAATATGCGTTGGCGTCCGTCGGGTATGGGTATCGTGTTGTGGTCGCGCTGTATGCTCACGACATTGACACCATATTGGCGTCGCAGATTCGAGTCCATCAGCCGCTGTCCCACAAAAGGACAAGCGCTGCCCACAGTCATGTAGGCCAGATGCAAGTCATTGACCACACGGTTGTTCTTGCCTGATCGGCGCAACTCGCGCTCGTTGAGGTTGTCAAAGAATTTCTCTTCGATCTTGTGCATGTGCGAGCTCAGGCGGCGATAGAACAGCAACACAATCAGCAATACCACAGCTACGGCCACATACAAGCCCACACGTGCCGAATAAGCCCGGCTGACGACGTTGACCACAAACGCCAGAGCGATGAGCGAGCGGAATATCATCACCACAATGCGCGGTATGTTGTGCTCTGTCGACTTAGTGCCCTGGGGTGCCGATACCGGTGAGATAAGAGCGATCAGGAACGGCGACATGACAATCAGTGTGGCCGCTACAGTCAGCAGGTTGCCCCAGCGCGGAGACAGTTCGGTGAGACGGGGCTGCACGTATCCCGTCATTACTATATTGATTGCAAGCAGCACGATCGAGTATATGATCGTGCGCCAAAGATGGCGGTGCAGTACGCGGGTCCACATCTTTCCCGAGGCCTGGTCTTTCTCGCCTTCCTGGTGATAGCGGTCAATCAGGAAGTTGAGACGTGCCGGCAGATGGCGCTCGACGAAATTATATGCCGGCACAGACATTTTGATAAAGTATGGTGTCGTGAACGTCGTGATAACCGATACTGCCACGACTATAGGGTAGAGTGTAGGCTCGAGCACGTGTAGGCTCATGCCGAGGGTGGCGATGATAAAGGCGAACTCGCCGATCTGAGTCAGTGAGAATCCCGAGCGTATTGCGATTTTGAGAGTCTGCCCGGTGACGAGCATGCCGAATGTGCCAAAGATGATCATGCCCACGATCACAACAGCCGACAGTATCACGATCGGCAGCCAGTATTCGGCCAGTATGGCAGGCTGCACCATCATGCCTACCGAGATGAAGAATACTGCGCCAAACAGATCTTTGACCGGGGTCACAACATGTTCGATGCTTTCGGCATAACTTGTGCCGGCGAGTATCGAGCCCATGACAAAAGCGCCGAGAGCGAGCGAAAAACCGCAGTAAACCGAAAATACGGCCATGCCCAGGCACAGCCCCATCGACACTACAAGCAGGGTCTCTGAGTTGAGAAACCGACGCCAGCGGTCGAGCATGGTCGGCAGGAAATAGACGCCGATAAGAAACCATATGATCAGGAAGAAGAGCAGTTTGCCCACGCTCATGAGCATTTCAGACCCCTCTACACTGTTGTTGATGGCGATAGACGACAGCACCACCATCATGACCACGGCGAACAAGTCCTCGACAATGAGCACGGCGAGCACCAGCGAGGCGAATTTCTGTTGACGCAGTCCCATGTCGGTGAATGCCTTGATGATGATGGTCGTAGACGACATCGATAGCATGCCCCCGAGGAAAAGGCTGTTGATATTGTTGAAATGCAGGGCATGACCGACAGTGAATCCGGCCAGCATCATGCCTGTGACAATTATCAGAGCAGTCACAATAGCCGAGCCGCCCGAGTTGACGAGTTTTTTGAAACTGAATTCAAGTCCGAGTGAAAACAGCAGTACCACGATACCTATTTCGGCCCAGAAATCGATATTTTCCTCGGTTGTCACCGACGGCAGATAAGTGAAGTGGGGGCTCGCCAGAAACCCGGCTACAATATATCCGAGCACTACCGGCTGTTTCATCCACTTGAAGAGTACGGTCACGACCGCACCGAGCAGCAGTATGAACGCCAGGTCAGAAATTAGGCTCTCGATATTCATCGGTCAGTGTCAGATATTGATTTGGTTGGCAAGGGTGATCGTGCGTGTGGGGTATAGCGTCTCGAACGAGTTGAACAGGTGCACATAATCTACATTCTCGCGCACCACCACCACCAGGTTGAGCCGCGTTTCCTGCTGTTCGAAATCATATTCGACGAAGAAATTGCTCAGTTGTACGCCGTAATTGTGCAGCACTTCGCGATATTTTGAGATGTCTTTGAGAATCACACCCGTGCGGATGCGTATGATGCGTGATTCAGACCTCAGGCTGACGCGATGCTCGATGCGTTCGAGCAACACAAGAATGAATAATATAAGCAGTGTGGCCAGCACACCTATTATATACATGCCCGTGCCGATAGCCATTCCCAATGCCGACACCATCCATATGCCGGCAGCGGTGGTGAGACCGCGCACCGAGCCTTTCATCTGTATGATCGCGCCTGCGCCGAGAAAGCCTATGCCCGAGATGACCTGTGCGGCGATTCGTGTGGGGTCGCCGTCGAGCATGCCTTCGTAGCGCTGGGGCACATAGATCGAGAGTATCATGGCAAGGGTCGAGCCCATGGCGATGAGCGAGAATGTGCGCACGCCGGCTGTCTGTCCGCGGCGCCGACGCTCAAAGCCTACAATAGCGCCGAGCAGCATGCTCAGAACCAGCTGAAAGCAACAGCCCGTCAGGTTGATCTGCGGTGAGTTGATACGATCGATGAATAACTCGAAAATTGACATTATCTGAGTTCGAAGGAACGTGAGATTAGACGGTAGTTGTCGGCAAAGAGCTCGACAGTATATTGGCCGGCCGAAAGTGCGGTGTTGACATCCCAGTATATTGTCACACCGCCGATTTCCTCGCCGGCATACTCGACTACCTTTTTGGCAGTGCACTGCAGCTGGGCTCCCTCAAACGGGAATGTGCCGGCACCGCCGAGCAGCTGCCCCGATGGTGAGACAATGCGCAGATAGATGGTCTTTTCGCCCACCGGTGTCGAGTTGTTCTGCGGTATGGTGAATGTTACCCGCAGCTGAGTGGCTTTTTGCACTTTTTTCTCGTTTTTACCCTTTTTATTTAGAGCAGTGAGATTCAGACCTGTGACATTAAGTTTCTCGGCCAGAGTCATGCGCTCGCTCAATACCTGATTCTGACGCGAGGTAGCCTCGACGCGCGAGCTCAATTGTTCGTTGCGGTTTTTTATCTCTGCGTTCTCGGTGCGCAGAGCCTCGTTCTCCTGATTGAGGCGGGCAATTTCCTCTACATAGTGGCGCAACAGATTGCGCAGCGTGGTGATCTCGTCCTTGAGTTTGCGTATCTCGGCAGCGCTCTTGTTCTTCTGCGAGCGCAACTCTTGTTGCAATTTCTCTATCTGCAGGCGCGCGGTCTCGTATTTTTGCGTCAGCTCACGCTTGACCGAGTCGTCCATGATCAGCTGCCGCTGATTCTCAAATATGGCGAACTCGTTGTTCAAGGCTTCATAATCGTTCTCGAGCTCGCGTTGCTGCATATCAAGCTCGGCCTGCTCCTTTAGTGCGACAGCCTCTTCGTAGGCCTTGCGCTGGGTGGTCGAGTAGACAATAAACCATACGGCCAGACCGATCACTACGGCCGCCAGACCGATGATAATCCATAACATCATGCGCCGCTGATGGCTGTTGTCAGGTGTGGGATTGGGCGAGGGTTGCTGTTCCATGCTGTATATCGGATTGGAAATTTTACATTTTGACGATACAAAATTAACAATTATCCGCCGAAAAGTTGCCATCACTTCGAAAAAATTGTCATCGCAGTGTAATAAATCGCAAAAACATGCGTCTTATAGGCATGACACTTCAGGCAAGTAAGACAGACAATGCAGCCGACAGCCGCCGCGAGCGGTTTGTCAGCATGGCCGATGAGTATGCCGCGGTAATTGCCAAGGTATGCTCGGTATATGCGTCTGCCTCGGCACCGTTTGCCGATTTGTACCAAGAGGTTATGGTCAATCTCTGGACCGGCCTCGAGACTTATCGCGGCGAGTCGCAGGTGTCGACATGGATTTACCGCCTGGCCATCAATACCTGTATTACATGGCATCGTCGCAACCGTCGCCACACGTCGGGCGCCGTCTCGCTTGACGGATGTCCCGAGATTGCCGACATGTCGCCCGATACAGCCTCGGAATGCCGCGAGCTCTACGAACTGATCGGACGTCTCGAGCCTTTCGACAAGGCTCTTGTGACCCTGTGGCTCGACGAGCGAAGTTACGATGAGATAGCCGCAGTGCTTGGTATCAGTAAGGCCAATGTCGCGACGCGCCTGCATCGTGTCAAGGCAAAGTTAACCCGATTAGCCAACCAATGAATTCAGCCAGCCATGATAGACAATATTGACGATTTGAAACAGCAATGGCGCAAGATGAATGTCCATGCCGATGATCTTGACCGTGTCAACCGCAAGATAGGAGACCGATTGTCGAGCGGACGCGTCAGCTCGCTGCAAGACAGACTTGCCCGACGAATCAGACGAGTGCGTTGGATCGGGCTGTTTGTGGTGCTCTACTCCCCGGTGATATATTATACTCTGCCCTTGAGCCTTACAGCCTGCATTGTGTATGCGCTATTCGGTGCTCTGATGACAGTGTTGCACCAACTGCTGGCCGATTATATCAGTGAGCAGCCTCTCGTCGAGCTGCCCGTCGCCGACGCCATACGTCGGGCCGTCAAAATCAAGGTCTATCAGCAACAGATGCGGGCTGTAGGCATATGTTTCGGCGCGGTGGTGGTTATGTCGATAATCATGGGCCTGATCGATGCGAAAGAAGAGGAGATGCTGCTGGGGGCGGTTGTCGGTCTTGCCATCGGCCTGTGCATAGGCATACCGCGATGTCTGCGCAACGCACGGCTTGCCCGCCGTCTTGTCGAGTCGCTGTCGATGACTGAATAAGAGCCTAATTTATAGCAATTGCAGATGCGCCGATGTCTCAAGGATATTGGCGCATCTGACGTGTTTTGGCATTTTTTATACAAGATTTTGCGTTGGTTTGATAAATTTTAGTAAATTCGCGGCTGCAATGTGGCACAACCGCGAGGGGATCGTCGCATTTCATGAAAAACTGTTATCATACTTACTAATTATTTAATCGATTTACAAAAGCAACACAATGAGAAAACTGATGATGTTTGCTCTATTGTCTATGTTGGCCTGCGCATCGGCTTTTGCCGCAAATGTAACGGTCTACTTTGAAAACATAGGGAACTGGAGCGAAGTTTGGTGCTATGCCTGGAAGGGAAGTCATGAACCTTTTGGCAAGTGGGGCGGGAAAAGACTCACCGCCACTACTGTCAAAGACGGTAAGACATTATATTATGTGGATGATGTGCCTGAGGGTTATGAAATCATTTTTAACAATGGGAACAATGGCGCGCAGACGGCCGACCTTCCGGCAAAAGACGGATATATTTATAATCCTGACACTAAGGCCGATGATGTCAACGGCCAGAATAGCGAGCTGAAGCCAACCGGAACTTTGCCCGTGATCTATATCGAGACAGACGAGATCATGCTCAGTAAGGATCTTGCCGACAAAGATTACCGTGCGGGTACATATTGGATTGACGCAAACGGCATAGATGGCTTCACGTCGGTCGGCAGTGCCGACGCGCCTCTGCCTCTGCAGATCAAGGCACGTGGCAACTACACCCGCACAGCATTTTCAAAAAAACCTTTCAAACTCAAACTTGGATCCAAAGCTGCTTTGCTCGGTCTCAGCAAAAGCAAGCATTTTGCATTGCTTGCCCATGCAGATGACGATAAAGGTTATCTCAAAAACTTTGTCGGATTCAATCTCGGGCAGCGCATCGGTCTGACCCGTGACGGTGTAGGCGCATGGACGCCTACCGAACAGCCTGTCGAGGTAATGCTCAACGGCAAATACTGGGGCCTGTACTTCCTTACCGAATCCATACGCATGGGCGAAGACCGTATACCGGCCGGCGAGCTCGACGACAATGTGACCGACGGCACGAAGTGCTCGGGGCCTTATCTCATTGAGCTTGACAACTACAAGGAAGGAGACGGGCAGATCGTGATGAACGAGTGGGGGACAGACCGTGAACTGATCATTACCCCCGATACCCCCGAATTATATTCAGATATACAGCGTAAGTTCATCAGCGATCAGTTTGGCAAGATGAACGAGTTTATCGGGAAGAACAATGACGAACTGTGGGGATATATGGATCTTGATGCGGCCGCACGCTATTATATAGTGATGGAGATAATCGATCACTGGGAGTCGTATCATGGCTCGACATATATGTTCCGCGATTTTGGAGAAGGCAAGAAGTGGATTTTCTCGCCTCTGTGGGACTGTGGCAACGCATTCACTCGCGAAAATCCAGACTCATATTTCACAAATGTTGCTACTTATGGCAACAACTGGATCGACCGGATGCGCCAGAACGACAAGTTTATGACTAAGGTCAAAGAGACGTACCGATGGTTCTATGGCACACAGGTCAACGATCTTATGGCTGATATCGACCGTTATGTGCGGTCGATCAGCGCTGCGGCTGTGCGCGATCACGAGCGTTGGGGCAATGCTCCTTGGCCTGATAAATATGTTGACAACCATGGCCATGATACGGCCCCGACATATGTTCGCGATAACAGCGATATGAATAGTGCGGCAAATTTCGTAAAAAATGCTCTTAATAACAAGATCAACTGGCTCAACGGCCAATGGGGCCATCCCGACCCCAATGCCGCCGAGCCGGCACGCGACACCACGCCGGCCGCAAAATTGCCCGATTACGTCGATCCCGACCCTGAGCTGGTGACAGTATATTACAAGGCCGACGGTGTCGACGATGCCCGCATCTGGATTTGGGATAGCAATCAGAATCAGTATTTTGGTGTCGAGTGGAACGACCGTCCGCATGCCCAAAAGGCTACCGATAAGTCTGGCGAGACCTATTTTTATTATACTGTCAACGCCAAGGGGCTCGATATGAATAGCGCCATGTTGATCTTCAGTGATAATGACGGCAAACACAGCACCGGCGATCAGAAATTTGTGCCGGGAGCCATTTATATCTATAAAGAAGATGGTAATATCGAGATTATCGAAGGCTACGATCCCGATCCTGTGACTGTTTCAGGCACGATGCCCGTATTCTATGTCAATACGACCGAAACCGGTTTCGAAGCATGGCTCGACCCCGTGACATCGTCGATCGCACCGATTGGCAGCAAAGAGTCGCCTGTGGCGTTGAAATCGTTCAAAGGACTTGACAATGCCGACAAATGTGCATACAAGATTCAGTTCAATGCAAAACAGGTTATGATCAGTGGCATCAAACAGAGCAAACACTACAATCTGATGCCATGGTGCGAGGACAGTGAATTGGCATATCTGTGCAATATTACCGGTCACGAGCTCGGTGCGATTCTATTTGAGTCGACCGAATGGACTCCGGCCTATGCTCCGGTCGAGCTTGTGCTTGACGGCGACTATCGCGGTCTCTACTTTGTTGTCGAGAATATTCGTCCGGCGGGCGCTCGTGTGAACATAAAGGATATTTCTGACATGACACAGGCCCCCGAATCATGGACCGACTGGATTGTCCGTATCGATGATGCCGGCAGTGATGTGACCGTGGACGGTGTGTCGTTTGTCGCCCACGAACCCGCGTTCGACAACAGTTTTGTCACCGACGCTCATCGGGCTTATCTCACTGAACAGATGCAGGCCGTGGTTGATGCGTTCACCGATCCCGCCGTCGCGTGGGACGCTACTCTTGATGCAAATTCTATCGTCAACTATTATTTGCTGCAGGAGATCGTCGATGATACACGCTCATTTGCCACCAATTGCTATTTCTATCAAGGCGGTGGTGACAACAAGTGGCATTTCGGTCCCGTATGGGATTTTGCAGGCGCTTTTGCTTCGCGTGACAACAAGTCACAGCTCATCTACGAGCAAAATGCAGCACTGCCCCTGATCGGCAGTCTTTTCACCAACAGTGTCACATTCCGCTATCTCGTGGCCAACCGTCTCAAAGCTCTCACGTCATCGGCCCAATCGGTCATGATGCGTGCCGTTGCGGCCGACAGTCCGCTCTATCGTGAGATATCAGATCGCATCGACAGGGCCTATGATGCTTACAAAGGGGCACTTGCCCTTGACGGTGAGCGCTGGCCGTCGCTTGCTGTCGGTGATGCTGATAGAGCAGTGGCCGACGTCAAGAGCTATCTCGGCAAAAATATAGATTTCCTGACAGAGCGTTTCTCCGATTACACCACCGGTATCTCAAGTGTTGAGGCCGATGCTGACGATGCTGTCGTCGAGATCTATGATGTGTACGGCCGCCGTGTCGCCGACCCATCGGCCGGACTGTATATCGAGCGCAGGGGTTCGCAGGCGCGCAAGGTCATTGTGCGTTGATATTCGATAATTGTCTCTAAATTCTTCTATATTGTCCCGCGGTGCCGAAAAGCGCAACCGCGGGACATTTCATATTGTTGAATCTGCTAAAAATCGCTAACTTTGCACTCAAAATACGATTGAGCATGAAAATCGGAAATATAGATTTGGGAGATAGGCCGGTGTTGCTCGCTCCGATGGAGGATGTGACCGATGCCGCTTTCAGACTGCAATGCCGCGAGATGGGCGCTGACATGACTTATACCGAGTTTGTCAACGCCGATGCCCTCGTGCGCGACATAGCGGCGACTACCCGCAAGCTCGAGATAGAGCCCGGCGAGCGCCCTACGGCCATTCAGATCTATGGACGCGAGACAGCCCCGATGGTAGAGGCGGCCCTGCGTGCCGAGGCGGCCGGTCCCGAGGTAATTGACATCAACTTCGG
The DNA here is from genome assembly GCA_030524765.1 of Bacteroidales bacterium. Lineage (GTDB taxonomy): Bacteria > Bacteroidota > Bacteroidia > Bacteroidales > Muribaculaceae > CAG-873. Next base: position 34,185 of record JAUNGA010000007.1, on the reverse strand, counting down.
TTGTCCGGTAAAGAAAGTCGCCGGTAAAGGTGCGGGTGCCGGCATGCTGCGTGATGTGCCGAAGATGCTCGAGATCACCCGGGCCGTGGTCGATGCGGTGCGTCTGCCTGTGACTGTCAAGACCCGTCTGGGGTGGGATGCCGACAGTCGTATAATCGTAGATCTTGCCGAGCGTCTTCAAGACTGCGGCATCAAGGCGTTGACCGTGCATGGCCGTACACGTGCACAGCTCTACACCGGCAGAGCCGACTGGGATATGATTGCCCGGGTCAAGGCTAATCCCAGGCTCAGTATCCCCGTTATCGGCAATGGCGACATCACTACGGGTGAGGAAGCCTGCCAGGCTTTCGAGCGCAGCGGTGTTGATGCGGTCATGGTGGGTCGTGCTTCTATCGGCGCACCATGGGTATTTGCTGACATAGCGCGCCGACTCGGACGCACAGGCGCTCCTGTGCTCGATACCGATGACAAGATGGCTACATTGCGTCGGTTGGTGCGTGAGAGTGTTGAGCGCAACGGCGAGCGGCGCGGCATACTGCATGTGCGCCGACATCTGGCTGCCACTCCTCTGTTCAAAGGATTGTTTGATTTCAGGTCGACACGTATTGAGATGCTGCGGGCCGACACGCTCGTCGAACTCGAGGCTGTACTCGACCGCATCGAGAGTGATTTTTTGCACGGAAACGATAAAAGATGAAGATTATCTTTAGTATATTGGCCGCGGCCGCGGCGCTATCGTCGTGGGCTGCGAAACCGTTGGCGCTGGTAGAGCACACACTGCTTGCACGCGATTTCGACCGTGTGTATGTATCGGGACGGATTGGCGTTGACATGCGCGTCGTGCCGGATTCGGCCGGTTATATCATCATCCGCTCGACATCTGCCGCCTATGATGTGCTCGGGCGCCGTCACTCTGACGGTACACTCTATCTCAGCCTTGATGACAATGCTCAGGCTGCCTTGGCCGATGAGATAAAACTTATAAGGGTATATGTCGACAAAGATCTGTCGACGATCTCGACAACGGGTCGTGCAGAGGTCGCAGTCGATGGCGCGATTGCATGTGCCGGTCCGGTGGTGCTTATTGTCAACGGCCCGTCAACGATAAATGCCGCGTCGATACAGTCTGTGGCCGTGAGTATGTCGGTCACAGGATCGGGTACTGTGAATGTCTCTGACCTTGTAAGAGCCGACAACGTCAATTGCTCGGTGACCGGCAGCGGTCATGTCAAGGCCCATGGGATCGACAGCGAGATCGTATCGGTCACATTGCGCGGATCAGGGTCGGTGACCGTAGCCGGACATGCAGATGAGAGTGCGGCTGTGGCTGTAAAGGGCAGCGGCAGTGTTGATGCCGCTGATCTTGTGTCGCCTCTGGTCAAGGCATCGGTCTTTGGCCCTGGTGAGATCATTTATAACAGCAAATCGACGCTGCGTGCGTCCGGCAAGATAAATCAGATAAAAAAATCACGATAAAGTATGAAATATATAACCATTGCCGCTATGATCATTGCGGGCGCTTTTGCTGCCGTTGCCGGCGAGCCCGCCACTTATCGCCTCGAAGTTCAGGATTTCAAGGAACTCAAGGTGACAGATGCCATCAATGTCGATTATGTATGTTCGCCTGATTCGGCCGGATGGGTCGAGTTCGAGTGCGAGCCCGAGATGGCGTCGTCGCTGTTGCTGACCAACAATAAATCGTGCCTGCATATTCAGGTTGCCACCGAGATGCTCGATGGCCGCAGTCTGCCCACTGTGCGCGTCTATTCGTCATCTCTTACCAAGGTCGAGAATTTGGCCGACTCAACCGTGCGCGTATTATCAAATGTTCCGGTCACTTCGTTCAAGGCACGTATTGTCGGCAATGGCACTTTGGTTGTGCGCGATGTCGAGGCTATTTCAGTCGATGCGGGCATTGCCACCGGCAAGGGACATCTCGTCATCAGTAACGGCAAGGCTGCCAAGGCCAAACTCAGTAATGTGGGTACAGGCCCGCTTGAGGCCGGCGGCATGGCTGTCGACCGCCTTAAGGTGATGGCTCTCGGCACCGGTCCGGTCGACTGCTGGGCTCTTGAGACTCTGTCACTTTATGGTGCGGGGTCATGCACCGTCTATTATCGCGGTCAGCCCGAGAAGATCACAAACCGCTCGATCGGTGTAAAGCTGGTGCACGTAGACTGAGCGCCTGATGCTACAGTCTCTTAAAGGCCGCACCGCCGGCACGCTCAAATGGAACGCCATCGACCGGGTGGCGTCTCAGTTGCTTTATGCCCTTACCGGTGTAGTGTTGGCTCGTCTGTTGTCTCAGGAAGATTTCGGTCTTGTCGGCGCTGTTCTTGTCTTTCAGGCTTTTGCCTCGCTATTGGTTGACAGTGGCTTTTCATATGCGCTGATTCAGCGCAAACGTCCGTCACGCGTCGATTATTCGACCGTATTATGGTTTAATCTCGGCGTGGCAGTGGCACTCTACATTATATTATGGTTTTGTGCACCGCTGATAGCCGATTGCTTTCAGGGCGACCGACGCATTGTGCCGCTTGCCCGGGTGATGTTTCTGACATTTATACTCAATGCCTCGGCCATTGTGCAGACCAACCGTCTGGTCAAGCGCATGGATGTGCGCATGGTGGCAATTGCCAACTCGATCGGTCTCGCCGCCGGAGCTGTCGTGGGCATCTGGCTCGCTATGGCCGGCTACGGCGCATGGGCCATTGTATGGCAATCGATCGCTCTGTCGGGAGTCAAGTCGCTTGTGTTGTGGACTACACAACGGTGGCGTCCGCGCCCGGTCTTTTCGTGGAAATCACTGCGAGGTTTCGCCGGCATCGGTTCGCGCATGATGTTCACATCGTTTCTCAACACACTTTTCCAGAATATCTATTCATTCTTTATCGGAAATCGTGTGGGGCTCGTCTCTCTGGGTTATTATACCCAGTCTGACAAATGGAGCAAGATGGGGGTAATGTCGATCTATCAGGTAGTGACGTCCTCGTTCCTGCCCGCTTTGAGCGATGTGCAGGACGATCCCGTGCGTTTTCGCCGTGTAGCCTCAAAGATGACACGGTTTACGGCTTATCTTACATTCCCGGCTCTGATAGGTCTGATGGCGGTTGCGACACCGGTGTTTCATATGCTTTTCGGTACCAAATGGGATCCGTCGATCATCCTTTTTCAGCTGTTGCTGCTCAGAGGTGTCTTCACGGTGCTCTGTGGCTTGTACAACAATGCATTGCTTGCACTTGGCCATGCCCGGGCCATCATGTGGCTCGAGGTGATGCGCGATGCTGTGGCCCTCGGGGCGCTTGCGATATGTTTCCCGTATCTTGCCGAGACACGTGGAGACGATATGGTCTGGGGCCTGACACTGCTGCTGTGGGGACAGGTGGCGGCATCGTTTCTGACATGGATTGCAACTCTGACGGTAACCGCCCGCAAGTCGGGCATATCGGTCGGACACATGCTGCTCGACCTCGCGCCATATGCGGCACAGTCATGCGTCATTGCGCCATTGATGTCGGCTGCGTCGCTGCTGTCGGTGCATCCTGCTCTGCAACTGCTCGCGGCCTGTGCCGGCGGTGGATTGCTTTATCTGGGGATAAATAAATTGGCCGGCTCGCAAGTGCAAGCCGACCTGATAGATTTTGTTTTGCGTAAGAAAAAGCTCTGACGCTCTTTTCTAATCGACAAATATTTCTGATAGAGTGGGGTGGGCGTGTACAAACGATGTGTCGCGTCCGGCAACCATTGCCGTGGCCTCTGCCACGAGATCAGACGCATGAGGTCCGATGATGCTGACAGCAAGCACACGCCCGTCGTCTTTAGCTTTCACGATTTTTACCACACCGTCGGCCTCGCCCATGGCCTGTGCCTTGCCGAGCGATGCAAAGCTGCGTTTGACAACCGTAGTCTCTATGCCTTTCGCTTCAAGAACTTCGGGCGTCGGTCCCACTGAGGCCGCTTCGGGCATGGTGAATACAACAGAAGGGATGCAGCCGGCATCAAATGCATCCGGGTTGCCGTCGGCCACGACACGGGCCTGGGCCGATGCGGCGTGAGCCAGCATGCACAGACCGTTGCAGTCGCCTATCGCATAGATTCCGGGAGAGGTAGTCTGCATCATATTGTCGACTTTTATAAAACCTCGCGGTCCGATCTCGACTCCGGCAGACTTACATCCGTCAGGTACGACCGGTCGGCGCCCTACGGCCATGATGACACTTTCGGCGGAGAATTCTACCTGACCGCGTTTGCCGTCGGCAATAACCTTGAGTCCGTCATCGTTTCTTACGATCTCTTTTACTGCTGTCGAGACAGCAAATCTGATGCCCCGACGTGTAAGCATCGTGCGCAGGCGTTTGGCAATCTCAGGATCAAACGGGGGCAGAATCTCTTTGCAGAATTCGACCACCGTGACATCGACACCGAGTGCCGACCATATCGAGGCAAACTCGAGTCCGATCACACCACCGCCTATTATGACGGCTGAGGATGGCAGGCTGTCGAGCGCGAGCACGTCGTCGCTGGTCATGGCGAGCGACGCTCCCTCGACAGGCAGTGTCGCAGGTGACGATCCTGTAGCGATAACGATACGTTTCCCGGCATGGAAGATTTCACCGCCTACGTCAACACATCTGTCGGTACATAGCCTTGCAGAGCCTCTTACAATCTCGACATTGCGCAGCAATGATGCTATGCCTTGCCTGAGAGTGTCTATTACACCGTCCATACGTGCCTTTGCCGCCGCATAGTCGACACCGACATCTCCGCACATGATGCCAAATTCGGCCGCCCGGCGGCAGGTCTCGGCTGTCTCGGCCGTTACGGCGAGACATTTGGTGGGAATGCAGCCACGGTTGAGACAGGTGCCGCCCTCGCGATCGCGCTCGATGAGTATTACGCTCTCGCCGCGTGCGGCAAGCATGCCGGCCAGTTCGTAGCCGCCGGGACCCGCACCGATGATTATGTTGTCGGCCTGTCGCATAGATCAGCGTATTTAACTGTGGGATGCAGCGCGGCCTCAGTGTCGTCGGGGTGTACTGCCGGCGTGTCATGGGGGGCGGTCCTGACGATTTCAGGATTTTCTGCGGCCTCGTCGGCAATCTGTCGCATAGCCTCTATAAATGCATCGAGTGTCTCGCGGCTTTCTGTTTCGGTAGGCTCGATCATCAGAGACTCGTGGAAGAGCAGCGGGAAGTAGATGGTCGGTGCATGGAATCCCATGTCGAGCAGACGTTTGGCGATATTAAGTGTCGTCACTCCGGTTGATTTGTCAATCAGACCGTCAAATACGAATTCGTGTTTGCACGGGCCCGGAATCGGCAGCAGATAGCGGTCTTTGAGCGCGTTGAGCACATAATTGGCGTTGAGAGTCGCCAGCGGTCCCACCTGGGCTACACCTTCGGCTCCGAGAGTCAGGATGTAGGCCAGCGCACGCACAAACACAGTATAGTTGCCAAGCCACGACGATATACGTCCGAGAGCGCAGTCGTTGTTTTGCTCGACAGTAAAAGTGCCGTCATCGCGTCGCACGACTCTCGGATTGGGCAGGAACTGCTCGAGCCCCTTGCGCACGCCCACCGGACCTGCGCCCGGTCCACCGCCGCCGTGAGGCGTCGAGAAAGTCTTGTGCAGGTTGATGTGCATGACGTCAAATCCCATGTCGCCCGGACGTGCCACGCCGAGCATCGGGTTGAGGTTGGCTCCGTCATAATACAGCAGTGCGCCGGCACCGTGCACAGCCTCGGCAATCTCGGGTATATGCTTCTCGAACATACCTACCATATTGGGATTGGTCATCATCACTGCGGCGATGGTATGGTCGAGCTTGGCACGCAGATCGTCTACATCGACAGTGCCGTCGGGCAGACTTTTTACCTCGACTACCTCGTAACCTGCTACAGCGGCCGATGCCGGATTGGTGCCGTGAGCCGAGTCGGGTACTATCACGCGGGTTCGTGCCGGGTCGTTGCGGCTGTCATGATATGCATGTATGACCATCAGGCCTGTCAGCTCGCCATGTGCGCCGGCAAACGGATTGAGTGTAAACTCAGCCATGCCGCCTATTTCGCTCAGTGAGCGTTGCAGAGTCCAATAGATCTCGAGCGCTCCCTGCACGGTCTGCATCGGCTGGCGTGGATGTAGACCGGCTATCACGCGGTCGGCAGCAAGAGCATCGTTGAGTTTGGGATTATATTTCATTGTGCACGACCCCAGAGGGTAGAAACCCGTGTCGACGCCGAAATTGTTGGTCGACTGGTTGGTATAGTGGCGCACGACAGTCGGTTCGTCGACTTCGGGCAACAGGGGAGCCTCTTCGCGCATCAGCTGAGACGGTAACGTCGACAAAGAGTCATCGCGTTGATAGCGCGGCAGATCAAAACCGCGACGACCGGCACGCGAATGGTCGAAAATGAGTTTCGAATATAGCTTGCGGTTCATGGCTCAGAGTTTTTTTACGATTGATACATATTTGTCGATATCGGCGGGAGTACGTCGCTCGGTCACTGCTATTATCATCTCGCGCTCGTCTATTGCCACGCCGCCGAGTATGCCGTGGTCGGCCATGGCGCGCAGCACGTCTGAAGTGGTGAGCGGATCGGCGACCGTCATCTTGAACTCGTTGAGATACGGAGCCGACGGGTGAGACAGTCGCATTTTGCCTGTCTCTTCAAGTCTGCGGGCGAGTTCGTGCGCGCCGTCAGCCGACAGTCTGTTGACCTCACGCAGTCCTTCAGCACCCATAAGAGACAGATATATGGCTGCATGCAATGTCATGAGTCCCTGATTTGAACAGATATTCGAGGTCGCTTTCTCTCGACGTATATGCTGTTCGCGGGCTTGCAGTGTGAGCACAAATACTCGTTGCCCCTTCTCGTCGGTTGTCGCTCCGACGATGCGTCCCGGCAATTTGCGCATAAGGGCCTTGGTGGCACACATATAGCCCAGATACGGGCCTCCGTAGCTGAGCGGCATGCCCAGCGACTGAGCGTCGCCAACAGCTATGTCGGCTCCCCATGCTCCCTGCTGACGTATGACGCCGAGAGTGATCGCCGGCGAATTGACGATCAGCAGAGCCTTGCATGCATGGATCTTTTCGGCCCAGCCCGTGAGATCCTCGAGTATGCCGTAATAGTTGGGCGTCTGCACCACCACACCGGCCACATCGCCTGAGCCGAGCATGGCTGTCAGCTCATCGCTGTCGGTGATACCGTCTTTTTGCGGTATCATCTCGACTGTTATGCCGTGATAGCGTGCATATGTGCCTATGACGGCTGCAGTGGCCGGATCGATGGTCTGGGAGACAAGCACACGACGTTTGCGGCGTGCGGCGTTGACAGCCATCATCACCGCCTCGGCCGTGGCTGTGGCGCCGTCATACATCGAGGCGTTGCATACATCCATGCCGGTGAGCGAGCACATCATCGACTGGTACTCGAATATATATTGCAGTGTGCCCTGCGAGATTTCGGGCTGATAGGGCGTATAGGCGGTCAGAAATTCAGACCGCGATGTGAGAGCGTCTATAACTGCCGGAGTATAATGGTCATATGCTCCGGCTCCTGCAAAGCATGTCATGGCGATGCATCGCGAACGCATCTCGTCAAAGTAGGCGCGCACCTCGGGCTCGCTCATAGCCGCAGGCAGATCGTAGGCGTGCTTGAGGCGCAGACTGTCGGGCACGTCGGCATAGAGATCGTCGAGAGTCGTCGCACCGCACGCGGCAAGCATACCGGCGATATCATCGTCGGTATGCGGAAAGTAGCGGTGGGTTGCCATAGTCAGTTATATCAATGTTTCTCGTTGGCGCAATGCTCGGCATAAGCCTCGGGCGAGAGCAGGCCGTCGAGTTCGGCCGGATTGTTCATCTCTACCTTGATGATCCAGTGTTTCTCGGGATCTTCATTTATCAGACGGGGATTGTCGATGAGCTCTTCGTTGATCTCGATGATGGCTCCGCTGACAGGCGCGAATAGGTCGCTGGCGGCCTTGACGCTCTCGATAGCGCCGAATTCCTCGCCGGCTACGGTGTCATCGTCCATCTCGGGCATATCGACGTAAACGACATTGCCCAGTTGGTCGGCTGCATATTTAGATATACCGATGTATGCGATGTTGCCCTCTACGCGAGCATACTCGTGTGAAGGCAGAAAATACATATTGCTCATGATTTGATGTTTTAGGGATGTGTTATTTCTTGTAGTTGGGAGTATAGAATCTTTTTTTGATCACGCGTGCCGGGAACACTTTGCGACGCACCTGCACCTGCAGCGGTGTGTCGAGTGTGGCAAACCGTGCGTCGACCAGAGCCATCGCGAGGTTGCGGTCGAGAGTGATCGAGTGATATCCGGTGGTCACCTCGCCTACGACATTGCCCTCGCTGTCGAGCACCTCATAGCCGTGGCGTGGAATGGCACGGCCTTCGACCTCGAGGCCTACGGCTTTGCGGCGCAGACCCTCGGCCTTCTGTGCGGCAAGAGCCTCGCGGCCTATGTATTCGTCGGGTTTGTCGACTTTGGCAAACATACCCAGGCCGGCTTCGAGCGGCGATATGTCGTCAGTGAGCTCGTCGCCATACAGCGGCAGACCGGCCTCGAAACGCAATGTGTCGCGGCAGCCGAGTCCGCACGGAGCGACTCCGGCAGACATCAGGCGATCCCATGCGTCGACGATTACGCCCGGTGTGGCGTAGAGTTCAAAACCGTCTTCGCCCGTATAGCCGGTGCGGCTCACTATCGCAGCTGTGCCGTCGGGCATCGTGATATTTTTAAATGTATAGAAAGTCAGATCCGAACAGTCTATGCCCAGCACATCGCGCATCGTGGCCTCGGCCTGAGGTCCCTGCACGGCCAGCTCGGCCCAGCTGTCGCTCTGATTGTCGACCGTCACGTCATATTTTGCAGCGTGGGTGCGTATCCAGTCGACGTCTTTGTCGATATTTGCGGCGTTTATCACGAGTAAAAACTCATTGTCAGAGCATTTGTAGACAAGTAGGTCGTCGACCGTGCCGCCACGCTCGTTGAGCATCATGCCGTAGATCACTTTACCGGGAGCAAGCGGTGTGACATCGCCGGTAAATATGTAGTTGACAAACATCTGGGCCTGTGGACCGGTGACAAGCACCTCGCCCATGTGCGATACGTCGAAGACGCCGACGGCCTGTCGCACTGCACGGTGCTCTGCCTCAATGCCCTCATAGCTGATAGGCATGTCAAAGCCGGCAAAGGGCGACATGAGCGCCCCGGCGGCGGTGTGTTGTGAATGTAGGCAGGTAGTTTTCATGGTAAATATAGTATTGTGTTATCAGTTTTCTGTTGTGGGCCGGTGAGCGGCTCCGGCGATAATCGCCGCAAGGGTGGAAGCGTCGACTCCGCGTATCAGCTCGCCGGTGTCTCTGAGAACGCTCTCGACCTCGTTTTTGTTTAGCCGGCAGCCTTTCAGTGCTCTGATGATTCCGGACTCGATGTCACCCGTTGCAAAGAAATCGCCGGTAAGCCTCATCCGGTCGATGCGTCCGTCGCTGTCAAGCGTGAGCCCGACGCATATTTCGCCGGCTCCATCGATCCGTTGCCGGTTTTCGGCATCAGTACGGCCTGCCGGGGTACGGTGCAGGAATTCAGGTGTGAGATACGATTGCATTATCCGCTCAGTCTGTGTCACATCGTCGGCGGTCATCACCACTGGAACATTATCGCATAGTGCCGAGACTGCATATCTGACAAACTCGTCGCAACTCAGTGCCAGACCCTGTGCGTGCAATGTCGTGATGCGCGACGGTACTGATTTTACACCTTTCGACTCGAGTTTCGCCCTTGATGGCGTCAGCACGTGCGACATTGTCTCCATATCGGCGTCATACAGCATTGTGCCGTGCACAATACTCCGGCCGGCCGTGCGGTAATAAGCGTTGCCGGCCACCTTGCGTCCGTCGACAGCCACGTCATTGCGCCCTGTCGGCCCGGCTTTTATTCCGAGTCCCGCGAGCATGTCACATATCATTGAGGTGTACCGTCCGAATGTACCCGACACACCTTCAGCCTCGTTGGCGGTGATATATGAAAACATCACATTGTTGTTGTCGGCATAGACACAACCTCCGCCGCTTTTGCGACGCCATACCTCGATGCCGTGGGCGGCAGCATAGCCCATGTCGACCTCGAGCGGCATATCCTGATGTCGACCGCAAATCACAGTCGGCGACACTTGCCATGCAAAAAAGTAATCATCGTCGGCGCTTAGACAGCGCGCCGCCCACTCTTCGGCTGCCAGATAGAATGGCAGCTGTCGACAGTGGGCGGCGGGTATGATTATCGCTTTCATCGGCGGTGTGACTTACTATCCGCAAATGTAACGATAATAATTGGATTTGCAAGCCTCGCCGGCGATTATTTTTTAAGAGTTATGGCTAAGAGCCGTTAACGCAGGACCGTAATTTTTTGCATGGATTCACTCTGTAGGTGCAGAGGGCAGATTGTTGTTGCGTCGCGACGAGATGACGTTGATGTCGCCCGACAGATTGTAGACTTTGCCGTCGGCGCCGCGCGCTTTGATTACATAAAAATATACACCCGACGACACAGGCTTACCGCCGACTATGCCGTCCCAGCCTTGCGACGGGTGAGTGAGGGTGGCCAGTTTTTTACCCCATCGGTTGAATATCTGGCAATCAAAGTCGACAATCGAGCGGTAGCTGACCTTCCACTCGTCGTTGACGCCTTCTGACGATCCGGGCGAGAACGCATTGGGGCACAACAGCGACGATGTGCCTATTGATACGGTGTATGTGTCGCCGAGATATTCACAGGTGCCGGCGGCATTGTTGGCGGTAAAACGCACATATACGGTGCCGGCTTCGGTGAACGTGTAGGTGAAGTCGAGCTGGTCGTAGGTATATGTCACATCTTCAAATTCGGGCATCGTCGAGATTTCCCAGCGACGATAAATGGCGGCATCGGTGACAACGGCCTTGAATGTTATCTCACATGGTGCCGACCCGCCGAGCGACCCGTCCGGGGCCTCGGCCTTTTGTTCGTTGTCTGACGATTCGATAGTCTGCTCGGCTGTTGTACGGGCCTCGACTGCCGTGGCTTCTACCGTGCCTGTCGATACGGCGTCGGCCAATCGCCATTGACGGGCAAAACGGTCGGGCTGCAATGTGAACTGTGTGTCACACAATGGTGCCGGAGCTGATATGTGTCCTGAAAGCTGTTTATAGGTCTCGGTTACGGTCGACTCGCGGTAAGTCTCGGCATCGGCATCGTATATGAGCGAACGGTAGTCGAGCCGTATATCGCGGTCGAGTGTTTCGGGACGCCCGTTGATGCCGTAGATTGTGATTGCGTCGGCCTGTCCGTCGACCGTGAGCAAGATGCGCGAGCAGTCGCCGGCGGTAGGGTCGGGTACGATACCCGACACCGAATAGCGGTGTGAGGCATAATCGACGAGCCAGAAGTATGATGTCGCTCCCCCTGCGGTGGTTATGCGATATCCGAGATCGCGTGCCTCGCCGGTGAATGTCACGTTGTTGCCTTCGGCGGTAAACGGTACGGGCTCGGCATAGGCGGCCCCGAGCGAGCTGAAACGCTCGAGTGCTGTCACTGTGGCCGCGGCCGTATAGGTCAGTGTCAGACCGCCGGATGACGGTACTACAAATGCGCGGTTATAACCCAGCGACGACGGCACATCCACCGATATGATATCGACTCCGGGAGCGCTGAGCTGGGCTGTGGCCGCAAGGGCTGAGACGGCTGTGAGAAGAGTGAGTGTATGTCTTTTCATTTCTTTACTTTATCAGGATTGCGGGCGATAAAATCTTTCCACGATGTGGCCTTTGCCACGACCGGTTTGCCCGATTCGTAATAATGGCAGAGTGCGGCTGCGAGAGCGTCGGTAGCGTCGAGTTCGGGCAGTATGCTCTCATCGGGGATGGCGAGCAGACGTTTGATCATGGCCTGAACCTGTTCTTTTGAAGCCCCGCCGTTGCCTGTTATTGACATTTTGATTTTTCGCGGCTCATACTCGGTGATAGGTACGTCACGTGACAATGCCGCGGCCATGGCCACACCCTGGGCGCGACCCAGTTTTAGCATCGACTGTACATTTTTTCCGAAAAACGGCGCCTCGATGGCGAGTTCGTCGGGCAGATATTGCGAGCATAGATCGACAGTGCGGTCGTAAATGCGGCGCAGTCGCATATAGTGGCTTTCAAATTTGCTCAGCCTCACCACGCCCATCGCTATCATTACGGGATTGCGGGCTCTCACGCCGAGTATGCCGTAACCCATCACATTGGTGCCCGGATCGATGCCGAGGATCACACGTTCGTATTCTTTGAGATTTCCGGCCATCAGATGATCTCGAGAGTGGTGGGAAACCATGCCACGCGGTCGGCCCATCGGTCGATCATCGATGCAAAAAGACGGCTGCCGTGGTCGGCATACCAGCGGTCGATATCGTCGGCCTCGGCCGCACAAAGATGCAGGGCCAGACTGCGGGTGCCCGGCTCGAGCTCATGGCTTACACGCATGAGGCGCGGCTCGGTGAAGTACTCGCCGTTGTCGACGGTTGTCGCCGGTATGAATTCGTTTTTCAGCCAGCCTATGAATTCGTCTTCAAGACGGCTGTCAAGTGCAAATGTTATATTATATATGAGCATTGTTGAGCATTTTTTTGTGACGTCGGTATCTGCCTACAAATCCTATGTGGCGCCATAGGGTCGACCAGAAACCGTAGTAATAAGACATGATGCGGAATCGCTCTATGAGTGAGCGTCGGCGGTTGGCCGTCGTCATGCCCTCGGCCAGATAGTCGATGAGCACGCGATTGGTCGGAATGTTGTTGCGCGAATGCTGCAGACAGCGTATGCACCACTCATAATCGGCCGAGAATCTCCATTGCAGAGAGTAGGGGGTCGCTATACGGCGCAAAACCACGAATGCCTGGTGGCATACCAGCATACCGCGTGCAAAGTCGCGGTAGCTCAGTTTGTCAGGTGCCGTGAGATGGCGCGGCCCTATATATTTGCCCGAGTCATCTACAAGGTCGGTCTGGCCGTAGACGATGCCGGGATAATCATTGTTCATGATAGTGTCGGCGATAGTCTGCAACGTGTCTGACGAGTGAAATTTGTCGCCGGCGTTGAGAAATATCAGATAGTCGCCCCGAGCCATGCCCATGCCTTTGTTCATTGCGTCGTATAGTCCGGTATCCGGTTCAGACCTTACGATGCGTGACTCGGGACGGGCGGCTGCCTCCACGATGGAGAGTGTGCTGTCGGTCGAGGCGCCGTCAACGATGATATGCTCATAGAGACGGCATGTCTGCGATGCCACACTGTCGAGCGTACGTCCTACGGTGTGCTCGGCATTGTATGTTACAGTAATGATTGAGAAAAGCGGAGCCATCAGTGTGCTGTACAGGTTGCTATGGTTTTGTCAATTGCTGATTTTGCTTTTTCTTCGGTCATCGTGCATCGCAGCGGGTAGCCGATCTGACGACTGCCGAGTTTAGACCGCAGCGAGCCTTCGAACGAGTCGACGGCCTCCGGTGCCACGATGTCTGACAGCAAGGTCTCATTGGTGCCGGGGACCTCGGTGATGCGGTCGGGATTTGATGTAAGGTGCGACGCCTCGATGTCGCTCATCGGTGTGACGCGGCGAAACATGTTGCCTTTGTTGTCGGTGAGGATGCTGAGCAGTGCCGAGTCCGACGTGGCAATGCAGGCAAATATCAGCGGCAAGTCGTGCCAGTAGCTGTTACGGCGGTTGGCACCTTTCTCGATTATTTCCTGCAGCGGCACCTTGAGCACCCGTTGCTGGCCGAACACCATTATCAGATACCCGCCACGCTGTTCGTCGGCTGTGAAACTGAGCACAAGACGGCAGTCCCGGTCATTCTCGGCATACTGGTCTTCGACTGTATAGGTCAGTGTGTCATCATCGCGGAATATCAGATAGCCCGTCGGCGACAGATAGCCGTCCTCATAGCTATGCAGCACATTGGGGCGCCATTGCGATGTGGGAATGGTGTTGTCGGCAGCCGGTTCGGTTATGGCGGTATCGGTCATGATCTCGGCTGTGGCTGTGTTCCGTGCAGGAATTTCGCCTGTATCCGTCGCTTCGTCAGTCTCGGTTTCACCGGCCAGTACCTCGCGACGCTTCATCAATTCGAGATCGCGTCGTTCGGCCACAAATTCGGCAGTTTCTTCGTCGGTAAGCTGCACTGTCGAGCTACTGCGGCGCACATATAGTTTGCCGTCGAGTCTGGTAGGTGTCATACGTGGTTTCACGGTCACGACGATCACATCATGGCGGGCCTCCTGGTCTATGGCAAAGTCGACCAGGCTCAACACATTTGCGTCCCACGTCTCTCGTACCAGAATATTGAGGAAATTGCAGATATTGTCTGCGTTCTGTATCGAATATGTTTTGGCGCCGATAGTCGCCTTGTGCCCTTTCGCATAATACTGCATGTCTTCAAACAGGCCCGCCTCACAGTGGGTCTTGTCGTTGACACCTATATACAGCTTGCCGCCCGACGAGTTGAGCATGCCGGCGATGACCCGCAGCAGATTGAACTGCTGGCGTTCGGGATCTGGCTCGACGCTGTCGTTTTTAGATCGGCGAGGAGGATATACTATGCTGGTCTTGAACTCGACATATTGTCCCTCCGGGCCATAGTTCTTGAGTGTCGTGCGCTCGAAGTTGACGCCCAGCAACTCGGCGATGCGGCTTTTCAGCCCCAGCGCTATGGGGTTCTCGGCTATGTCATCGTCGGGCAGCATGTTGTAAGACAACACCATGCGAGCCAGAGTATTCTCAAGGTTGTTGCGCGATGCGTTGATTGTCTCCCACAGGTCGGCGTTATGCTCGGCGCACCCCAGCCACGATACAATCTCGAGCCGGTGGAAGATAATCTCGAGCATCGGATATCCGTTGACGAGCGGGCGGAACTGTTCAAGTTCATCGGCATCGACTTTTCGGTTTTTGGCGTAGAACTGGTGCAGACGCAGCAGCGATGCATGTGTCTGCAGCCGCGATGCCATGCTGTGGTCGCCGATCGCAAGTGCCAGCAGGCGCGCGAAGAGCAGGCAGTCATAGGCGTCGAGCAGACTGCGGCTCGAAATGGCCTTGAACCGCATGATCGATATTATTTCATAGATCGACTCGCGGCTGAGCGGAGCCTCGTCGTCAAATATGGTCATGTCGTCCATATCGTCGGTTTCGGCTGCTTTTGTCGATATGCTGCGCATCAGACTGGTGAATGCCGCTACGAAATCGGTGGCTGTGCCGGGTCCTGCAAACGAACTGATCGTTCCGTGCATGTGATGGGGATCTGACATGTCGAGCAGACGCACCCGTACGTAATCGCTGCGTTTGTAGTTGAATTCTTTATCATAGTCAAGAAACATGCCATAACCGGTCTCGGTCACGCAGCTGTATGAGTCATGGCCGTTGACGCTTGTGATCACGGCCGTGTATGTGTCGTTGTAGTTGAGGATGTCACCTGCTTTTTCGGCCACGGTGTCGCGCAGCGAGAATTCATATTCACCATCCTCGTCTATGCCTATTACACGAGCCTTGAACCGGCGGGGCGTGCCGTCGTTGTCAACAAATGCCGTCTGCACCAATTGGCGGTTGCGCTCGATCATGTCGCCTTTGATATTGTAGTTGACTATCTCGCTGCGGCGCAGATAGCCAGTGCCGCTTTCATATTCGGGATCGTCGATACGGCAACGCCATTCGGGGTCGTCGCCTCCGCTCACCTCGAGAGGGTCTATTATTACCCACACCATCTCGTCTATATCGGCTGTATAGAGCTCGGCCGGCTCGATGCCCTTGGCCGTGCTGCGCTCAAACAGTGCCTTCTCGATATCGCTCCACAGACGTCGGTGGGCGTCCATGTTGTTGAGATTGCTTTTGCTGAGCTGCTTCACATCGCCAAGATATATCTGTGGCGACAGCAGCGGCCATTCGATCATGCCTGTGGGCAGCAGTCGCGGAGCCTCGGCCTCGTCGGTGCGACGCAGCGATATGCCGCTGTCGTCGACCGTCACGCAGACGTCGCCCGACACGTGGGTATATACATTCTCGATGCTGCGTTGCTGCTCGGTTGCCGGCACCAGGGCGCGGGTCATCAGCATCAGAGGCTGTTTGATGTCGTCGTAGCCGAATCCTATCGGCAGCCGTTTTCCCATCAGTGTCAGATAAGCCTTGTCAAGCAGATCGTCGCTGACCACGGGGCGCAACAGCGATATGCAGCGGTAAAACAGGGCGCGGTTGCGGCGTGCCTGCTCGCTCTCGAGGTCGCCCGATATGAGCAGCTGCAGCGCGATGGCGATGACAATCTTCTCGAGCCTGTCATTGTCTTCAGGGGTATCGGCCTGGGGCAAAAGGTCAATTTCGGCCGATGCGTGACGTATGTATATCTCAAACTGGTCGACAAATGCGCTGCGGAACGGCTCGGTTGACCACGTCTCGAGCTTCCACTCCATGATCGTGTCAAAGATGCTGCCCAGATATTTGTTGACAAGTTCGGGCGATGTGCGCATGATCAGCATCAGGATAGAGAACTGCCGGGCAGGGTGATAGAGATAACCCGACTGACGCAGCTTCTCCATCAGATCCTCGACAAAACGCACTTCGTTGCTCGTGTCGAGAATCTCGAGGGTGCGGCGATATGGTTCGAGTCCTTCGACATAGCCAGTGAGACGTTTTTGCAGAATGCGGCGTTGGCTTTCGGCAAGATTGCGCAGAAACCGCGAATTCTCGATCAGATAAAGCGCTGACCGGCGCAATACGTCTATGAGGGTATTAAAAAACAGATAGTGGCGTTTTGTGTCTGTGGTGACAAACCATTCGCTCAGATTATTGCTCACCGACTGCAGCGCTGTCACCACCCACAGGGGATTGTCGTGCTCGAGCTCGACAGCGGCGTCGGCCATGGCCGGCATCATGCGCAGCCCATCCTCAAGAATATGACGCATCGGCAAGGGCACGCCGACTTTTTCAAAAAAATCTGCCGGACTGTATAGCGGCAGTCGCATGTCGTCGTTGCTGCATTCGAGGTCAAAACTGTTTTTACTGAGCTTGCTGAATCTGCATTTGATTTTCTGCCCGGGCGACAGCAATGAGCCGTCATCACGCAATCGGTATTGTATGCCGTATTTGTCTTCAAGTTTGACATAATCAAAACCTCCGGATGGCAATTCTATTACTGTAAATTCAAATTCGCGATTGTTGGTGAATCCTTGTTGATAAAATCGGTTGACATATTGTGCCGGAAAGTGCGACGGTATTGGTTTGCCTGTATTGTCATATCGTTTGACCGAACATGTCAGGCGGTCGGGCAAAGGCTCATTGCGTTGAAATTTTAACTTTGGCAGACGATATTCTCCATATTCCGGTATGCTCAGCCTGAAAAACGGTTCGTCGTCTCCAAATTCCTTTATTACGTCAAAATCATAATTTTTGCCGATTTCATAATCCATAATGAAAAGATTTTTAGGGTTGAATGTTTAAAATTGTACAAATATAGCGATTTTCGCTCTATTATTATACGTGATAACAGTTGAAAAATTGTCAGTCTGTCGTGGAAAATTTCAAGTTGTTAAACTACGTTAATAATATCATGACTGACCGTTCTTTTCCGTTAATCAGATATGAACGATAACGCAGAGCGACTACCCATAGAGACTCATCCCTGGCAACCCTGGCTGCCGGCATCGTCGCGTGTGCTCATTATGGGCACATTCCCGCCCGGTGCACACCGATGGTCGATGGATTTCTATTATCCCAACCCTATAAATGATTTCTGGCGTATCATCGGTCTGATCTTTTCCGGCGACCGCGATATGCTTTACGACCCGAAGACACGGGCCTTTGATCTCAATGCCATCAAACATCTGCTTGACCGGAAGGGCATCGCGATGAGCGATACCGTCTACAAGGCACGTCGGCTGGCCGGTAACGCCGCCGACAAGTTTCTTGATGTGGTCGAGCCCAACGATATTGCCGCCCTGCTCGAGCGCATACCTATGTGCCGCGACATAGCCACCACGGGCGAGAAGGCGGCGATGATAGCTGCCGAGCAGACAGGCACAGACGTGCCCCGCATGGGGGCTTATGCCGAGACTGTATTTGCCGGCCGCGACGTGCGCGTGTGGCGCATGCCGTCGACATCGAGGGCATATCCGTTAAAGATTGATAAAAAAGCGGCTTTCTATGCCGATCTGCTGCGTCATGCAGGTATTGATGGTGTAACATTCGACGGGGTATGAGCGTTTATAAAGTAAACGTTCCAACCGCAAAAGTTCACTGCTGTTATGAAAGAGTTAGATACCACGATTTTTAATCTCAAGACTATAAAGTTGCCCGTGCACGAAGGCGATCTTCTCATCGCGCAGCCTTTTCTCGACGAGGCTTGGTTTTCGCGGGCTGTTATCTCGGTCATAGACTATGATCGGAAAGACGGTGCCACGGGTGTGGTACTCAACAACAGTATGAACTATACCTTGGCCGACGTGCTCGAAGGCGTGTCGTCCGATGCGCCCGAAGTACCTGTATTCTGCGGCGGTCCGATGAGTCAGGACAGGCTTTATTTTATACACACGCTCGGTTCGCAGATTTTTGCCGGTGCACGCGAGTATTCGCCCGGTCTCTATATCGGCGGCGATTTCGACGCGGCTGTGCAGTATGTCAATGAGGGCTATCCGGTCGACGGATGCCTGCGCTTCTTTATCGGCTACAGCGGATGGTCACCCGGCCAGCTCGAAAAAGAGATCAGCGAGGATACCTGGGCGATAAGTCCCGTCATAGGCGAACCGTCCGGATTGCTCAAAGGCGAGGGCGATTCTTACTGGCACAGAATAGTGCGTCAGCTGGGTACGGCTTACCGTTCATGGCGGTTCTTGCCACGCGACCTGCACGCCAATTGACCCGGAGTTGGGCATTTCGCAGATTTTTTGTAAATTTGCAGCCCGATTCTCAATCCAAGCAATGAGTTTAAACGACGAAAATAATACGCCCGTGATGACACTCGGGCAAATCGAAATTGATGCCACAAAGTTTGGCACCGATCCTGAGCCTGATGATCTGCCTGTCTTGCCGACGCGCAACCTTGTGTTGTTTCCCGGCGTGACCATCCCTATAAGCATCACCCGCGATTCTTCGCTGCTGGTGGCCCGTGAGGCTTCTGAACGCCGGATTCCTGTCGGCATCGTGTGCCAGACCAACCCCGACGACGATGATCCGGGTATCACCAAGGGACTCTATAAATACGGTGTTGTGGCTGATGTTTTCAAAGTGTTCGAGCTTCCCGACGGCTCGCATACAGCCATTATCCGCGCCCGCAACCGATTCCGCATTCTCGGCAAAGGTGCCGGTGCGGTCATTCCGGCGGCACGCCTGTCTGTCAGATTCAAGATACTCGATGATATCGAGCCCGCCGAAGACCCGAATTATGATGTGACTGTCGAGCAGATCGGCCGTCTTGCTACCGAGATCATGGAGAAGACCGCAGGCATCGGCAAGGAGGTCTCCGGTAATCTTGCGCAACTCAAATCGCCGACTGACCGTGTCAACTATATCGCGACTAACGCTGGAGTGGACGCCGCAGAGAAAATAAGTCTGCTTGCCGAGAGCAATCTGGCCAAGCGGGCCTCTAAGTTGCTCGCGTTGTTGCTTGACAATATGCGTCGTGTCGAGCTCACCCACGAGATTATGGAGCGTGCCGGCGAGCGTATGAAGGACAATCAGCGTTCGGCCTTCCTGCAAATGCAGCTCGAGACTATCAAAGACGAGCTTTACGGCCCCGGCGGCGACAGCGGCGACGAGGCCGACGAGCTGATGATGCGTGCCGATAAGCTGCGCATGCCCCTCTATGTTCGCGACACATTCGACAAAGAGATCGGCAAGTTGCGTCGTCTCAATCCACAGACGCCCGACTACTCGGTGCAATATTCATATCTTGAGACATTGCTTGATCTGCCCTGGGACAAGAAATCAAAGACCAATAACGATATCAACGCTGCCCGCGATGTGCTCGAGCATGATCATTACGGTCTCGACAAAGTCAAGCAGCGCATCCTCGAGCAGATTGCCGTCATCATGCACAGCCCGCGGGCCAAGGCCCCCATACTTTGCCTTGTAGGCCCTCCCGGTGTCGGCAAGACATCGCTTGGCAAATCGATCGCCCGCTCTATGGGGCGCGAGTACCAGCGTGTGTCGCTCGGCGGCATGCACGACGAATCCGAGATACGCGGACACCGCCGTACCTACATCGGCGCCATGCCCGGACGTATCATCAAGGCCATGAAAGCCGCAGGTACCACCAATCCTGTGCTGCTGCTCGACGAGATCGACAAGGTAGGCAAAGATTACAAGGGCGATCCGGCTGCCGCTTTGCTCGAGGTGCTTGATCCCGAGCAGAACAAGACCTTCCACGACAATTATATCGACATCGACTACGATCTGTCAAACGTACTGTTCATCGCCACGGCCAACACCCTTTCAACAGTCGAGCGCCCGTTGCTCGACCGTATGGAAGTGATTGATCTGAGCGGCTATCTGATCGAGGAAAAGATTGAGATAGCCCGACGACATCTGCTGCCACGCATACTCAAGGACAACGATCTGGCCGAAGACAGCGGTTTCAATATTACCGATGACGCTCTCACGGCGCTCATCGAGCGTTATACTGCCGAGAGCGGAGTGCGTCAGCTCGAAAAACAGCTTGCATCGCTCGTGCGCAAGTCGATTCTCGCAAGACTCAGCGGCACTGAATTTCCGTCGACCATCACGCCCGACGATCTGCAGCCTCTGCTCGGTCTGCCGCCATTTACCAAAGACCGTTATGAAGGCAATGAATTCCCGGGTGTTGTCACCGGTCTTGCCTGGACTCAGGTCGGCGGCGAGATACTGCTTGCCGAGGCATCGCTATCGCCCGGCAAAGGCGACCGGCTTACTGTCACCGGAAATCTTGGCGACGTGATGAAAGAGTCGGCGACCATCGCTTCACAATGGGTTAAGGCTCATAGCGCCGAGCTCGGCATAGCACCCGAGCTGTTCGAGACACGCAATCTGCACATCCACTTCCCCGAGGGTGCCATACCTAAAGACGGCCCGTCGGCCGGTATAACCATTGCCACCGCGATCGCGTCGGCCTTTACCGGACGTCTCGTGCGCCAGCGCATAGCCATGACCGGCGAGATCACATTGCGTGGCCGTGTGCTGCCCGTTGGCGGAGTCAAAGAGAAGATACTCGCGGCAAAGCGTGCCGGCATCACCGATATCGTGCTCAGCGAAGACAATCGCCGGGATATCGAGGATATACCGGAGGCCTATCGCGACGGTCTCGACTTCCACTATGTCAGGACTGTCAAGGAGGTCCTTGACTTCTCGCTCGTCTGATTGTCGAACCGACTCTCAGGTCGGTTTGGCCCGTGTCGAGCCGGGACTGTCGGGTGCTTCAGGGTCCTGGAAGAAAGGATAGGGTACGCCATATACGTCGTCGATCTTGCCTCCGGGGCTCAGATATCCGTCGATCACCGTGTCGCGGCCCGACGGATTCTCAAACGTATAGAGCTGAAAGAAGCGCAACATGGCTGCGACATGTTCGAATATCGTATCCTGTATGCCCTCATACGGTATCCACTTTGATGTCGAGGTAAAACAGTAGATCTGCAGAGGGATGCCCACCGACGTCTGAGCAAGTGTCGACACAAAACTGTCGCTGTCATGCGATACATTGGGATTGGCGTCGAGCCACATCTTAAGGTATGCGCGGAACAGACCGAGATTTGTGTCTATCGTGCCGTTGGCCAGCCCTGCCGGGTTTTCGACATCGGCCACCCGGCCTGCTGCACGTTGCTCGAGTTTCTTTGTGATAAAGGCATCCATCATAGGCACCTTGCGTATGCGGTCGAGCATGTCGGGAGTCGCAGGCAACACGCTGTCGGCATCAATCATAAAGCTGCGGCAGATGCGACGGGTGTTGCTCACCTGCATCGTGCGGTAATTTGTAAACCCGTTTGTAATGAGGTTGTATGGCGGCAGCGATGTGGTCGTCTTATCCCAGTTGAGCACTTTTACTGCCACGAGCGATACTTCCTGCACCGTTCCGTTGGCTTTCGTGCCTTCGACTTCGATCCAGTCGCCTACATGTAGGCTGTCGTTTTCTGACAGCTGTACACCGGCCACGACACTCAATATGTTGTTCTTGAATATCAGCATCAGCACCGCCGAGAATGCTCCGAGCCCCGTGAGTAATGCCAGTGGCGACTTGTTGACGATCACGGCTATGATGACAATGGCTGCGATTATCCATGCGATGCCCTTTGCAAGCTGTGCCAGACTGCCGAGAGGCAGCTTGCGTTTGTTGGCCCGTGCGTCGATGCGGTCCCAGATTGTCATTATCATTGCATTGAATGCAAAGGTAAATAAGACAATCATATAGACGACTGTGATCTTGGTGAGTATATCAGAGAGACTATTGTGATTTGACAAAGTGAACTGTATCAGTACGAGAAACACCAGAGGCGGTATAATACGGCTGACCTTTATGAAGAAATGCTGATTGTTGAGCGAGCGGTATGTGGCGTTGTCCCAATAATGTGCGATGATATCGACAATTCTGAGCAGAATCCATTGAGATATGTATCCCACCACAAGCGCCACGGCAACTACGACCAATGCATAGAAGAAGGTGACGAGCATACTGTCTTGTTCGAGGCCGAATACCCCGAGCAGCCAGTCGACAATATTCATTATGAAACGGGCTATATTATATGACAGGCCGTCGCGTCCGGTGATATACCGCCCGAGGTTTGCCGCATCGGTCACATCCGATGCTGTTGTGATGAACGATACGAATCGATAGAACATACTCAAGATAAATAGTCGTTATATAAAGAACGACAAATTTATGTTGAATTTGTTCAGCGGCAAATATATCTGCCGCATCTCAGAACCGATATTGGATTGAGGCCAGCAACGAGCGGCGCCTGATGTTGAATCTGTGTTCCGACCGGCAAAGTGTGCCATAATTCACATATTCATAGCAGCGTTTGTCAAGAATGTTGTTTGCTGTAAGCGTCAGCCTGACTTTGCTGTTCACTTTCCATATCGCCGACGCGTCAAGCAGGATGAGATTTGTGATGTTGCCTTCAGGGAAACGTGTCAGGTAATGTTCGGCTCCGGCAGTGAACTGAACATTGTCATTCGTGATTATGGTGGCGAAAAGATTCTGGTGAAATGTATGGTATATGCTACTTTCGCCGTCAATGCACAGTTTTGAGAACCCGTATTCAGACTCGTAGTTTGCCGAGAGCCACCGTAGGATGCTCCCCTTCAGGTAGGGTTTTATACCTGCCGTGACCTGCCGGTATGGAATGACTGCATCGTCACGCATCGCCGATGCTGAGGCAAACGACGCATCTGTCTCAAACCCGATCACGATCTTGCTGTGTCCGAGACCTTTGCTTAAACCGCCTTTCAGATACCATGTGTCGTTGTGTGATAGTCTGTCGGCGTATGTCGATATTATGAAATCATCGATAAACTGTTGGTCCGACATTATTGAGCTTCGGCAATAATTATAAGTAGCCGATACGTTAAAAAACATCGATTTCATCGGATTACGGTAGCGATAAGAAAGTGTCGCGGCCACATCTTGTGTATATTTGTCGGGATTGACGGCTGTGAAAAGATTGCGGTAGTCAGACAACACCCGTGCGTCGATATTCAGATACGGTTGAGGCGATCCGAGACGGTAGGCTGCCGATCCCGAGATCTCTGATTTGGATGTGAGCTGACGTCTGATCGAAAATCTTTTAAAAATATTTATGTAGTTGTGTTGTCCGGCAATCGAGTAGTGCCTCCATTTTATCGTTACGGCAAGCGACATCCGCCAACCGTTGCGGTCATAATCAATCTGAGGTTTGGCCGAGAGATTCGAAAGAAAAGCATTATACACACCGCTGTTGTCGAATTTCCCGAGGCCCGAGAGTGCGGCGTCCATACGGTGATAGTCCAGGTCAAGACCGGCGGTGAGATAAAATTTCCAGAAACGTGTGAGCTTTCCGAATCCCGATTCGGTAGTGCTTCTGAATTCTGTGGTCGCTACAGACTGCACCGCATTTTCGTCTCCTGACACGAGCAACCGGTCAGGACGGTGCCCTATGTAGGTGCGCGATATGAGTGAGAACAACCGTTTTTCATTACGTTTGACCAATTTCAGGTCATTGACAGCCGAAAGACATTTTCGGTCGACACGTTGCCCGATGTCATACGATCCCGTGATTGTCGAGTTTGATCTGTCGCGGATTCCTGATAGTGTCAGTTTGTTCTTAAGGTAATAGCTGCGTTTGTTTGTCTCGCTGTAAAACTGGGCAGACAGATTCCGGTTCTGAGTGCGCAAAGTGTTGTTTTGTATGAATGTCGGTATCTTGTCGCTGAAATAGTCGGTGACAACGCTCGAATTGTAGTCAAGTCGATCGCCTGTATAATCAAATTTAAGCCGCATGGATGTCTCGCCCGACTTCCATGCGGTAATGGCGTTGGCGAGCCATGACAGGTTGTCGCGGGTACGTTTTTCTGACAATGGAGCCACGACAGCATCCGCTGAGATGTATTCGGGCCATAATGCTGACATGTAATCTGACGAAAACATCATATCCGGATCATGATCAGTGATTTCGTTGGCGGGATTCCATCCTGTATTGTCGGCTTTCAGAGTGAACATGTTCTGTATCTTCGGCGCCATACGCATGGTAAACAGCGAGCCGTCATACAGAAAGGGCTGCACACCCGATGCAGCCCGGGCCACACCGACCCATCGGCTTCGGGCATCATCTTTCAGTTTGAGATTTATACCCGCCTCTTCAGAAAACTCTATGCCTTCGAGCGCCTTTACGGGCTGATGGTTCTCCATGACCTCGACTGCTTTCACATCCTTATGCGAGATGTTGTTGGTCGCAAGTCCATATTGGCCGTCTACGAAGTCATTGCCGTCAATATAGAACTTGTTGATCGGTTTGCCTTGATACTCGATTGTGCCGTCCTCTCTCACTTTAATGCCCGGAAGACGTTTGATGACATCAATGATGGCATTGTCCTTTGCATCGGCGTAGTTTGCCACGTTGAATACCAGAGTGTCGCCTTTGGCATATATATCCGGAGCTGCCACTATCACATCGTTAAGCTGTGAGACTTTCTGATTCAGACGCACACACGAAAGGTCGACCGATGCCGGCAGCGTCAGTGTCTCATATCCCATACAACGGAACGAAACGGAATCGTTCTCTGCCCGTCGGGAAAGTACGAACCGTCCCTCGCTATCTGTGGTTGCGAACGCCGTTTTTGTTCTGACAATCGCGCCGGCGACAGGTTCGTCCGTGACAGCATCTCTGACGATGCCGCACAGCTTGCCCGGGTCTGCGGCCGTTGCCGACAGCAGACCGAGCAAAGCACATAATATGAAAAAGCTGTGTCGTTTCATTTTTTCCAGTCTCGTTCGATGTATTCAAAGGGCAGTTCTATCGGGTCATATGCATCGAGTACAGGATTTCCGGCTTCGTCCGATACGGTGATGCTACCGCCTGTGGTAGCTTCATAATATGCATATGGATTCACCTCGTAGCGGTGCTTTGTGTCATAATATGCCTCACGTCTGACGTTGTTGAACGGCACCTTGTAGATTGTTATCGGACGATCGGCCTTCGACTTGATGCCTATGCATTCAAAAGTATAATGGCCTTTTTCGTCTGATGCTTTCATTATCAGACCGGGAAGTCCGTGCAGTTTCCAGGGTCCGTCAGTAAGAGGGATATCTTCGGCATAGAATACTTGCCATTCACGTCCGCGGAAACTGCAGCGGGCACCATGGCATTCGTAGCCCAGTACGGTTGTGACAGAATCGGTCAGTTTCCAGTCTAACGATGGCATATCCTCGTCGTAACGGAACCAGTCCATGCATATTTTTTCTGTATGGGTGAGTTTTCCTGCCGGATAGTTCTTGTATATGGTCATGAACTCACCGTTGCTGAGTTTCCCCTCCAGGGCCGCGTCTACAATCTGTTCCTGACTTGAGCGCATCAACAGAGAGTCAACGGTGAGATTCTTGTAGCTTGAGAACTTCGACAGACCGTCACGCCCTATCTGCAGCAACATATTGTCGCTCGATATATTGTCTTCAAGTGTGCCGGCAGTATCGACGCAGCATCGGTAGTCATAGACAAATTCCATTGTGCCGTTGCAGAGAGTTTCAGTTTCGGGAACGGTATTCTGAAAGATGCTGAGCTGACGTCTTACAGTCTTGCCTGATAGCGTGGCTGTCAGTATAAGTCCGACGGCGAGTATTGAAAATGTTCTTTTCATCTGGGTTTCGTTTGGTTTTAATAGGTTTTACACCGCAAAGTTATGCCCTCACCGGCCATCACCCCGAATAAAATCATTACTCAAACATTATGGAATTATTACTAAATTATTACTGTCAGATAAATAGCCTGACACAAAGGATGATAATCCGGTATAATCTTCGTAATTTTGCTTCATGGAAAAACGCATCAAAGCTCTATACATAATTACTATAATCGCGATACTTGCCTTTCTCGGAATGCAGGTCTATTGGGTTTACGGCCGTTATGAGTTCTCTCTTAAAGAATATGAGCGAAATCTCGAAAAGCAGATCGCAAGTTGTGTGGATGATTATGACGCCATACGCGAAAAGGCATCTGATACAAGGGCCGACTCGCTTAAGAATCACGGGAGCGACAATGTTATGACAGTGCCGGTTTTCTCGCTTCAGCAGGAATACGGCGATACGGTGAGGACAACTCGTACGGCCCGTATTTACACCTACCTTTTCTCGGCTCACGAACTTCTTGGGCTGGAGCCGGGAACACCTCTCACCAACGAACAAAAAAATCAGGTGGTTGAGCTGGCTCAGCAGCAGATGACCGAACCGGCCGATTCTGTCATTTTTGATGCATCCGGCGCAAAAGACGAGAATGAGGCATGGTTGGCCACCAAGCATGTCCAGACCGAACGAAAATGCCCGTTCACTACCGGGGGCATCGACTCTGTTCTGAACAAGGCCGGAATAAAAGCCTTGACAATGGTTACGCAGACCGACAGTATGGTGTGGAAAACACATGTCGAGACGCATAAATCTGTTTTCAATCCTGAGTTATCGGTGACTATCCCTTATTCACAGCTTGAAGGCAAGACGGTGACAATCGTGTGTCCGATAAGTCCGGCCGAAATTCTGCCCGGGATGTGGCATACTCTCATTATATCGATACTCGTGTCTGCACTGCTGATTGTCTGTCTTGTGTCGCAAATTTCGACAGTCCTCAAACTATCGCGTCTTGACCGCATGCGCAATAGTTTTATAACAACGATGATCCATGAACTTAAACGGCCGATCTCGACACTGAAAATGTGCGTGTCGGGTCTTGATAACGGACGTTTGATGGAAGATACGGGTGTAAGGAAAGAGATACTTTATGAAACGAGACGCGCACTCGACAATCTGTCATCCTATTTCTCAAAACTCAGAGATATTACATTCAATGATGTAGAGCAGATACCTCTCAACCTGCGCAATCTCAATCTGCATGATCTCTTTGACGATGTGGCCGCTGCCACAACATTGCCCTCGGATAAATCTGTCGTCATAAATAATCATATTGACAAGGATCTGGAGATCACAGCCGACAGCTCGCATCTGTATAATATGATAAACAACCTTGTGGAGAACGCTGTAAAATATTCAGGTCCTGCGGTAGAGATAAATGCCACGGCGACCGGACATGACGGTAATATCGAACTGTGCATAAGCGACAACGGCAACGGAATTCCGGCGGCTGATATCAAGCATATCTTCAGACGCTTCTATCGGGGAAAGGCGTCGGAGGGCACTCAGCCCGGCATGGGACTCGGACTGGCCTATGTGAAACTGCTGGTTGAAGCACATGGCGGAGATATATCGGTAGAAAGCGCCCTCGGTAAAGGCTCATGTTTCACGATTAAATTGCCGCAGCTATGAAAACGATAAAGATACTGTTGGTCGACGATGATATCCGCAATTCGATGCTTCTCAAACGTTTTATCGAAGCCGAAGGATATGAGGTGATATACGCCAACAATGGGGTAGTAGGAATAGAAATGTATAAGGAAACGCGCCCCGATCTGATTCTGCTCGACATAAATATGCCGGAACTCGACGGATTCGAGATGGCGAGAATTATCCGCCGGAATGACAAGCGCGTTATAATTTTCTTCCTGACCGACCGTACGGACAAGGTTGACCGTCTGCATGGGTTCTCCATCAAAGGTAACGACTATATCCCGAAACCCTTTTACCCCGAGGAACTGATAGCCAAGATCAACGAGAGGTTTGAGAGTATGACCGTAAATCAGGATATAGAATATCAGTTGGGCGACACTATATTTCGGCCCAATCTGTTGTCGCTGACCTACAAAGGCGAGACACATTCACTCTCAGTGCGGCAGACCGAGATCCTGCAGTTGCTTGCAGAAAACATAGGTAATACTGTCGAACGCGACATAATACTCGACAAGATATGGGGTGATGCGAGCTATTCTAATTCTCTCGCACTTAATGTACAGATTACATATATCCGACGTTTTCTCGCTGACCCGTCTGTCACGATAACGTCAATAAAGAAAAAAGGATATATATTGTCGGTAAGAACCCGATAATCAGATTCCCAAAGCCATCATGGCCTCACGGCGCAGATGGGCGTCATCGGCGAATACGCCGTTGTAGTCGACCGTTACGGTCGACGCTTCCTGTTTCTCGACACCGCGCATCTTCATGCACATATGTTGGGCGTCGCACACCACCAGCACGCCGCGGGCATCGAGAGCCTGCATCACTTCGCCGCAGATCATTGAGGTGAGACGTTCCTGCACCTGCAGACGGCGCGCACAGATGTCGACCACACGGGCAAGTTTGCTCAGGCCGACAATCTTCTCGCCGGGGATGTACGCGATTGATATTTTGCCGAAAAATGGCAGGACATGGTGCTCGCACATCGAATAGAACTCGATATCTTTGACCGTCACGATGCGCGAACCCTCATTGTCAAACAGCGCGGCCTGCATCGTCGACCGGGCATCGTCGCCACGATAGCCCGATGTCAGGTAATAGAGTGCCTTGGCGGCCCGTTGCGGTGTCTTGACAAGGCCTGCACGCGAGGTATCCTCGCCCAGCAGGGTGATGATGTCGGCCATGCGCTCGGCAATGGCATCTATGCGTTCTTGATCGGAAAGACTGTCTACAAACTCTTTGTCCATGTCATTACGGATTTATGCGGTCACGCACCACGCGCAACTGATTGCCCATCGCCGGGAATGCCTGTCTGATGGCGCCCATGGCGGCCTCGGCTTCTGAGCGTGAGTGAAAGTCGCCTACCTTGACTCGCCAGTAGGGCGAGTTGAACGATATGTAGGCCCGATATTCCGGGAATCGGCTTTCGATCTGGTTCTTGCGTGCCTGGGCCTCGCGTTTGGCCGTACGCACGTTGTTGTCGTCAAAAATCTGCACACGGTAGCCCACCCGCGATGTATTGCGGTTGGTTGTAGTGTTGGTCGACGGTGTGTCTGACTCTTCTTGCTCGGCTTTGACACCTGACAGACGGGATTCAAGCCCTTCGGGCATTATCACAGTGACAGAGCCCTCGGCCAGTCGTGATATGATCGGCAGAGTCTTTGTCGAGTCGGCCGGCTGGGTTGCAAAAGCCTGTGCCGCGGCCGCCATGGCGAGTGTCGTTATCAGTGTGCGTGCTTTCATTTATGACGTGTGAAAAAGCAAAAGCCCGACAAGAGCGACAACCGCTCCTGTCGGACCGAAATATTTTATTTAAAATGCGTTTACGATGCCCATGAAGTCGGCGCACTTGAGTGCTGCACCGCCGATCAGGCCGCCGTCAACGTCGGGTTTTGCGAACAGCTCGGCTGCGTTCGAAGGTTTGCAGCTGCCACCATAGAGAATCGAGGTGTTGTCGGCCACTTCCTTACCGTATTTTCCGGCGATGGTCGCACGGATGTGGGCATGCATATCCTCGGCCTGGTCGGCTGTGGCGGTCTTGCCGGTGCCGATTGCCCATACGGGCTCGTAAGCCAGGATGATCTTGCCGAATTCCTCGGCTGACAGGTCAAACAGAGCTTCTTCGATCTGACGTTTAACCACGTCGTTGTAAGTGCCGTTCTCACGCTCCTCGAGCACCTCGCCGATGCAGAAAATCGGAGTCAGGCCGTTGGCCAGAGCAAGAGCGAGTTTCTCGCGCAGGATCTCCGATGTCTCGCCATAGTACTGACGACGCTCAGAGTGGCCGAGGATTACGTAGGTTGCGCCGGTCGAAGCGACCATAGCGGCAGAAACCTCGCCGGTGTAGGCACCTGATGCGTGGTTGGCGCAGTTCTCGGCACCCAGACCGAGTTTGGTCTGATCGATCACGCCTGCCACGGGAGCAAGGTGTGTGAAGGGGACGCAGATCACGACATCGCACTTGGGTGTGACACCCTTGAGTGCTTCGTTTACTTCTTCAGCAAGTTTGATGCCTTCGGGAAGGGTTGTGTTCATCTTCCAGTTACCGGCAACGATATTCTTTCTCATTTTATTTATGGTTAAAAGTTATCTATTCGGTTTTTGATGTGCAAAGTTACTCAAAATTTGCCAATTGACCGCGTTATCGGTCAAAAATCTTCAAAAGACTGCGATACTGGCCTTTGCCGTCGGTGGCTTTGCCGTATGCCACGCTGTGGCGGGGGCATAGGTGATAGCAGCGCAGACACAATGCGCATCGGTCGCCCCATGCCGGTCGTCCGCCTTGCATCGTTATATTGCCGAGCGGACACTGACGGGCGCACTGACCGCATCCCACACAGCTCTCGAGTGCGTGAAAAGGCTTGGGCGACATCGCATGCCGCTTGAACCACGGATAGATCACTCCGGTCTTGATTGTTGCGAAAGAGCCTTTTACGACATCTGTCTCGTCGGGACTCGATTTGATGGCCGCTGCAATGGCCTCGACGCGGTCCGGCATTGCAGCGAGTTTTGCCCGCTCGAGGCCGGCGGAATCCACGTCAAAACCTTTCATCAGCACGTATGTGTTTGGCATCTGTACCGACCATACACCACGTGCGCGTCCGCCGGCACGTCTGATCTCGCGACGCCACATACGGTCGGTATGGCCGGTGTCGTCGCCACAGGTCATTACGGCATAATGATCGCATCTGGACATCTCGCCGGCACTGACGCCACGAATATAGTCGACGACGACAGGCGGTACGCCCCACGAATACACCGGGAACACCCATATAATACGATCGTCGGCATCGAGTCTTGCATCTGGCATTACAGCCACCTCGTCGCCAAGCAGAGAGGCGAGCCTGAGGGCTACCGCCATACTGTTGCCCGTACCCGAGAATACTGCAATCATCGCTTTAAGTTGCGTATCGTAACCATCGTCGCACCAAAGCCATACTCTCTGAACGACGCATCGCTCACCTCATGGCCCTTATAGCGGTAGTTCAGCTCTTTATGCAGAGCGGCGCGCAGCACTCCCTCACCGTTGCCGTGGATAAAAACTATCTTCTGGCCGGGATAGCGCAGGTGCTCGTCCATCACTCGGCGGAAGGTGTCGATCTGATAATTCAGAATCTCGGCAGGCGACATACCGGCTGTGGTGTCGAGCAGCTCATCTGCGTGCAGATCGATTTCTATCAATGCGCCTTCTTTTACAGGCTTTTTGGCGACCGGCTTGGGTTTTCGGCGGTCGGCACGTGCCTTTTCGGTCATCGCCTTGCGCAGTTGCTCGGTGTCGATTTCGGTTTTGCGTCGTCCGCCGGGCACATCGTCGCGCACGATATCGAATGCAATGACGTCAGTGTCGAAATAGGGATTGGCGCCAAAACAATGCAGTCGTGCGAATTTGGTGCCATCAAAGCGTTGTTCGAAATCTATGGCAGGTTTGGGCGTAAAGGCCTTGTCGCGTTTGAAGGCCACTGCCTGTACCGCAAGTCTGTCGATTGACGGCAGATCGGCGGTCGACAGCTCGAAAAGAAATATCTGGGTGGCCGGCTCGATCAGTCCGGCATAGCGCACATCGAGTTGTTCGCTGTCGGCCGTGCGGGTCGACACGGTAAAATACAGATAATAATTCGAGTCATTTACCATATAGGCGTCAAATGTCGTCGAACTGAGCCGTTTGATGTCGGCCGGCTCAAATCCGAGAATAATATTCAGCTTTTCGCCTTCGGCGGTCTCAGGCGCCGGCGGCAGCTCGGGTTTGGGTTGCGGTCGTGGTGCCGACTGACTCGACGGCGCTACGGCAGTCTGAGGCGGTGTGGTGGCCTTCATGTCGGCTTTGGCGTCGGTGGCTGTCTGTGCGTGCGAGCGCACCACAACGCATTCCTTTACCAA
Organism: Bacteroidales bacterium; assembly: GCA_030524765.1. Taxonomy (GTDB): domain Bacteria; phylum Bacteroidota; class Bacteroidia; order Bacteroidales; family Muribaculaceae; genus CAG-873. The sequence continues at coordinate 1,740 of JAUNGA010000007.1, read as the reverse complement.
TACGGGTGTCTCAAATCCGTCGTCGTCGACATAGGCCAGATTGCCCTCTATTTTTACAACCCGGCCGCCTCCGACCGAGTTGAGGAATCTTACGATATCTCCGATTTCTACTTGCATGTGGATGTTTGTTTTGATGCAAAGTTACATAAAAAACGGCCAACAGAAGCTATGTTTTGCACTTATTCACATTGACGGTCTGTCATGCGGTACAAAAAATCAGGGATGCCCCGCCGGAGCATCCCCTGTGAGTGGTGTTGTCAGATGTCATCGAATGTAGTCGGATCGGTGTAAGGATCGTCAGGTATGATATCCTCTTCCTCGCCTCCGATTATGATGTCATCCCCGTCGATGATATCCTCCTCTTCTTCGCCGGCGACGATTATATCATCGTCATATATGTCTGTAGGCTCCTCTTCGGCAGGGACGCAATATGTAGCCACACTTTTAGCCCAATCAACAGTGAGATGTTCCGACGGGTCGATCAGCTGGTACTCGCCTTCCTGAGATTCTATATCGCCGTCTTTTTCATACATTATTCTGAGATCAAATATGCCGTCACCGTCGCCATCTATCAGAATGCATGGTCTGTTGTCGCAGAATCCCATAGCAATTATCTTGCCGTCGTCTTCTTCGACCGATATGATCTCGTATTCGTGTTGCTCATGAATCTCGGGGCCGGGAGCAGGGGGCTCGGTACCCATCTGTCCGCTGGCCCATTCGACAGTGACGCGCTCAGCGGGAGAGAGGGGAACGATTTCGTTGTCAGAAACCTGTCCGTCGCCGTTGGTGTCGGCCACTTTGGTGTCGAAGACTCCGTCACCGTCGGTGTCGGCCAACATACAGTATTTGCCGTCTGATGTCTTTACGATAGCTGTCACTATACCGTCTTCCGTCGTGTCGACACTGATCACCTCATATTCATGCTTTTCGCCGTCATGATTGGTGTCGTGGCCATTTTTATTATCCGGTTTTTTGGTGTCAGGATGCTTTTCGCCTTCGCCGCCTTTGGGCTCTTCATCCTCATGGCCGTGATTATTGTCGCCGGTGCTTCCACTGCCGTGATGTGTCTGCTCGGGCTCACGTGTCACATTGCTCCAGTTGAAGTGGCTGCTCCATTCGGCTCGTTCGGCGGCCGACATCGAGTTCCATTCCTGTGCGTTGAACGTGCCATAGACACCGCCGCGCCACTCAAACACGCCGCCTGCGCCGACCTCGGCACGTGCCGCCGCGAAAGCCTGGCCAAACGACATGCTGTCGTTTACACCGTGAGCCACCGGCACCTGACCGTCGGTCCAGGGCGATGAATTGTCGTTGACGGGTTCTACGATCTCTTCGGAGTCATCCTCGCCATCGGTCTCGGCGGCAATCGCCGGTACGCCGCCGAGCAGCAGAGCGCCGCCGAAGCCACCTGCCATTCCTCCTGCAAAAGCTGAGCCGGCCTTGATCCATACAGGTGACGGTTTGTCTTTCTTTACTTCGCCCTTGGCGTCATGATTGGTGTTTTCTTCCATGATAGATTGAATTCGCTATTTGTTGTTTTGTTTATGGTGCAAAGATAGCACAGACGTCTGTCAATTGCAAAACTTTTATCGGTTTTAGTGACGAAAAGCGAGGTTTTTTATACGAAATCCGGAATCATGAGTATCACCATATGTTTGAAGCAGGGCAGCCATAGATTTAAGCTGTTCGCAGATTCTACCCGCAAGTGCAAAATTAGGAAATAAATTTGAAGAACTCGGC
>JAUNGA010000074.1 GCA_030524765.1 Bacteroidales bacterium | reverse complement strand
TCCAGATATAGTAGAGCGAATTTCTGTCGTGTGCGCCGTGAAACTTATTGGCGAGACGTTTGTGAGACAACTCGGGGCCCACGAGGTATGACATCCTGTATATATCGCCGAGCAGGTCATGGGCCTTGGCCATACGGAAAGTGTCGCCAAGCTCTGTGGCATCGTCGATGGCCTCGAGGGCGGGCCTGATGGCAGACGGATAGTCTTTGGCGTGTTGGTATGCTCTGCCGAGGTAGAAGTGGGCGTCTGCACGTCGGGACGTGAGGCGTCGGTCGCCGAAATAGTCGGCGGCACGGTGAGCGCGACTGATGACGGAGGGACTGACTGGTTCGTAGTTCTTGACCGTTTTCTCGACCATGAGCAGGTCGTAAAGGGCACGGTCGGCGTCGTTTTTGATTGATGAGCTGTCGATCTCGAGCAACGCACGATAGGCCGACACCGAGTCGGTGTCGATCATCGATTCGATCTCGCCGAGGCGGCGCTGCATGTCGCCGGCACACGAGGCGGCGAAGATCGCAAGAAGTACTATGTAGACAATACGGCGCATCGGTTGCAAAGATAGGTATTGGCAGGTAAATATGCAAGTGTCAGCCCTGCCAATCGGGCACAAAACGTTGCAAGACGCCCTGGAGGTCCTGAGGGTCAAGTGCCTCGACGGGCACGAGCACAATGTCGTCGGGGCGCCGGCCGACGCGCATGACCAACCACCGCCGGGCGTCGATACGGGCCTCGGCGATGCGTGCGGCGTCGATGGTGACCGGAGCGGCGTCGGGGCCACACAGCAGTGTCAGGGCCGAGTCGTCGAGCACCATGGCCGTCGCCGTCGAGCGGACGGCCACATCGGCGCCCATGCCATAGCGTATGATGGCGAGAGTCATCACGGCGGGATAGATGATAAACAGCGCCATGAGCCCCACAAGGGCAATGCGCACGTCGACGGCCGCACCGACGGCTATGACGGCGACGGGGATGAGCGGCAGCCACCACAGCCGCCAAAAAAGCGCCACGGCTATGCGGCCGAGGTAGGCCGATGCCGTGACGCTGTAGGGTTGGCTTCTGACGAGCATGATCAGTCTTTGTCAGGCTTGTTGATGGCCGGCGTGGCGCGACGTGTGATACCGTCGCGCTCGAGCAGGGCGTCGATCGTGGGCTCCTGGCCGCGGAAACGGCGATAGAGCTCGTCGGGGGCCTCTGTGCCGCCACGCTCGAGGATGTTGTGGCGGAAGCTGTCGGCCGTGGCGCGGTCGAAGATGCCGTTCTGCTTGAATTTGGCGAACGCGTCGGCGTCGAGCACCTCGGCCCACTTGTAGCTGTAGTAGCCGGCGGCATAACCGCCCGAGAATATGTGGCTGAACTGAGGCGACACCATGGCGCCATCGACAGCGGGGAATATCTCGACGGCCTTGACGGCGGCGTTCTCAAACGCCACAGGGTCGTCGACAGGGGCCTTGACGGTGTGCCATGCCATGTCGAGGAATCCGAACATCAGCTGGCGTATGCATGCATAGGCGGCGCCATACTGCGCCGATGCCACAAGGCGGTCGACGAGCTCGGCGGGGATGGGCTCGCCGGTCTGATAATGGCGGGCAAAGCCGTCGAGGAACTCTTTCTCGGTGAGATAGTTCTCGTTGAACTGCGACGGCAGCTCGACAAAGTCGCGGTAGACCGCCGTGCCCGAGAGCGATGCATAATTGGCCTTGGCGAGCAGGCCGTGCAGGGCGTGGCCGAACTCGTGCAGGAATGTCTCGACCTCATAGGGTGTGAGCAGCGAGGGAGTGTCGCCGGTGGGCTTGGTGAAGTTCATCACGATGGTGACCTGAGGGCGCACGTCGGTGCCGTCAGCGTCGACATACTGGTCGCGGAAACCGGTCATCCATGCGCCGGGACGCTTTGAGGCGCGGGGGAAGAAGTCGGTGTAGATCACACCGATGAAGTTGCCATCGGCATCGGTGACGTCAAACGCCTTGACATCGGGATGATATACCTCGATCTTGTCGTTGGGGACAAACCGCAGGCCGTAGAGGCGTGTGGCCAGGCCAAAGACGCCCTCGATCACATTGTTGAGCTCGAAGTAGGGGCGCAGCAGCTCCTCGTCGAACGAGTATTTGGCGGCCTTGAGCTTGTTGCTGTAGTAGCTGTAGTCCCACGGATTGATGGTCACGGGCTTGCCCTCGAGCTGCGAGGCAAACTCGGCGAGCTCGGCCATCTCGGCCTGCATCGCGGGATAATAGGCGTCGCGCAGGCGGTTGAGCAGGTCGTAGACGGCAGCCGGATTCTTGGCCATCGTGCGCTGCAGCGAATGGTCGGCATATGTCTCGGCCCCCAGCAGATTGGCGATCTGACGGCGCACCTCGGCGATGCGGGTCATGATGTCGATATTGCTGTACTCGCCCTTGGTGTTGCGGCCGCTGTAGAGACGCCACATGCGCTCGCGCAGGTCGGGACGCGACGAGTATTTCATGAATGCCATGTAGACGGGCTGGTCGAGCGTGAAGAGGTACTCGCCGTCGCGCCCCTTGGCACGGGCGCCCTCGGCGGCAGCGGCGATCGAGCTCTCGGGCAGGCCTGCGAGGTCGTCGGCGGTCAGCCAGATCTCGTATGTGCCCATCTCTTTGAGCACGTTCTGGCCGAATTTTGTGATCAGCTCGGAAAGCTCGGCCGAGAGCTTGCGATACTGCTCGCGCGCCTCGCCCTCGAGGTTGGCGCCCTGCAGGGCAAACGAGTCGTAGGTGCGCTGCAGCAGGGTCTGCTGCTCGGGGGTGAGATCAAATTTGTCGCGGTTGTCGTAGACCTGCTTGACACGCTGCCACAGGCCCTCGTCGAGCACGATCGAGGTAGAGTAGTCGCTCAGTTTCTGCGACACGCCCATGGCTATGCGCATCATCTCGTCGTCGGAGTCGGCCGAGAGCAGCGGATAGAACACGTTGAGCACACGGTTGAGATCGGCACCCGTACGCTCGAGCGCCACGATGGTATTGTCAAAGTCGGGCATGGCGCGGTTGACCACAATGGCTCTGATCTCGGCACGTGCCAGCTCGATGCCGCGGTCGATGGCGGCTTCCCAGTCTGAGTTGTCGATCTGAGAGAACGGCGGGGTGCCGTGCTCGGTCGCAAATTCTGCGAAAAATGGATTTTCAGCTTTACTCATGATGGCAAAGAGAATGAATAGCGGTAATAAAAGTTTGCGCATAAAAGTTAGTAGACAAAACGTTTTGAGAGTTGATATAGATGCAAAGTTAGTGTTTTTTTGTCAGAATGCCAAGCGCCCCGGAATCTTGACCGCATCGCGGCGTGTCGGCCGCAGGGGCATGTCACGGCCCGACGACGGGATGCCAGGGGCGGGTGTGCATGTCGATGACGGGTATGCCGCGCCGACGGCAGGCCTCGAGCCAGCGGCGGGTGCGGGCGGCGCCAAGGCCGCGGGCGAGCACGACGGTGTCGGGACGCACGGCGCCAAGATAGGTGTCGGGGCGTCCGCGATAGCGTGTGGTGATGAGCGAGTGGGTGACGGCGCCGACCGTGTCGTCGAGCCGGCGACAGGCGATGTGGATGCGGCCTGTGCCGACGGTGAGGATGTCGGCGCGGCGCTCAAACGGCCCGAAAGCGAAATCATAGCCGACGGCATTGATCGAGCGCGCCCGACGGCTGAAGGCAAATGCCTGCCACTCGCGCTCGATGCGGCGGCGTGTGCCGGCAGCGGTGTCGGCCGCGACGATGGCGGCCATGGTGTCGGCCGAACGCATGACGATGGCCGTGTGGCCGCCGGCGTCAGAGACATAGATCTCGTGTCGCGGCAGCGGCTCGGACGAGCATGCGGCCGTGACGAGCGCTACCGGCGCGACAATCGCCGCCGCGATGCGCAGGCGGCTGTTGTCGAAGCGCAGATAGACCCACAGCGCCACGATGCATGCGGTGCAGGCTACGGCGCCAAGCGGTGTGAGACAGACGGGGCCGCTGTCGGCCGCGGGCAGCGATGCAAGAGCCCGTGTGGCACTGTCGGCCAGACCGCACAGCGCGTTGACCGTCGCCGAGACGGCGCCACAGGGGATGTGGCAGGCTGCACAGGCCGCCACGACGATGCCGCCTGCCATCAGCAGCGGCATCAGCAGGGTGACGAGCAGATTTGACAGCACGAAGAGCAGAGGCAACCGCCCGAAATACCATACCGACAGCACGCCCACACCGAGCATGGCCGAGACGGGCAGCACCACGGTGTCGACGGCCGCACGTAGCAGACGGCGCCGGCGCGGCACGCGATTGATGCCGCCGAATGCCAATATGCCGAGCACAGCCGCCACCGACAGCCTGAAGCCCTGCGAGTAGAGCGACGAGGGCGACACCGCCAGTATCACGGCCACGGCCACGCACAGCGCGTTGAGGGCCGATGCACGGCGTCCGAGCATGCGTGCCAGCGAGTAGGTGGTGAGCATGACGGCGGCACGTACCACCGACGGCCCGAGACCCGTCAGCAGCGCATAGCCCCAGACGGCGGCAACGGCCGACGCGAGACGCGCCTTGCGGGCCCGCGGCCACAGCCTGAGCGGAAACAACGCCACCGATACGAGAATGACTATCACCCCGACGTGAAAGCCGCTCAGGGCCAGCGCATGGGCCGCGCCGACAGCTCTGAAATTTTCGGTCACCGATTCGTCGAGGCTGTCGCGGTCGCCCAACACAAGCGCCGACACGATGCCGAAAGCGCGGTCGTCGAGGCCGCCCCCGACAAACAGGTCCTCAATGTCGGCCCGACGGTCGGCACACCATGCGGCCACCGACCGCCGGCGGCCTGCCGTGACGATGCTGTCTGGCGCCGCATAGGCCCGGGCCGCAATGCCATGCTGCCTATAATAGTCCGAGAAATCGCTCTGATGCGGGAAGTCGACAAAACCGGCGACGGGCTGCATGGCCGTGCGTACAACGAGCAGTGTGCCCTCGGGGCGCCGCTCCGAGGCATCGGGCACGGCCACCATGGCCCTGAACGGCACAAACGCCCCGAGGCCGTCGGCCGAGTCGATACGCACGATCATCGACTGACCGCGCTGACCGGCCGACGACGATATCACCTCGGCATGCCAGCGGCGCCCTATGCCGTCGAATGCGGCCGACGGCGCACCGGCGGGCTGCGACAGCATGGCCGCGAGCCAGCCGGCGGCGAACGCATAGAGCGCAAATGCCGCATAATGGTGCCTGAAGGCCATGAGGGCCATCGCGGCCACACATGCGCCCACAACGACCGCAGCGGGCATCGCAGCCGCATGGCTTGCGATGCCCGCTGCAATACCTGCGGCGAGCGGCAGAGCGGGCAGCGAGGCAAACGGCGCCCGCATCACCGGCTCAGACTATAGTGTTCTCGACCACCACCAGACTTGTGAGACTGATGACGATCCACAGAGCCACGGCCAGCAGCATGGGCTTGACGCCCACGCTCTTGATCATCTTGAGCGACAGCGACGCACCGATCATGAACAGTGTCACAACCATGCCGCGGCGGGCGATCCATACCATGGTAGAGACGAATCCGCCGGGCAGGGCCACGTAGGTGTTGACCACCATGGCCAGCACAAAGATGAATATAAACCAGGGAATTGAGATCTTGCCGCTCTTGTCGCGGAAGATAAACATCGTGGCGAAGGCCAGCGGTATGATCCACAGCGCGCGGGTCAGCTTGATCAGTGTGGCCGTCTGCAGGGCCACCTCGCCGTAGACCTCGCCGGCACCTACCACCGACGATGTGTCGTGGATGGCGATGGCCGCCCAGGTGCCGAACTGTGTCTGCGACATGTCGAGCATATGGCCTATGGGCGGGAAGACAAACAGCGCGATTGAGTTGAGGATGAATATCACGCCCAGCGACACAGCCATCTCGTCGCTGCCGGCCTTGAGCACCGGTCCAACGGCCGCAATGGCGCTGCCGCCGCAGATCGCCGTGCCCGACGAAATCAGATAGGCCGTCTTGCGGTTGATGTGCAGCCAGTAGCCGATCATCACGCCCAGCACCATCACGCCGATCACCGACACGACAGTGAACATCATGCCCTCGGCGCCCGAGCGCAACGACTCCTGCAGGTTCATGTTGAAACCGAGGCACACCACGGCGACCTGCAACAGATACTTCGAAGTCTTTTTATTGAACTTAGGGAACGGATTCTCAAAGGCGAACGCAAAGATCAATCCGGCCAGCAGCGCTATCGGCGCCGTGACATTGGGCAGCCCCAGCACAGGCAGGGGGAAGAGTATCAGCGCGATGAGCGCCACATAAACAATTTTCGACAAGTTAGACATAGTCTATGATAATATTGTTTGATAATCTCGTATTATTTATTCCAGATGGTCCATGACACGAACGCCTGCAGCAAAAGCATCTCAAGGCCGTTCTTGACAGTCGCGCCGGCCTCGGCGGCTTTTTTCATAAACAGCGTCGTATCGGGGTTGTAGAGCAGATCATAGCAGATATGCTGCTCGGTGAGGCATCCATAGGGTATGGCCGGGCATTCGTCGACATTGGGATACATGCCCAGGGGCGTCGTATTGACAATCACGCGGTGCGAGGCGATTATCTCGGGGGTCAGCTCCTCGTAGATCAGCACGCCCGGGCGCTTGGTGCGCGACACGATGACCGACGCCACGCCCAGCTTGTCGAGCGCATGGGCCACAGCCTTGGCCGCACCGCCTGATCCGAGTATCAGGGCTCGATCGTGCACCCCGGCCTCGAGCATAGGCTTGATCGAGTCGCCAAAGCCGATCGCATCGCTGTTGTAGCCCTTGAACGACAGACTGCCGTCGGGCTGGCGGTATATCTTGACCACATTGACCGCCCCGATGGCCTTGGCCTCGGGATCGATGGCGTCGAGATACTCGATGATACGCTCTTTGTAGGGAATCGTGACATTGAATCCGCGCAGATTGGGATGCCCGGCCACGACGCCCGGCAAAGCCTCGATAGTCGGTATCTCAAAGTTGACATAACGGGCATTGATGTTCTCTGACTCGAATTTGCTGTTGAAAAAACTCTGCGAAAACGAGTGGCCCAGCGGATAGCCTATCAGACCGAACAGACGCTCGTATTTGCCCGAGTGAAATATTGTATCTGCCATAATAAGCGCAAAATTACATTTTTTGGATGATCTGACAAAAAAAACGCCTTTATTTGTCACGCGGCGGGCTTGCAGCCGCCCGACATAGCACCTGCGACGGGCATCCGCGCGTTTTTGCGTCTAAAATCTCATTATCTCGGAAAAAATGCGTAAGTTTGCAGTCTGAAATCGATAAATCAAACTACATACACATTTTACAAAGTATGAAACTACTCGAAGGAAAGACCGCGCTCATCACCGGCGCGGCACGCGGCATCGGCAAGGCTCTGGCCCTGCGTTTCGCCCAGGAAGGCGCCAACGTGGCCTTCACCGACCTTGTAATCGATGAGAACGGCAAGCAGACCGAGGCCGAAATCGCCGCTTTTGGCGTCAAAGCCAAAGGATATGCCTCAAATGCAGCCGATTTTGCCCAGACCCAGCAGGTAGTGGCCCAGGTCAAGGAAGACTTTGGCCGCATCGACATTCTTGTAAACAACGCAGGCATCACTAAAGACGGCCTGATGATGCGCATGACCGAGCAGCAATGGGACGCTGTGATCGCTGTCAACCTCAAGAGCGCGTTCAACTTCATCAACGCCGTACTGCCCGTCATGATGCGTCAGCGCTCGGGCTCGATCATCAACATGGCTTCGGTCGTGGGCGTGCACGGCAACGCCGGCCAGGCAAACTATGCAGCCTCAAAAGCCGGCCTGATCGCTCTGGCCAAGAGTATCGCCCAGGAGGTGGGCTCACGCGGCATCCGTGCCAACGCCATCGCCCCCGGCTTTATCGAGACAGCCATGACCGCGGCTCTGCCCGACGATATCCGCGCCGAGTGGGTCAAGAAGATCCCCCTGCGCCGTGGCGGCCAGGTAGAGGACATCGCCAACGTGGCCACATTCCTCGCCTCAGACATGTCGTCGTATGTATCGGGTCAGGTGATCCAGGTCGACGGCGGTATGAACATGTAATCATCTCTCTGAATCACAGCGACAGGTTGCGGGCCTCGGCCCGCGACCTGTCTTTTTTTTGTATGGCCGACATACCGCTTATCTGTGCAGAAGGCACATCCGATGCACATATTAACGCCCGGTGTGCCGAGTGCAAACGGCTGTTAACACAATTAACACACGACAACACAGCCGACATGTGAAAAGTTGAAAATATGTTGTAAAACATGCTTTTTATAATACGTTTTATTTTAGCAATTTATATGCTGATTTCACATCAAGGCAAACAGATTTGCATTTTTTATCACGGAATTCTTTCACTAATTGAGCGGAAATTTGTAACTTTGAAGAGTGCGCAATAACGCATAAACAAAAATTAACACAAGACCATGGAGCAGACCTTTATAATCCTGAAACCCTCAACCATCCGACGCAGCCTTGTAGGCGACGTCATCTCCCGCTTCCAGCGCAAAGGACTGTTTATTTCAGGTATAAAGATGATGCAGCTCGACGAAGCCGTACTGCGCGAACATTATGCCCATCTGGTCGACCGCCCGTTCTTCCCCTCGCTGCTGCGCAGCATGATGGCCACTCCGGTGATCGTGATGGTGCTCAAAGGCAAAGACGCCGTAGCCGTGGTGCGTGCCATGGTCGGCGCCACAAACTGCCGCAACGCGGCCCCCGGCACTATCCGGGGCGACTTCGGAATGTCGGGACAGGAAAACATCGTGCATGCCTCTGACTCGGTCGAGAACGCCGGGATAGAGATCAAACGATTCTTCAGCCCCGAGGAGATTTTTGATTATGCAATGGATACCACTCCGGCAATCTACGCACCCGACGAACTCGATTAATAAACGCAACATCCTCTCGACTCAAAACGCAAGCGACCAATGAAACTCTCCCGTAAGATAGCACTCCTCGGCGCCCTGGCTTTTGCAATAGCTGTCCCCGGCGCAACCGACGCACAGAACTACCGTCTGCCCGGACAGCACAACACCCAGCACGGCGAGCTCATCGCCAGCCAGACCAGCACCGTCGAGGTAGGCAATACGACCAAATATCTCGAATCACTCTTCGCCGAAGAAGAGGAGCCCGAATTTGACATCTACACCGAAGGCTGGGAAAGCAATTTTGTAAACTGCTATAAAAACACCGCAGTGCCCCAGACCGCCGTCATCGACGTGAGCAAATTCGCGATGCCCCACCCCGGTTATGTAACCTCGCCCTACGGCTACCGCAAACGCTTCCGCCGCATGCACAAGGGCATCGACCTCAAGGCCAACACAGGCGACACTATCCGCGCCGCATTTGACGGACGTGTGCGCCTCACCAAATACGAAGCCCGCGGATATGGCTACTACGTGGTAGTGCGCCACACCAACGATCTCGAGACCGTCTACGGCCACCTCTCAAAATTCCTCGTCGAGCCCGACCAGTACGTACGCGCCGGCGACCCTATCGCTCTGGCAGGCAACACAGGCCGCTCATTCGGCTCGCACCTGCACTTCGAGACCCGCTACATGGGCTATGCGATCAACCCCGCGGCAATCTTCGACTTCGCCAACCAGACGACCCACACCGACACCTACACCTTTGACAAGAATACCTATCAGAACGCCCGCAACTTCTCACCCGAGGCCAACGCCGCATATGCCGCACAGTACAAATCGACCCACAAGGTAGAGTACGGCAACCACAAATCTACCCGGCAGTCGGCGTCGAAAGGCGGCTCAAAAACCTATACCGTGCGCAAGGGCGACTCGCTGAGCCGCATCGCGTCGCGCAACGGCACCACCGTGCAGTCGCTCTGCCGGCTCAACGGCATCACATCATCGGCAAAACTGCGCCCCGGCCAGAAACTGCGCGTGCGCTGAGCATGGTGCAGACATCATCACCAACCGCAAATCATTATCACACATCTTCGCCAAGAGCCTCAGCAAACGAGGCTCTTGTTTTTTGTGACAGCATGGCGCGTGTTAAAAACCGCGACCCTTGTCGACGATATCGACATAGAGCTTGCAAATTTCAGTAGCAATCCTTATCTTTGCAATATATGCGCCGTATCGTCTACATAGTACTTCTTGCGATCTTCGCCGCCTCGTGTGCCGGCGACATGCAGCGCCGCCTCGGCGAGATCGAATCGATGATCGACACCGACTCGGTGTCGGCCTATCGTGCGTTGCTCGAGATCGACAGCTCATCAATCAAAAACGACGCCGACCGTGCCCTTTACGACCTGCTCATGGTCGAGAAATCGGTCAAGAACTACGAACCCGTCAGTCCCGCCCTGATCGCCCGCGCCAACCGTGCCGCCGACTACTATCGTCAGCGCCCGTTGTCGCCGCGCCGGGCTGATGCTTTTCAATACCTCGGCACCACCTGCTACGACGCCAAAGATTATCCCGCGGCGATCCGGTCGGCCCTCAAGGCAATCGACGATGCCACAGAGCTTGGCGATACATTCCGTATGGCCAAGGCCCATGCCCTGGCCGGCGATATATACAGGATGTCATACCTCGTGGGCCCCGAGTTGTCTCACAAACGCCTCGCCAATAAGTTTCACGGCGCACACGACAGAAATTCGCTCTACTATATCTGGA
>JAUNGA010000073.1 GCA_030524765.1 Bacteroidales bacterium | reverse complement strand
GGCTATATACACCGTGGCGTCGAGAAGCTCTGCGAGTCACTGCAGTGGCCGCAGACCCTCCACTTCATGGACCGTCTCGACTACTTCTCGGCTCACAACTATCATCACGGCCTGTGTATCGCCATCGAGAAGGCTGCCGGTATCGAGATTTCGCGCCGCGCCCAGGTGATACGTGTGATGATGGACGAGTTGTCGCGTATCGCCTCTCACTGCCTGTTTATCGGCACGTACTGCATGGACCTCGGTGCCACCACGATGCTGTTCTACACTCTGCGTGTGCGCGAACAGATTCTTGACATCATGGAGAAGACCTGCGGTGCCCGAATGACGTTCAACTACGATTGCATCGGCGGTGTGATGCAGGACATAGCGCCCGACTTTGTCGATGACGTGAAGGCCCTGCTCGCTGTACTGCCCAAAAATATCAAGGAATACAACAAGATCTTTACCGGCAACGTCATTGCCAAGAACCGTATGGAGGGCGTCGGTGTCCTCAGCCGCGAAGATGCCATCTCTTATGGCGTCACCGGCCCCTCGGGCCGTGCGTCGGGCTGGGCGTGCGACGTGCGCAAGACCCATCCTTACTCAATCTACAATGAACTCGATTTCGAGGAGATCGTGCGTGAAGAGGGCGACTCGATGGCTCGCTTCAAGGTACGTATGAGCGAGATGGAGCAGTCGGCCAAGATTCTTGAGCAGCTCGTCGACAACATTCCCGACGGCGAGTACTGCGTGAAAGTGCCCAAAGTGCTCAAACTGCCCAAAGGCGCATGGTTCCAGCTCGTCGAGGGCTGCCGCGGTGTCTTCGGCGTCTACATCGAGAGCGACGGCACCACCAAACCCTACCGTCTCAAGATCGCTCCGCCCTGTCTGCCGCTGGCCTATGTGGTAGACCACATCACGCGCGGCAGCAAGATCGCCGACCTTATCACCATCGGCGGTTCGCTTGACTACATTGTGCCCGACATGGACCGCTAATACAATTGACCGACTAATCAGAATCACATTATATCACTCGATATGCAAGACTTCTCAATAATCACCGGCAGCATTCACGACTTTTTGCTCTCGTTCATGGCTCCCTGGCTCACGACAGTTGTCGAATGCCTGTTAATCGGTGTCGGCCTGTTGCTGGTCTATGCGCTGCTGGCCCTCTTCTATATCTATTATGAGCGTAAACTGTGTGCGGCATTCCAGTGCCGTCTCGGTCCCAACCGCGTAGGTCCCTGGGGTCTGCTGCAGAGCTTCGCCGACATGTTCAAGATCCTCATCAAGGAGCTCATCCACCTCAATCATGTCGACCAGTTCCTCTTCGCTCTCGCACCTTACCTTGTAATTATCGCCTCAATGCTCTGTTTTGCCGTTCTGCCCTGGGGCAACGGCCTGCAGATCATCGACTTCAACATCGGCATTTTCTTCCTGCTCGCATGCTCGTCTATCGGCGTGCTCGGTATCTTGCTTGCAGGATGGTCGTCAAACAACAAGTTCACTCTCATCGGCGCTCTCCGCTCGGGCGCGCAGATGGTCAGCTACGAGCTGTCTATCGGCCTGTCGGTCATCACGATGGTTTGTCTCGCAGGATCTATGTCGATAACCGACATCGTTGCCGCCCAGCAGGATGCGTGGTTTATCTTCAAAGGCCATATCGCCGCTCTGATCGCATTCGTGATCTATATGATCGCCGGCACAGCCGAGACCAACCGTGGCCCGTTTGACCTTCCCGAGGCTGAGTCAGAGCTTACCGCAGGTTACCATACCGAGTATTCGGGTATCCACTTCGGTTTCTTCTATCTGGCCGAATACCTCAATCTCTTTATCGTCGCAGGCGTCGCCTCGCTGCTCTTCTTCGGCGGCTGGATGCCCCTGCACATTCCCGGCTGGGAGTCGTTCAACCATATCATGGACTACATACCCTCGCTGATATGGTTCCTCGGCAAGGCATTCGTCCTCTCGGCAGTGATCATATGGTTCAAGTGGACTTTCCCCCGTCTGCGTATCGACCAGTTGCTTGCCCTTGAGTGGAAGTATCTGCTGCCCATCAACCTGGTCAACCTCGTGCTGATGGCTCTGATCGTAGTCTTCGGCTGGCACATTTGATAAGATAAAAACTAATACCCCATATCTCCACAACTCTTTTAATAAAATGAGCGAAAATTTCGGCACTATAGCGCAAGTCATCGGCCCGGTGGTCGACGTGGCCTTTGAGGGCGAGGGCAATATCCTTCCCCCGATCTATACAGCCCTCAAGATTGATCGCGAGGATGGCACCGAGCTGATTCTCGAGGTCGAGCAGCATATCGGCGAGGACACCGTACGCTGCGTGGCCATGGAGAGTACCGACGGTCTGCGCCGCGGTCTCAAAGTCGCCAACCTCGGCCATCCTATCGCTATCCCCACGGGCGATCAGGTAAAGGGCCGTCTGATGAATGTCATCGGCCATGCCATCGACAACCTGCCCGAGCTTGACCGCAAAGACCTCAAACCTATACACCAGCCGGCTCCGGCTTTCGAAGACCTTACCATCGGCACCGAGATACTCTCGACCGGTATCAAGGTGATCGACCTGCTCGAGCCTTACAGCAAGGGTGGCAAGATCGGTCTTTTCGGCGGTGCCGGTGTGGGCAAGACCGTGCTCATCATGGAGCTTATCAACAATATCGCCAAGGGACATGACGGTTTCTCGGTGTTCACCGGTGTGGGCGAGCGTACCCGCGAGGGCAACGATCTGCTGCGCGAGATGATCGAGAGCGGTGTAATGCGTTACGGCGATAAGTTCAAAGAGGGAATGGAGAAAGGCGAGTGGAATCTGCACGACGTTGACCTCAAGGAGCTCAGCGCCTCGCAGGCCGCACTCGTGTTCGGTCAGATGAATGAGCCGCCGGGCGCGCGTCTGCGTGTGGCTCTTACCGGTCTGACCGTAGCCGAGCAGTTCCGCGATCAGGGTGCCGGCGGCAAGGATGTGCTTCTCTTCATCGACAACATCTTCCGTTTCACCCAGGCAGGTTCCGAGGTGTCGGCTCTTCTGGGCCGTATGCCTTCGGCCGTAGGTTACCAGCCTACACTGGCGTCAGAGATGGGTATGCTGCAGGAACGTATCACCTCGACCAAAAACGGTTCGATCACCTCTGTCCAGGCAATCTACGTGCCTGCCGACGACTTGACCGACCCCGCTCCGGCCACGACCTTCAACTTCCTCGACGCGACCACCGTGCTCTCGCGTAAGATTTCAGAGCTCGGCATATATCCCGCCGTCGATCCCCTTGAGTCGACATCACGCATCCTCGATCCAAACATCGTGGGAGAGGAGCACTACAATACCGCGCAGGCCGTGAAGCAGCTGCTGCAGAAATACAACGAGCTGCAGGATATCATCGCCATCCTCGGTGTCGACGAGCTCTCAGACGAGGACAAACTCGTCGTATCGCGTGCCCGCCGTGCCCAGCGTTTTCTCTCACAGCCGTTCCACGTGGCAGAGCAGTTTACCGGTCTGCCCGGCGTGCTCGTGCCTCTGAGCGAGACAATCCGCGGATTCAAGATGATTCTCAGCGGCGAGATGGACGAATATCCCGAGCAGGCATTCCTCAACGTCGGCACAATCGACGACGCCATCGAGAAGGGCAAACGACTGCTTGCCGAGGTTAAATAATAACGAACGTTTTATATACTAATACAGGATGACACTAAAGATCATATCGGCGGTAGAGATCGTATTCGAGGGCGAGGTGCGTCAGGTGACTCTCCCGGGCGCCATGGGCTCGTTTACCGTGCTCAGAAACCATGCCTCACTGGTATCGACGCTCACAGCCGGCGAAATACGGTTTGTCGATGCCGAGGGCAACGAAGAGAGCCGCTCAATAACGGGCGGTCTTGCCGATATTGATAACAACGTAGTGTCAGTCTGCCTTTATTAAGCCATGACCCGATATATCTCAATACTCATAGTAGCGCTGACGGCACTTTTCGCAATGCCTGTGCCGGTCTGCGCATCGGCACATGACGAGAGCGGCGAGAATTCGAAGATCGATCCCAAAGAGATAATTTTCGAGCATCTCGGCGACGGTTATGGCTGGGAAGTGCCGTTTGACCATCACCATCGCATACCTCTGCCGGTGATTGTCTTCGGCTCTGACGGTCTGCACATATTCTCGTCGGCCCGCGTGACCGGCGGCAAAGAGTATGTCGACGGCAATACGACATTCAAAATCGCCGGAAAAGACAGCCCGCATAAGGGAAAAGTGGTCGAAATCGTCGACGGCAAGGAAATCAAGCCTATCGATATATCGATCACCAAGAATGTGTGCGCGCTTTTTATCACACTGATACTTGTGGCCGGCCTTATGCTGTGGCTTGCAAACTATCTCAAGCGCAATCCGTATAAGGCTCCGCGCAAAGGCCTTGGCGCGATCGAGGCACTGCTCATCTTCATATATGACGGTGTTGTCAAGTCGACTCTCGGCAAAGATGCTCCACGCTTCGCACCATATCTGCTGACGGTATTCTTCTTTATCTTCGGCATGAACCTGCTCGGCCTGATGGTCGTCTTTCCCGGCGGCGCCAACCTTACCGGCAACATAGCCGTGACACTGGTGCTGGCGATTCTGACATTCCTTGTGACCAATCTTTATGCCAACAAGCATTATTGGAAAGAGATCTTCTGGCCCGATGTGCCTATCTGGCTCAAGTTCCCTCTGCCGATCATGCAGGTGATCGAGGTATTCGGTATATTCACCAAACCGGCCGCGCTGACAGTGCGTCTTTTCGCCAACATGATGGGCGGTCATATGATCGTGCTTGTGCTCACATTGCTGATCTTCATCTTTGCGGCCATAAGCCCGGCTGTCGGAGCCGCTACAACCGTAGTGTCGCTACTGTTCTCGATCTTCATGCTGCTCATCGACGTTCTGGTCAGCTTTATCCAGGCCTACGTGTTCACCATGCTATCGACCATCTTTATCTCTCTTGCCCAGCAGCACGAAGAGCATAAAGAGAAGGCCGAATCACACGAGGCGGCCGTGGCGGCGCATGCAACCAAATGAATTTAACAAACAAAAAATATCAATCAACAAAACTCTAAGATTATGTTAGGACTTTTAGCAGAACTCTCTCTCAACGGCATCGGCGCCAGCATCGGCGCAGCCATCGCAGCTATCGGCGCAGGTATCGGTATCGGTAAAATCGGTGGCTCGGCCATGGAGGCAATCGCCCGTCAGCCCGAAGCAGCCGGTGACATCCGCAGTAACATGATTGTGATCGCCGCTCTTATCGAGGGTGTAGCACTCTTCGCCGTGATCGTTTGTATCCTCGCACTGTTCGTATAATCAGCATTTTCCCCTTTCAGCCAACAACCATTAGTTTATGGAACTATTCACCCCTGACTTCGGCCTTATCTTCTGGATGTTCGTATCCTTTGCCGTGCTCTTCTTCATTCTCTGGAAGTTTGCATGGCCGGTCATCCTCAAGACTGTTGACTCACGGGCCGATCTGATTGACAAGGGAGTGGAATATGCCCAAAGTGCCAAAGAGCAACTCGACAACGCCCGCCAGAGCGCCCAGGAAGTCATCAACGACGCCCGCCGCCAGCAGGCCGACATGATGCGCGAGGCCGACAAGATCAAGACCCAGATCATCGAGCAGGCCCGCTCGGCTGCACAGGTCGAGGCTCAGAAAGTAATGGATAGCGCTAAAATGCAGATCCAACAGCAACAGAAAGAAGCTGAACAGCAATTCCGCAACCAAGTCAGCGAGTTTGCACTCGAGATTGCATCAAAAGTAGTAAAAGGCCAGATGGAAGACCCCAAGGCCCAGAAAAAACTCGTCAACACTCTTCTCGACGAAATCGAGAGCAAATAACCATTACCGGAAATGAACGAAGGACTCATCCCACGCCGTTACGCAAAAGCACTCTACAAGGTGGCTGTCGACCAGAAGTGCGACAGCCGCATGTATCTGCTCATGCAAAACCTGTCGGCTGCATTCGACCAAAACCACGACTTGTACAAGATGGTGGCAAATCCCTTTGTGACACCAAAAGACAAGTCTGACATTCTCACGACGGCAGCAATGGCCACGGCCGACGATAAAACCTTTGCCGATTTCCTCAAATTGCTCGAGAAAAACCGCCGCATCGACCTTATGGGCCAGATCGCGCACAGTTTCGTCATTCTTTACCGCAAGGAGCGCAATATACGCAGCGTGCATGTGGTGTCGGCCGCCAAGCTTGACAGCGACACCGAGCAACGCATCCGCAGCCTCGTCGAGAAACACCTCGACGGCGGCACAATGGAGTTTACCACCGAGGTCGCACCCGACATCATCGGCGGTTTCATCGTCAACATCGACAACGAGCGTCTCGACGCATCGCTGCGCAACAGCCTCAAGGAATTGCGGCTCAGTCTTCTTAAATAAATTATTATCACATCCACTTCCCGCACAAGCCCACAATGATTAATCCAAGCGAGATATCTGAAGTTTTAAAGCAAGAGCTCGAAAGCGTAAACACCAAGGTCAACTTCGAAGAAGTAGGCCAGGTGCTCGAGGTAGGCGACGGCGTTGCCCACGTCTATGGCCTTGACAATGTATGCGCCAACGAACTCGTCGAATTTGCCAACGGCGTAAAAGGCGTGGCCCTTAACCTCGAGGAGAGCAACGTCGGTGTCATCCTGCTCAACAACGTCGACAAAGTCACCGAGGGCATGAGTGTGCGCCGCACAGGCGAGATCGCTTCGATTCCTGTGGGCGAAGGCCTGCTCGGCCGTGTCATCAATGTGCTCGGCGAGCCCATCGACGGTCGCGGTCCCATCGCCGGCGACCTGATGCGCCTCCCTCTCGAGCGCAAGGCTCCCGGCGTTATCTATCGCCAGCCTGTGACCCAGCCGCTACAGACCGGTATCAAGGCTGTCGACTCGATGGTGCCCATCGGCCGCGGACAGCGCGAGCTCATCATCGGCGACCGCCAGATCGGCAAGACCGCCATCGCGATTGACACCATCATCAACCAGCGTGCCAATTATGAGGCCGGCAAACCCGTATATTGCATCTATGTGGCCATCGGACAGAAAGCGTCGTCAATCGCCGCTACGGTCGAGACTCTGCGCAAATACGGTGCTCTCGACTATACCGTAGTCGTTGCCGCCACGGCCTCAGACTCGGCCTCGATGCGCTACTATTCGCCCTTCGCGGGCGTTGCCATCGGAGAATTCTTCCGCGACACCGGCCGCGACGCGCTCATCGTCTACGACGACCTCTCGAAACAGGCCGTAGCTTACCGCGAGATCTCGCTGATTCTCAAGCGCCCCTCGGGCCGCGAGGCTTATCCGGGCGATATATTCTATCTGCACTCGCGTCTGCTCGAGCGTGCCGCCAAGATCATCGACAACCAGGAGATCGCATCGCGCATGAACGACCTGCCCGCCGCTCTCAAACCCATGGTAAAGGGTGGGGGCTCGCTCACCGCGCTCCCCATCATCGAGACTCAGGCAGGCGACGTATCGGCTTACATCCCCACCAACGTCATCTCGATCACCGACGGCCAGATCTATCTCGAGTCGGCGCTCTTCAACCGCGGTATCCGTCCTGCGATCAACGTAGGTATATCGGTGTCGCGTGTGGGCGGCAACGCTCAGATCAAATCGATGAAGAAGGTGGCCGGTACCCTCAAGATCGACCAGGCACAGTTCCGCGAGCTCGAATCGTTCACAAAATTCGGTGGCGATATCGACGCCGTGACCGCCCGTGTCATCGACAAAGGCCGTAAAAACGAGCGTCTGCTCATCCAGCCCCAGTATCATCCTGTCGCTGTCGAGAATGAGGTCGCAGTCATATATTGCGGTGTGAACGGTCTGCTCGAGAATGTGCCCGCCGACAAGGTGGCCGACTTCGAGAAACAGCTCATACAGCTGCTCGAGGCCAAATATCAGGCCGATGTGCTCGAGCCGATCAAGGCAGGCAAGCTCACCGACGATGTGACCGCCAAGCTCACCGAGGCCGCCAACCAGATCGCAGGTCAGTTTTAACAGTTAACAAGTCGCCCGACATCACATGGCTACACTTAGAGAATTAAAAGGACGCATCGGCTCGGTAGCTTCGTCAGAGAAGATCACCGGAGCAATGAAGATGATTTCGTCGGCCAAAATGCACAAGGCCGAGGGCGCTCTGCGCCGTCTCAAGCCCTACCGCTCAAATATCGAGACGATAATCGCCAATCTGCTCACCGCAGATGCCACCTTTACATCGCCCCTCACCGAGACCCGTACTTTGCAGCGGGTGACGATGGTGGTGCTCGGCAGCGACGACGGTCTGTGCGGCGCCTATAACGTCAATCTGGTCAAATTCCTTGACTCGCATATCCGCGAGCTCAGATCTGACCTCGGCGAAGATCTGCACATCGACATCGTGGCGATAGGCCGCAAGATGATCAAGGCGTGCGCACGTCTGTCGGATGCCCGCACAACTGTGACGACCGCCGATGACATCAACAGCAAGAGCGAGGGCGACGAGGTCAAGAAATTCGAATTCGGTCTGCGCGACGCTTTCCTCAAAGGCGATACAGATGCTGTCGAACTCGTCTATATGAATTATCAGTCGGCCGGACGTCAGCGTCCCGCCGCCGACCGGTTGCTGCCTCTGTCGTCTGACGCATTTGCCACCGAGGGCATAGTGCCGTCGGCGCGGCCATATATCTTTGAGCCCGACGCACAGACCATCTTCTCGAGCGTTCTGCCGATGTACCTGCTCGCTCTCACTCAGGAGGTGTTTGTCGAGAACCGTGCCTCAGAACAGGCTGCCCGCGTGATGGCAATGCAGGCCGCCAACGACAATGCAAAGAAACTGCTCGACCAGTTGCGGCTCGAGTATAACAAACTGCGTCAACAATCCATCACCACCGAGCTGCTCGATATTGTCGGGGGCCAGGTGCGCGACTGACATATTTAGAGTATAAACATCTTACGACAATAACCATCATTTATCAATGGGAAGTGTAAAAGAATATTTTTCATCATTGGGTTCGGGCATCGCATCGCTCCTTAAGGGCATGCAGGTGACCGGCAAAGAATTTATCACCCCCAAGATTACCGAACGTTATCCCGAAGACCGCGAGACATTCAAATGGCCCGAGCGTTTCCGCGCCATTCTCGAGCTCAAATATGATAGCGAGGGCAATCACAAATGCATCGCCTGCGGCACTTGCGAGCGCAACTGCCCCAACGGCACCATCACCATCGAGTCGAAGATGGTTGACACGCCTGCAGGCACCAAAAAAAAGAAACTCGACCGTTATATCTACGATCTGGGCAGCTGCACGTTCTGCCAGCTGTGTGTGACCTCATGTCCCACCGACGCCCTGCGTTTCTCAAACGATTTCGAGCAGAGTGTGTTCACCCGCAGCAAACTCGTCAAACAGCTCAATTATCTGCCCGAGAAACCCGAGCCCGAACTGACCGAGGAGCAGAAAGCCCGGCTTGCCGCCGAGCGTGAGGCCAAGGTGGCCGCCGCCAAGGCAAAAGCCGCCGCTCTCAAGGCCGAGCGCGAGGGTACTGCCGCAGCGCCTGTCGCCGCACCTGCTGCCGCGCCTGCCGCAGATGATGCCGCGGCAAAGGCTCTGGCCGCCGCAAAGGGCGATCCCGAGAAAGAGGCCAAGATACGCGCCGCCCTCGAACGCGCCGCCAAACTCAAGGCTGAGCGTGAGGCTGCAAAGGCCGCCGGTCAATCAGAACAAAAAGAAAACAAATAAACAATATGGAATCAGTAGGAAGTATCATTCTGTATGTGATTGTCGCTGCTGCGATAATCATCTTCTCGGTACTGGCCGTGACCACCCGCAAGATTCTGCGTGCCGCCACCTACCTGCTCTTCACACTGTTTGCCGCCGCCGTGGTTTATTTCATGCTCGATTACGAGTTCCTCGGCGCCGTGCAGATCGCTGTGTATGCAGGCGGTATAGTGGTGCTCTTCGTCTTTGCGATTCTGCTCACGTCTCATCCCGGCCACAGCTCTGAGCGCCTCACATCGAAGCGCCGCGTGCTGGGTCTGATTGCCTCGGTCGCCATGCTGTGTGTCACAGGTTACTCGCTGCTCTCGCGCTGCGGTCTTTTCGCCGCCAAGCCCGAGGCTGCCGCGCCCGACATGCAGACCATCGGTCAGGCTATGATGGGCACCGGCGAGGGTCAGTACCTGCTGCCTTTCGAGGCTGTCAGTGTGTTGTTGTTGGCATGTATAATCGGTGGCGTCGTTGTCGCCCGCAAACGTTGATAAGCCATGGAAATTAATGCTTTATACTACCTCATTCCGTCGCTGATCATGTTTTGCTGCGGCCTCTACGGCTTTGTGACACGCCGCAATATGATCGCCATGCTCATCTCGCTCGAGCTGATGCTCAATGCAGTCGATATGAATTTTGTGATCTTCAACCGTTTTCTCTTCCCCGAGCAGATGGAAGGCATGATGTTCACGCTCTTCGCCATCGCTATCGCGGCTGCCGAGACGGCTCTGGCTATCGCAATTATTATTAATGTGTTCCGTTCGGTCAACAATGTTGACGTGCGCGAGCTCAACAAACTCAAATTCTGACAGACATGAGCCTTACGATACCTATTCTCATTCTGGCCATTCCCCTGTTTATGTTCATCTTCCTGGGCCTTTGCGGCAAGAAGATGAGCCATCTGCTGGCCGGTACGCTGGGCACGCTCGGTATGGGCACAGTGCTCGTGCTTGCTTACTATACTGCATTCACCTACTTCTTCAGCGGCGACGCCGCCTTCATCTCTGAGAGCGGCGAGCGTCTGCAGCATGTCATCTTCAACCAGACATGGCTCGCGTTCACCGATACGCTCGTCATCCATCTGGGCTTCCTCCTCGATCCCATCTCGGCCATGATGCTTGTGGTGATAACGACCATCTCGTTCATGGTGCATCTCTACAGCCTCGGCTATATGCGCGATCACCACGGAGTGTTTGAGCGCGGTTTCCAGCGCTTCTATGCGTTCCTGTCGCTCTTCAGCTTCTCGATGCTCGGTCTGGTAGTCGCCACCAACATCT
>JAUNGA010000072.1 GCA_030524765.1 Bacteroidales bacterium | reverse complement strand
TGAACCGGGTAAGGGATCTACGGCGTTACTTTTGCCTTAAATGAAAGAGCCGTGGGCAGATTGACCTATATTTGTCAGATGTTTGTCAGAAATGCGTCGTTCTACGGCGAATTTGACGGCTATTTGTCATGACGGCTTGTTTTCGAGTGCTATTGATGTGAGTTTTGTCTCAAGCTCAAGAGCCAGGCCGGCGTTTTCCTTTATGAACGAATATAGTTCGCCCACGGGCTGCAGCAACGGCTCCTTTTTGAAATTGAGATCGCCATGCCACCCGGCCACGAGAGCCGACAGCGACTCCTCGTCGTGGCGCATCCGGTCAGATATATGGCCCGGCGTGTCGTCAAGCCGGTAGCGCCGGGTGAGGGCATCGGTGGCCGAGAACATCTGATAGTTTGCCACGAATGAGAAACAATCCTCAAGCACCTCGGGCCATTGACGCAGATCCACGTTGTTCTGCACCGAGTCGAGCAGCAGGCTGGTGTTTGATGCGCTCGACAGCAGACGCTCTACGGCCGGCAGACGCGAATTGTCGATTGACAGCTGCGAGGGCTCGAAGAGGTCGGCCAGATCATTGAACGAGAAATCGGGGTTGTAGGTCGTGTCGGTCTCCTTGCGCTGAGCCAGTGGTGTGGTCACCGCATAACAGTAGGCCAGGAATATATTGATATTATGCAGCAGGCGCGGTATGTTTTTGAGCAGGCGCTCTTTTTGCTCGGCATCGTACACGCGCTTCCGGCGCTCGACCTCAGAAGCCACATCAATCTCTGATTTCATTGAGCCGACAGCGTTGAGAAACAGTCCCAGGAAAATCAGACCGCACATCACCTCGATTGCTGTCACTGCCTGGGCCCACCCGTGGGCAGGTGTGTAGTCGCCGAAGCCGAGAGTCGTGATCGTGACCGTGCTGTAGTAGAGCCACGACCCGTAATCGGTGCCCGCACCGTCGGGGATGCGAAACTGTGAGTCGGGCAACCACCAGTAGATCAGCGCGAATAACGGAGTGACGCACAGATACAGACCTATCCATACAATGGGTCGTATGTTTGAGACGACATGAAAGAAGTGCCGCAGACGGTTTGAGATTTTTTCGTTCATATATTTAAAACGTCCCGTCGGCTGCGAAGTTTATAAAAAGAGCCCGGAGATTTTTCTCCGGGCTCTTCGATATGATCTTTGATTCGGTAATCTCAGTTCTTGACGTCGACAACCTCGACCTCGAATACGAGCATCTGGTTGGGACCGATGCCGGCCTGGGGCACACCCTGTGCGCCATAGGCGAGTTCGCCGGGGATATAGAGCACGGCACGGCCGCCCTTGCCCAGCATCTTGAGACCCTCGCTGAAACCGGGGATCACACCCGACGGTGAGAAAGTGGCGGGCTGGCCGTCGGGATTCTGGTCAAATACCTCGCCGTTGGTGAATTTGCCTACATAATTGACATCGAGGATCGAGTTGTCGGTCACTGCGGTATCGTCGCCCTTGTTGATGATCTTGTATGACAGACCCGAAGCCGAGGTCTTGACCTCGGGGTCCTGGGCCTTTATCTGAGCCACGTAGTCGTTGCCGGCCTTGACGTTGTCGACAGCCTCGGGCTCTTCGGCTTTGGCGGCGTTGGCACGCTGCTCGGCCTGCTGCTGCACGTTACCGACGAGGCGGTTGAGTGTATTGCTGTAGTCCTGCACAGAGGTCATGTCGAGCGAATCGGCCTCGAAAGCCTCCTTGAAGTATTTGAACACCTTCATGTTGTCGATCTCGATACCCTGCTCTTTGAGCTGATTGAGCTCGTTGAGCAGCTGCACGCCGATCTGCATGCCCATGAGTGTGCCTTCGTCGGCCTTTGAGCCGAGTACGAGCTGCACGCCCTTGAGGATGTCTTTTTTAGTGTTTTCGGTCTTGTGTTCTTCGCCGAAACGCATATAGTCGGCCAGTACATACGAGCCGATGGTCTTGCCGTAATACATCGAGATAGAGTCTGATGTGGCTTTTGAGACATTGTCGGTGGTGGCGTCGGCCGCACCGTCTTTCGAACAGCTTGCTGCGCCCATCACGAGCAGGGCACATGCGCCGAGAATTAATTTCTTCATTTATTTAAATGTTTTTGTTGTGGATTGTCAGGGGATAATTCGCAGCAGATCGACTGTGAAATCGAGCGCCGCATTGCCGGGGATGACGCCGGGGATGCCCTCGGGGCCATAGCCCAGCGAGGCAGGCATCACCAGACGGTAGCGGCCGCCGGGCCGCATGAGTTTTAGACCCTCCGAGAAGCCTTCGGTCACCTGGTTGACGCCAAACGTGATGGGGCTGTCGGTGCTGTCAAACTCGATTCCGTCGAAGAAGCAGCCTGTATAGGTCACCGCCACTTTGTCTGCGTCGACCGGATGCTCGCCCTCACCCTCGGTGATGACGATGAACACCAGTCCCGACGGCGTCACCACGGCACCCGGAGTCTTGGCCACCGAGTCGACAAACGCGGTCTGCGAGGCCATGCTGAGAGTGTCGGGCGCCGGTGCCGGGCGTCTGGAGTCAATGTATCGTTCGATATATATGTTGGCCGAGTTGATGTCGAATCCTGTGGGCTGCTCGCGCATCACTTTGCCGAGTGTCTCGACAAAGACATCGGTATCGAGGCGGGCGCCGAGCTGCTCGAGATTCTCAACCGAGCCTTTGATATAACTGCCGAGCACTGTGGCCACGGCACGCGACAGCGAGTCGGTCTCGGCCGGCGACTGCTCGGGTACGCCGTTCTGTGCCGACGCGCCAGTAGCTGCCGCTGCCGATACGACCAATGCTGTCAGCAGGGCTTTGAGTCTCATTTGCCTACTACCTCGAGCAGTGATACATCAAATATCAGAGTCTGATTGGGGCCTATCACACCGCCTGCGCCCTGAGGACCATAGGCGAGTTCAGACGGGATGTAGAGACGCCATTGCGAGCCGGCGTTCATCATCTGCAGGGCCTCGACCCATCCGGGTATCACCTGTGTCACGCCGAATGTCGCGGGCTCGCCGCGCTCCTCGCTCGAGTCAAATACGGTGCCGTCGATGAGTTTGCCGGTGTAGTGCACCACCACCTGGTCGGTTGCCTCGGGTTTGGGGCCTTCGCCTTGCTTGAGCACCTCGTACTGCAGGCCCGAGGGGGTGATCTTCACCTCTTCGCGCTTGCCGTTGGCCTCGAGGAAGTCGCGGCCGGCCTTGGCATTGGCTTCGCCGGCCACCTTGGCGGCCTCCTGCTGTTTTGCCTCGAGTTCGGTGAAATATTGCTGGATGACGGCCTTGGCCTCGTCGTAGGTCATCTTGGGCTGTGCGCCGTAAAATACGGCGGCAACGCCGTCGGCAAAGTCTTGTACGTCGATCGACTGTATGCCCGATGCACGGAAATTATTGCCCATGCTCAGGCCCAGAGCATAGCTCAGGCGGTCTAATTCTTTAGTGTCCATGTCTGTTATGTTTTTTAGTTAATTTTGTTATTCCGGTTTAATATGGGGCAAAGTTAACCCTTTATCCCTATCCAACCAAACATCTGTGGCGGCTATTTGTTCAAAAAAGTCTGAACGAGCGCCTGTGATGGCCGCACGGACCGGCCTCGGCGATGGCCGCGCGGTGGGCGGCGGTGGGATAGCCCTTGTTGACGGCCCAACCGTAAACCGGGAATTCGCTGTCAAGCTCGGTCATGATGCGGTCTCGTGTGGTTTTGGCCAGAATCGATGCGGCGGCTATGTGCGCATACCTGGCGTCACCCTTGACCACTGTGGTGTGGGGGATGTTGCCGTATGCCTTGAAACGGTTGCCGTCGACCGCTATCGCCCCGGGGCGCACTGTCAGCCCGTCGAGGGCGCGGTGCATGGCCAGGATCGATGCGTTGAGAATGTTGATCTCGTCTATTTCGGCCGGCGAACAGATGCCCACGGCGCATGCCACGGCATTGGCCAGCACTACCTCGCGCATCTGCTCGCGGCGTTGCTCGCTCAGTTTCTTCGAGTCGATGAGCCACGGATGTGTGAATCCGTCGGGCAGTATGACCGCCGCGGCTACCACGGGACCGGCCAGGCATCCGCGTCCGGCCTCGTCGCATCCGGCCTCGAATATGCCCGGCGTGATGCAGCAGGGCAATGGGGTGGGCTCGCGGCGTGCCATCAGTTGATGGTGTCGAAGTTGACTACCTGCTCTACCAGGAAGAACCTGATTACCGCCGACCGCTTAACCTCGATATCGTCATAAGCCGGATTCTCGCTGTGCAGTATGATCATGTCGGCGTCGGGGTGTCGGCGCACATACTTGATCATGCGGTAATCCTCGAGCTCGACCAGATAGATCGACCCCCACGAGAGGATAGACGGATCGCGGATCTCGCGTATCGACACATAGCTGCCGTTGGTGATGCGGGGTGTCATCGAGTCGCCCGACACGCGCACCAGCGGGTATGCCGGATTGAGCTGCGGTGTATTGATATATCCGATGATGTTCTCACGGGTGAGCTCGTTGCTCAGTGGCAGTGCGCCGGCGGTGGCGTCGACGTCATAGACCGGGGCGCCCTTGCATACGGTCGATATGCCTGTGGCGTCGGTGATGGTCTGTGGCCCGGGGCCGTTTTTGGGGAACGGTATGCCCCTGCCGCTGACGAGCCACTCTTTTGACACGCCGAGCGTCACGACTATACGGTTGATAAACGCGTCTGAGGCCGGGATTGTGCCGCTCAGGGTCTTCGACAGGCCCGACGGGTCCATGCCGATGTGGCGGGCAAACTTGGCCTGCGACTGACGGGTGATCGTGATGAGGTAGCGTATGCGGTCGGTGAGCGATGCCGATTCCTCGGGAATGGTTGCGAGCTGGGGATATTTTTCCATAGGTATCTGTTTGTGACGGTGTCAAAGATACAACTATCTTGGTGATCTGCCAATGTATATATGAAAAAATCACTGCCCGGGCAGTGATTTTTAACATATCTTATGGATGTTGTCAGGCCTTGTCGCGGAAGAAAAGGTTGATCGGCGTGCCGGTGAAGTTCCAGTGCTCGCGTATCTTGTTCTCGAGATAGCGGCGATAAGGTTCCTTGACCCACTGTGGCAGGTTGCAGAAGAATATGAACGTCGGCACCTGCGCGCCCTTGAGCATGGTGATGTATTTGATCTTGACATACTTGCCCTTGTTGGCCGGTGGCGGGTAGGCGGTGATGTCTTCCTGCAGTGTCTTGTTGAGCACCGAGGTGGGCACCGTGCGCCGACGGTTCTCGTAGACGTCGACAGCAGTCTCGATCACCTTGAATATACGCTGCTTGGTGAGCGCCGAGCCGAATATGATGGGAAAATCGGTGAAAGGCGCGAAACGATCGCGTATCGCATCCTCAAAGTGGCGTATGGCGGCCTGCGACTTGTTCTCGACGAGGTCCCATTTGTTGACCACCACCACCAGCCCCTTGCGGTTGCGTTGTATGAGAGAGAAGATGTTGACGTCCTGCGTCTCTATGCCGCGGGTGGCGTCGATCATCAGTATGCACACGTCTGAAGCCTCGATGGCGCGGATAGAACGTATCACCGAGTAATACTCGATATCCTCGTTGACCTTGTTCTTCTTGCGTATGCCGGCCGTGTCGACCAGATAGAAATCAAAGCCGAATTTGTCGTAGCGCGTATAGATCGAGTCGCGTGTCGTGCCGGCGATATCGGTCACGATATGTCGGTCTTCGCCGATAAAGGCGTTGATCAGCGACGACTTGCCCGCATTGGGGCGTCCCACGATGGCAAACTTGGGTATGTCGTCGAGTTTCTCCTCGCTGTCGGGATCGGCTTTGGGCAGGTCCTTGACCACCTGGTCGAGCAGGTCGCCGGTGCCATATCCGTTGATGGCCGATACGGGGTAGGGATCGCCCAGGCCGAGCGAGTAGAACTCGGGCACGTTGTAAAGCCACTCGTTTGAATCGACCTTGTTGGCCACGAGCAGCACCGGTTTGCGGCTCTTGCGCAGAATCTCGGCCACGTGGTCGTCGAGATCGGTTGTCCCGTTCATGGCATCGACCACAAAAAGTATTACGTCGGCCTGCTCTATGGCCAGCTCGACCTGGCGGTTGATCTCGGTCTCGAAGATGTCGTCGGAATTCACGACCCATCCGCCGGTGTCGACAATCGAAAACTCGACGCCGTTCCAGTCAACCTTGCCATACTGGCGGTCGCGGGTTGTGCCGGCTGTCGGGTCTACGATGGCCGTGCGCGACTGGGTCAGGCGGTTGAAGAGGGTCGATTTGCCCACGTTGGGGCGTCCTACGATAGCTACTAACATATTTTATGCAGTGTTAATTTTCTTGCAAAGTTAATGTAAAAACAGTTAACCGCCAAATCACTCTATGTAGCCGAACGCGCGCAGTTTGTTCTCACGGTTGCGCCAGTTGGGCTCTACCTTGACAAAAAGCTCGAGATATACCGACTTGCCGAAGAATTTCTCGATGTCTTTGCGGGCCTCGGTGCCGACACGCTTGAGCATCGAGCCGCCCTTGCCGATCAGGATACCCTTCTGGCTGTCGCGCTCGACATAGATCACCGCCATGATATGTATCGAGTTTTCTTTCTCCTCGAATTTCTCGACGATGACTTCGGCCGAATAGGGCACTTCCTTGTCGTAGTTCAGCAATATCTTCTCGCGTATGATCTCGGTGACAAAGAATCGGGCCGGCTTGTCGGTCAGGGCGTCCTTACCGAAGTAGGGCTCGCCTTCGGGCAGCAGGTCTACGATACGTTTCATCAGATTCTGCACGTTGAATCCCTCTTTGGCCGACGTGGGGAATATCTCGGCATTGGGCAGCATCTCGTGCCACCGGGCCACTATCGCGTCGAGCTCGCCGTTGCCCTTGAGCAGGTCGATCTTGTTGATCACCAGCAACACCGGCACCTTCTCGGCGGCCACTCGGGCCAGGAATTCCGCGTTTTTGGTCGGATCCTCGACTACATCTGTGACATAGAGCAGTATGTCGGCGTCGGTCAGCGCCCCCTCGCTGAATGCGAGCATGCTCTCCTGCAGTTTGTATTTCGGGGCAAGCACGCCGGGGGTGTCAGAGAATACGATCTGATACTCGGGCGTATTTACGATGCCCATGATGCGGTGGCGTGTGGTCTGGGCCTTCGAGGTGATGATCGACACGCGTTCTCCCACGAGATCGTTCATCAGGGTCGATTTGCCTACATTGGGGTTGCCTACGATGTTTACGAAGCCTGATTTATGTTTATTTTCCATGATGATGTGTATTTGTTAGCTATGTTGTCGTAAATAACAACAACGCGGGCGGCATAAAAGTTAGCGGCAGGTGCATTGTGCAAAAAACAGCACGGCTCCGTTGCCGGGGCCGTGCTGTTTATGGGCGTATGTCAGCGGATGACAGTCTTGGTGACGGTCGATTTGCCGTTTGAGCTGATGTCACGGCGCAGATAGATGCCTGCCGAGGGAGTGTCGACACGTGCGCCCTGCAGGTTGTAGTATTCTGTGGCGATCACGTCGTCGCTGACGGTCACATCTTCTATGCCCGCCCAGTCGGCGCTCTGCGAGTAGGTGGTCTTGTCGCCGTTGTGATATATTGTGATGGCCGAGGCCGAGCTGATGGGCTCAAATGTGAAGAACAGTTTGTAACCGTCGCCGGCGGTCATCATGAAGGCGCGGTCAAACATCACCATATCTTCGCCCTCGCCTAAATTATAGGGGAATTCAGTCACTTTCTCGCCTGCGGTATTCTCGAAGCTCAGCGGCTCACCGTCAAGGATGACGGTATAGAATGTGTTTTCGGGCTCGAGAGGCATGCCTTCGGTATCGATAAGCTCAAAGAACACACCAAACGCGCCCATTTCTTCATCCTCGTCCCACTCGAAATCTTCCATAGTGGGCGCTACCGGAGTCTGTATGGTGACAGGCTGGGGCTCGAGTTTGGCGCCGGTGATGTATGATGCGTTCCACACGCCCTGGTTGCCGTTGTTGACCAGCGTTACCGATGACGCCTCATAGCCTGTGGCGGTCTTTGCTAATGTCAGTGTCGGCTCGAATTTGAAGCCCTGGTATTCGGTGCCTGTCGCACCGTAGAGGAAGTTGTAGTATCCGCCCTGGTTGATGCCGAGATATTCGCCCGACTCAAACACGATATTGCCGTCGACGAGTTTGCCTTTTGCCCATGCTGCGGCCATAAGGCGGTTGAGGCCCTGCACATATACGTCCTCGCCGTCGATGGCTACCTTGCAGCTGACATTGAGATCGTTGCCCCAGTTGTCGCGGCCGGTCAGCATATAGTTTACGGTGGTCACGCCTAAAGGCAGCTCGGTGACAGGTGTTGTCCAGATCTCGAGGGTGGCATTTTTCTCGGCATAGCCCAAAAAAGCTCCCGACTCATTGAGCAGACCTACCAGGCCTGCATATGATGCCATGGCGGGATTGGTCATCTCGGGTACGATCTGGGTGAGTTTGCTGCCGTCCCAGCTCATGCGCAGCACATTGTCGGCGGCGGGGACCATGGTTATCGACCCGCCGGTCTCGGTCGGCTCGAGCACGTTGATGGTGGCGTTCTGGGTTTTGCCGCCTGCTACAGCGGTAAAGGGCACGTCTTGCGGGAATACAAACTCGGCCACGCCGTCTTTTACGGTACCTTTGATCCAGTATTTGTCGCTGATCTCAGATACATATTTGGATATGTAGATGTTCTCCCCGTCCACGACAATCGAGCCGTTGTAACCGTAATTGTTGAAGCGTCCGATCTGAGCGCCCTGCACGAGCCAGGTTGTGGCCGAGCGGTAGACTTCGTCGTAGACTTTGCCCGACGGCGTTGTGGTGATGGGCTCGGCTGCCGCGCTCGCCGCGCAGAGGAACAGACAAGCCGTGATAAGAGTAGATTTTTTCATAGAAATGATTTGGTTGAAAATGATAAGGGCACGGCTCCGAGTCGGGGGCCGTGCCCTATATGGTTATTGTCTGTTTAGGTCGGCCTGTCAGATATCCCAGACGAGATAGAGAGCGCCCCAGGTGAATCCGGCGCCGAAGGCTGTCAGGATTATGCGGTCTCCCTTTTTGAGCTGACCTTTGTATTCGTCGAGACAGAGGGGGATAGACGCCGCTGATGTGTTGCCGTAGTGCTGGATGTTTACGAGCACCTTGTCCATCGGGAACTTGGCGCGGTCGGCCACGGCCTCGATGATGCGCAGGTTGGCCTGATGGGGCACCAGATAGTCGACATCTTCAGCCGAGAGGTTGTTGCGCTTCATCACGTCGAGAGTCGAGGTGAGCATATCCATCACGGCGTTTTTGTAGACGTTGCGTCCGTCCTGGAAGAGATAGTGCTGCTTGGCGTCGAGAGTCGCCTGCGAGGTGGGCAGCACCGAGCCGCCGGCCTCCATGAGCAGGTGCTCGCGGCCGCGTCCGTCGACATGGAGTATCGCGTCGATCACGCCCACACCCTGTTCGTCGGTCGGCTCGACAAGCACGCAGGCGGCGCCGTCGCCGAAGAGGGGGCAGGTGGCGCGGTCTTCGTAGTTGATCATCGACGACATCTTCTCGGTGCAGACTACCAGCACTTTCTTGTAGATGCCCGAGCGCACATAGGCGTTGGCGTCTTGCAGGGCCACGATAAAGCCCGCGCAGGCAGCCTGGATGTCATAGGCGTAAGCGTTTTTGAGGCCGCAGCCGTATGCGATCACCGATCCCGTCGACGGGAAGCGGTAGTCGGGGTTTGATGTGGCGCAGATGAGCAGATCGATGTCATCGGCGCATACATTATAGTCGGCGAGCAGTTTTTTGACGGCCTCGATGCCCATGTAAGATGATCCGGCGCCCTCTTTGTGCAATATGCGGCGCTCCTTGATACCGACGCGTGTGGTGATCCATTCGTCGTTGGTATCGACCATTTTCGAGAGCATTTCGTTGTCGAGTATGTCGTCGGGGACATACGATGCTATAGCTGATATGCGTGCGTTAGGCATAGTCTTGTGAAATGGTGGTTGTTGATATTAAAAGATACGAAAAATCGCTCCTTTCGTCTCACCCCTGCCTGCCGTTTGCGATCTGGGTCGCTGCCGGCCGGCCCGGGGAGATATGGAAGGAGAATTTTTCATTGCCGTTTGCGCCGGCTCTCTATCAGAGCGCAGCCTCTTTAACGATGGCCTGCTTGCCTCGGTAGTAGCCGCATTCGCCGCATACGGTGTGGTAGATGTGCCATGCGCCGCAGTTGGGGCAGAGTGCCAGGGTGGGAGCTACAGCCTTGTCGTGGGTGCGACGTTTTGCGGTGCGGGTCTTCGATTGTTTGCGTTTAGGATGTGCCATTTTGCTTATTGATTTTGATTTATTATTCTGTTATAGTGATCGGGGAGAGTGATTGTATGTCAATTTTCGGTGGCATCGTCTCCGCCGAGGCCGCGCAACGCGTCCCAGCGCGGATCCTGACGACTGCTGTCGTCGGCATCCTCGATGCTGTCGAGCAGTTCGTCCTGCAGCTCGGCGTCCTCGTCTGTGCCGTGGGCGCGGTGCTTTTTGAGCAGTGCGCTCATCTGACGGTTGCACTTGCCCAGCGGGTGCACGTGCTTGATCGGTATCGCCAATACGACAGTATCATATATCATATAGCTGACATTGAGATAATTGTCGCTGTCGGGGATTTCGAGCATATCGTCAGAATCGTCGTTGTAGTCTTCGCCGTACTTGACCATTATGTGGTAAGTGGTGTCGATCGGCACCTCGAGATCGTCGAGGCAACGGTCGCACAGCAGGGTGACCGTGCCCTTTATGGTAAAGGTCAGGTCATAGACGTCGTGGCGGTGCGTCACGACGAGGTGCACGTCGAGCGCGGCGTCGTGCACGTCGGTATTCTCCATATTGGCGAAGAACTGTTTGTCAAGTTTGTAGTCAAACTCGTGAGTGCCTGCGCCAAGAGATTTGAGCGGTAGCTTAAATGCTGAGAACTTACCCATAGAGGCGTTTGGTGAAAAACTTTGCAAAGTTACGGATAATCTGCGAATGTGCAAAGTTTTAACCAAATTTATTCAGGGCAAAAGCATGAGATTTGATTAAAATTAAGTCAAAGGCAAGCCGTTTTT
>JAUNGA010000071.1 GCA_030524765.1 Bacteroidales bacterium | reverse complement strand
AGAGGAAAGGAAACGAAAGTAGGTCAGAAAACTTTCGTTTCCCGACCTACTCGATGTAACAATCCCAACGTAATTGAATTTTCATGTTGCATTTTTTCTTGCGGACTTTGCATCAAGAATGCTATATCTGATTAGAACGAGAATATGACCGTCGTTATAGCATATCATCCGAGCGATATGCATATCGAAGGTAATATATGATCATATAAAACCACAGCCCGAAGAGTTATCTTCGGGCTGTGAATAATATCGTGTATCAAGGGGAGGGGTTATACTACGCCCTGGGCCATCATGGCACGGGCCACCTTCAGGAAGCCTGCCGTGTTGGCACCACGTACATAGTTGATATACCCGTCTTCTTCTTTACCGTATTTGGCGCATTGTTCGTGTATGTCGGCCATGATGCCGCACAGACGTGCGTCCACCTCTTCGGCGGTCCAGTTCATTTTCTGTGAATTCTGAGCCATCTCGAGTCCCGATACAGACACTCCGCCGGCATTGGCAGCCTTGCCCGGGGCATAAAGTATGCGTGCGTTCTGGAATTCGCGTATCGCATCAGGTGTCGACGGCATGTTTGCACCTTCACTCACAGCGATGCAACCGTTTTCGAGAAGCGCACGTGCATCGTCGCCGTCAAGCTCGTTCTGGGTTGCCGACGGCATGGCGATATCGGCCTTTACATGCTTCCAGGGACGTTCACGACGATAATATGTACATGCATCGGGATGTTTCTCGGCGAATTCCGAGATGCGTCCGCGGAAGAGTGTCTTGAGCTCGAAGATTTCGTCGAACATCTCTTGAGTCAGTCCCTCGGGTATAACAATCGAGCCGTCAGAATCACTAAGCGACACTACCTTGGCGCCGAGTTTCAATAATTTTTCGGCAGTATAGAGAGCCACATTACCTGATCCTGAGATTGCCACTCTCTTGCCTTTGAGGTCTATGCCTCGTGTGGCCAGCATGTTGAGCAGGAAGTAGACATTGCCGTATCCTGTTGCTTCGGGACGGATAAGCGAGCCACCGAAATCGAGTCCTTTACCGGTGAATGTACCAGTGAATTCTCGAGTCATTTTTTTATACCAGCCGAACATATAGCCAACCTCACGGGCACCTACGCCGATATCGCCGGCAGGCACATCTGTGTCGGGGCCGATCTGGCGCCACAGCTCATTGACAAATGCCTGGCAGAATCGCATGATTTCCATGTCGCTTTTGCCACGTGGCGAGAAGTCGCTGCCACCTTTGGCGCCGCCCATGGCAAGTGTTGTCAGTGAGTTTTTGAAAGTCTGCTCGAAGGCGAGGAACTTGAGAATTGACAGATTGACCGACGAGTGAAAGCGAATGCCGCCTTTATACGGGCCAATGGCATTATTGTGCTGCACTCGGTAGCCCATGTTGTTGCGCACACGGCCTTTGTCGTCTACCCACGATACGCGGAACGAGATTATGCGGTCAGGGATACACAGGCGCTCAAGCAGATTGACGCTCTTGAATGCGGGATAACGGTCATAAACGTCGGCGATTGAGGCTACTACCTCTTCTACGGCCTGGATGTACTCCGGTTCATTGGGAAACCTGGTACGCAAATCTTCGATAAATTCTTTTACGTTCATCGGTGAAATGAAAACAATTTTGTAGTTATTTCTGAAATGACGGTGCAAAATTACGCAAATTTTCACAATATACAAGCAAAATTTAATAAAAATATTCAAAATTATTCATTATTGTTATTCGATGGCCGTCTTGGCCGCTGACAGATTGCATTTTGGAATATTTTTTGTAACTTTGTCGCTTGTGAAAACATCAGTAATATTACGATTCGTCATAATCGGCTTGCTGTGGGCTGCGCTTGTCGTGCAGCTCGTGATTGGCTCCGAGCGTTTCACGCCTTATACGGCGTTTGTCATAGTCGCATCGGGCATCATAGTTTTTGTACCTTTATATAAGAAATATGTCAAAGGAGACCAAAACGGAAAGTAACGTAAGCACACGTCTGCTCGACCGGATACAGTCGCCGGCTGATCTGCGCAAACTGCCTGTAGAGGCTTTGCCCCAGCTTTGTGCCGAGATTCGCGAGTTTCTTATAGATAAATGCTCGACCAACCCCGGCCACTTTGCTTCGAGCATGGGCGCGGTAGAGATTACTGTGGCTCTGCATTATGTCTACGATACGCCATACGACCGTCTTGTATGGGATGTGGGACACCAGGCCTATGGTCACAAGCTTCTGACCGGCCGTAGAGACCGTTTCGATACCAACCGTACCTTGGGTGGTATTAGCGGGTTCCCTACTCCTTCGGAGAGCGAATACGATACTTTCACTGCCGGTCACGCATCAAACTCGATTTCGGCTGCGCTCGGCATGGCTGTGGCTTCGCGTCTCAAGGATGAGAAACCACGCAATGTCGTTGCTGTTATCGGTGATGCGTCGGTCAGTGGCGGTCTGGCGTTCGAGGGCATAAATAATGCCGCAAATACTCCCAACAATCTGCTGATTGTGCTCAACGACAACGATATGTCGATCGATCGCAATGTCGGTTCGCTCAATTCATATCTTGCCCATCTCACGACATCGAAAGGCTATAACAAGCTGCGCTATCGCACCTATCGCATTCTCAAACGGCTTCATCTCGTCACAGAACGTAGCCGTGGCCGTATCATGCGGTTCAACAACAGCCTCAAGTCGCTGCTTGTACATGAACAGAATCTATTCGAGGGCCTGAACATACGATATTTCGGTCCTTTCGATGGTCATGATGTTATCAAAATCGTGAGGGTGCTCACTGATATACGTGACATGGAAGGCCCGCGACTGTTGCATCTGCGCACCGTCAAGGGCAAAGGCTATGCACCTGCCGAGGCTGATCCTGCCAAATGGCATGCTCCCGGCAAGTTTGATCCGAAGACAGGCGCACGTGCCTGCGACAAGATTTCTGACAAGCCCTGTCCGCCAAAATTCCAGGATGTATTCGGTCAGACACTTCTCGAGCTCGCCCGTAAGGACGAGCGCATAGTAGGCATCACTGCTGCGATGCCGTCAGGAACATCAATGTCGGTGATGCAGGCCGCTCTTCCCGATCGGGTATTTGACGTCGGTATATCTGAGGGGCATGCGGTCACTTTTGCCGGTGGCCTGGCTAAAGACGGTATGTTGCCTTTTGTGGCAATCTATTCGAGCTTTCTGCAGAGAGCCTACGACCATATCATTCATGATGTAGCAATCCAGAACCTGCCGGTAACATTCGGTATCGACCGAGCCGGCCTTGTCGGCGAGGACGGCATGACTCACCACGGCGCGCTTGATATAGCCTATCTGCGCACGGTGCCGAATATGACAATATCTGCGCCTGCCGACGAGCAGACTCTGCGCGATCTTATGTTTACGGCTGCGACAGGCAAGTTCGGCCCGTTTGCAATACGCTATCCGCGAGGTGCCGGCGAGTGTATCGACTGGAAAGGTGATATGCACGAGTTGCCGGTCGGCAAGGGTCGGCGTATCACTGACGGCGATGATGTGGCAGTGCTCACGGTCGGTACTGTATGTGCCGATGCATCGCGGGCTATAAGGGATCTCGCCGCTGAGGGCGTCAAAGCCGCCCATTATGACATGATTTTTGTAAAGCCGATCGACGAGGATATCCTTGCCGAGGTCGCCGGCAAAGGCTGCCCGATAGTGACTGTTGAGGACGGTACTGTCAACGGTGGAATGGGGTCGGCCGTCGCCGATTATATGCTCGAGCATGGATTTGCACCACGTATTGTACGTCTCGGCATTCCTGACAAATATATTACCCAAGGTACGCCCGCCCAACTCAAGCGCCTTTGTGGCATTGACGCGCAGGGTATAGCCGATGGCATACGCAAAGCGCTCGCCAAGTCATGAAGATTGTTATCGCCGGAGCCGGAGAAGTAGGCTCGCATCTCGCCAAACTGCTCTCAGACGAAGAGCAAGATATCATTGTCATTGATGATGATCCCGCACGTGTGGCCCCGCTCGATGCCAATTTCAATCTGATGACAGTCGTGGGTAAACCCACATCGTTTGATACCCAGCGCGACGCCAATGTCGCCAAGGCCGATCTTTTTATAGCGGTGACCCCCTACGAGTCGACCAATATAGTCGCATGTGGCATTGCCAAAAGTCTGGGTGCCCGCAAGACTGTGGCCCGCGTGTCTCATTATGGTTTCATGGATCCGGCAAACAAACCCACCATGCTTTCGATGGGCGTTGATCGTCTGATCTATCCCGAATATCTTGCAGCCCGTGAGATCATCACGGCTCTTGACCACTCATGGGTGCGCAACTGGTTTGAGTTGCACGACGGACAGATCATACTCGTGGGCGTACGTATCAGTGACAAGGCACCGTTGGCCGGCATGCAACTTAAGGAGTTTGCCTCGAACACCGGCAATTTCCACGTTTCGGCTATACGCCGCAACCACGAGACAATCATACCTCGTGGCGATGACCGCATGATGGCAGGCGATGTATTGTATATCACCACAGTACGCGAGAATGTCGACCGGCTCATCGAGTTGTGCGGCAAGACTGCGCGCCGCATACGGCGTGTGCTCATAATGGGCGCCAGCAAGATAGCCGTGCGCCTTATCGATATGGCCGGCGACCGCTTCCGTTTCACTATCATAGACAATGATATTGCAGCCTG
Organism: Bacteroidales bacterium; assembly: GCA_030524765.1. Taxonomy (GTDB): domain Bacteria; phylum Bacteroidota; class Bacteroidia; order Bacteroidales; family Muribaculaceae; genus CAG-873. The sequence continues at coordinate 6,407 of JAUNGA010000071.1, read as the reverse complement.
CCGCAAGATCCCCGAGAAATGTCCTGATGCGAAAATCATTCACGGAGATGCACGCGACATGGATATATTGCTTGAGGCGGGAGCAGACGAGGCTGACGCATTTATTGCCTTGTCGCCGAGCAGCGAGTCAAATATTCTTACTACTCTGACAGCAAAAGAGATCGGTATCCCCAAGAGTGTGGCCGAGGTAGAGGATATGCAATTTATCCCGCAAGCCGAGGGATTGGGCATCAGTACAGTCATCAACAAGAAACTGCTGGCGTCGAGCTCGATATTCCAGTTGTTGCTCGATGCCGATTCGTCGACGTCAAAATGTCTTGCGTTATCCGATGCCGAGGTCGCCGAGCTCGAGGTGCGTCCCGGTGCTAAGATAACACGCGCCGCCGTCAAGGATCTGCGTCTCGACCGCAGCATGACCCTTGCAGGTCTGATTCGCGACGGTCACGGACAGCTCATTACCGGCAATACTGTCATACAGCCGGGCGACCGCGTGTTGCTGTTTTGTCTGCTGGGATCATTGCGCAAGGTCGAGAAATTGTTCGGATAATGAAACATCAGCACCTCAACTATGCAATGTTGCTCAGGGTGGTCGGCGGTCTGCTGGCCATGGAGGCTCTTTTCATGATCATACCGTTTGTCACCTGTCTGATTTTTGATGAGGACCATGACGCATTGGTTTTCGGTCTGGTGGCGGCCGGTACGGCAGTCGCAGGTCTGGCCATGATGCGGTCGCTAAAGGTGCATACCACCCGGTTTGGCAAGCGCGAGAGCTATCTGCTGACGGGCACCGTATGGGTCGTATTCTCGCTCTGCGGTATGTTGCCGTTTATATTCGGTTCATCGCAACTTGGCGTGAGCGATTCTTTTTTCGAGGCCATGTCAGGTTTCACCACTACGGGCGCCACTATCCGTCCTGCCGGTCTCGCGCCGCTGACACACGGTCTGATGATGTGGCAGGCGGTGATGCAATGGCTCGGGGGCATGGGTATCATACTGTTTACTCTTGCAGTAATACCGGCTCTGAACAGTTCGGGTGGCATGCAGATGTTCAACGCCGAGGTGCCGGGTATCACTCACGACAAGATTATGCCCCGCATCAGTCAGACAGCTATGTCGTTGTGGGGTATATACGCGTCATTTACGATTATACTGACACTGTTGCTGTGGTTTGGTCCGATGGATTTTTATGATAGTATCTGTCATGCTATGGGCACGATCTCTACCGGTGGTTTCAGCACGCGCCCGGATGCGATTGCTGGCTATGACTCCGATTATATCACTATCGTAGTGATACTGTTCATGTTTTTGGGCGGTGTCAATTTTACGCTTATCTTCAATGCGGCGCTCGGTCGTTGGCGCAAAGTGCGTGCCAACGATATTTTCCGGCTTTTTGTCGGTATGATATTTCTGTTTACTGTTTTGTTTGCTGTCGCTATATTTGCCGGAGGCAAGTATGACAGTTGGCGTGATCTGACGCTATATCCGCTCTTTCAGGTTGTGTCGACCATAACGTCGACGGGCTATACCCGACCTGAATTTCTTGTATGGGGGCAGTTTGTGCTTGCACTGACCTTCATAATGATGTTTACGGGAGGTTGTGCCGGATCGACCAGCGGCGGTGCCAAGATCGACCGTTTGCTCTATCTGCAGCGTCATGTGCGCAACGAGCTGCGTCGCTGTGTGCACCCCAATGCCATACTGTCGGTGCGCATCAACGGCAACGTGGCAAGTCAGGAACTTGTCGGCAAGGTTATCTCTTTTCTGGCGCTGTATATGATTGTGATTGTTGTCGGCGGAACGGTTCTGGCCGCGATGGGGCTGCCTACAGTCGATTCGTTTTTCTCGGCCTTCGCATGCATATCAAATACCGGTTTCGGAGCGTCTGTTACCGGATACGGCGACGATTATGCACTGATACCCGATGCGGCAAAATGGGTGCTGTCGGCAATGATGCTTATAGGTCGCCTCGAGATTTTTACAGTACTTGTGCTGTTTACTCCAACTTTTTGGCGGCGTTAAGAGCCGGTCAGACAATATGCTGTCAGACCGGTATTACCAGCATTGGAATGTCGGCTCTGAAGAGAATCTTGTGTGCAAGGCCGGGATTGAACAGTCGTGAAAATGCATTTTTACGACGGTTGGGTATCACAATCAGATCGAAATTATGACGTGACTGCAGTCCTTCGAGTTCGGCCAATGCGGTTTTGGGCGTTACCGGCACTGTCTCGAATGTGAAGTGCCCAAACCGTTTGGCGCAGTATTCGCTCAGTGCGATTGCCGAATGACCGGCGGCGCGGTCGGTGAATCTCAGACGCCGGGGTATATGTATGATGCGTACGCATGCTTTTGCGTCCGGGAAGATGCGGTAGAGAGTATCCATGGCCAGTATGTCTTCCTGGTCAAGGTTACTGAAAAATAGTATGTTGTGCGGACCGTCGACATGACTGATGTCAAGATTCTCGGGTATTGTGAGCACTGAGAAGCGACTTTCGTCGAGAACCTCGGCAGTCACGCTGCCTATCATCTCTCGCTCTTTGCGATCGAAATTGCGTGTACCCATCACAACCAGGTAAGGCGGATTGAGCCGGGCGTGTTCTACGATTGAGTCTTCGGGTACACCCTCGACCACTGCATGGGTATATTTGACTACCGGCAACGATCCGTTTTTCATTTTTCCCTTGAAGTCGGCGAGCATGTCGTGCATCTGTCGCTCAGCCTCGGCGGCGAGTTCTTCTGTGCCGCGTGGTTCAGCTACTTCATAGGTGAGATTGTCGCTGAGCTGTACATTACCCGTAAGACGCGGGCCCAGAAACGAGTGCAGAAAGTGCAGTCCGGCTTTGTGGCGTTTGGCCAGACGGGCCGCCACTTCGGCGGCTTTGAAAGCATGTGAGCTGAAATCGGTAGGCACCACAATCGTGTGACGGCTTGCTGCCGGATCGGCGCCCTGACCTGCGGGCCTGAAAATATCCTGGTTTTCGACGATTCGTAATGCAAGTGGCAGATCGGTTTCAGGTATGCGCACCCTGACGCCCGATGACACCTCGGGTGTCTCGAGATTGACATTCTGCAGGGTCACGTCTATGCCCTCGGCCTCAAGAATCGATTTCACGGCCAGAGCGTGCTCATAGGTATGTATGGCCAAAGTAATCAGTCGCATGCTATACAATTGTAAGGAAACGGTAATACAAAACAATGCGCATTGTCCCGTCGAAAGTCAGGATCAAGTGCGCATTGCATGTGTTTTGAGATGTGCGGTGAAAGTGGGCGGCGTGGTTTATTCAGCCTCCTGCTCCTTCAGGATCTCTACGGCCATGTCATAGATTGTCGAGTCGTCAAGAACGACGATACCGCCGTCAGGTCCCGGCTCGATATGCACGCCTACGTTTTTGCCAAAGTCATAGTTGCTGCCGCCGAAGTAGTTGCGCACTGTCTGTACGGTGGTGTTGAGCTTGTCGGCGATCTGATGCATCGTACCGTCGGGCAAGCTGTCTTTGAGCTTGCGCAGCTCGTTGAAGGTGATGGTCTTGGGCATAATTCTATACGTATTAGGGTTAAACTTGTTATTCTTTTGAGGAGTTGTTTACAGCGCTAAAATTATAATAATAATTTGAATTGAGCAAGAATCGCTGAAAAAAAATCACATGTTTAATAACATATCGGCGTCTTGAACAAATTTAGGCCCACGATTATAGGCAGATATACAATTAATTTGAGTAATTTTGTACTGCAAACCACAGAATCAATGTCAAAGACAGTATTGCGCAAAGAACTCAGGCAGATGTCGCGCGAACAGCTCGAGCAGATTATTATAGACGCTTATGACGCTCGTCGCGAGATCAAAGAGTATTTTGAGTTTTTTCTCAATCCGGATGTTGAGAAATTGCTTGAAAAGCATTTGACCATCGTCACCAAAGAGCTGTCGAGGGTCAAGTGGGGGCGTTCGCGCGCACGTGTATCAAATATTAAAAAAGCGGTCAAAGACTTCATGGGTTTTGCCCCCGGTCCGGAAGCCGGTCTCGATATGATGATGCAGACGCTGATACGAGTCGCCAAAGTCGAGAGGTTTGTAACCTATACAGCCACTCAGGAGCGCTATGCCGCATCACTTATAAAAGACATTGTGTCATTTGGCGACACACATCAGATGGCCGATGTTGTGATGGCCCGTATCGGTGAGTTGTTGCAAAACGAGCAGATACGTCCGGCTTTCCGCCGATTTCTCGCTGATAATATAGAGAGTTGATGCAAAAATTAGTAATTTTGCACCCAGTATGAAAAGACTTTTATTCATAGCGGGGCTGGCGGCAGGGCTTACGGCAGCCATGATGTCGGCCCGCAATCCCAAAATAGAGCCTTCGTATGCCTGGCGTCTGATCGAGCCGCTCGGTCTGCGCGAGGAAGCGACCATCGACACTCTGCCCGACCGTTATGGCCAGCGTTCTGTGCCATCTGAAATCTCAGACGCATGGGCCACGACCGGTAATCTGGGTGGCGAAGGTATGAATATGATTTGGTCAGAGCGTCCTGCGATGAGCGATTTCTTTTTTAGAGATGCTCTGCGCCCGTGGATTCCGACCGAAGACAAGATGCGGTTTTACAACACCCGCATTCCAATGACTTTGCTGAGCTACAATACAGGCGGTGGTCGCGACAATGCCCAGGACCGTCTGGCGGCTATCTTCTCGGGCAATATCAACCGCCGTGCCCAGGTGGGCGCATTGCTCGATTATCTATATTCAAAGGGTAGCTATGCCAATCAGGCTGCTAAAAATCTCGTATGGGGCGTATCGGGCTCGTATATCGGCGATCGATATGAGTTTCAAGGCTATTTCAACCATTTCAATCTTGTGAACAAGGAAAATGGCGGTATCACCGATCCGCTGTATATCACCGACCCGGCTGTCGTGCAGGGTGGCGTTACCAGCGTAGATCCCAAGTCGATACCGACCAATCTGTCAAACGCCCACACCCGTATGTCGGGCACGCAACTGCTGCTCAACAACCGTTATAAAGTGGGTTATTGGCACGAGGAGGAGATGCAGGAGGGCGACACAGTGCCCCGCCGCACATATATACCTGTTACATCTTTTATATGGACACTTAAATATACAAATGGCCGTCATCTGTTTCTCGATGATGATATGGCAGAAGTGTCGAAATTCTTTGACAACTGCTATCTGTCGCCTGAGATGACCCGAGACGTCACATCGTACTGGAGCATGCAGAACACTGTCGGAGTGTCGTTGCTCGAGGGGTTCAACAAGTATGCCAAGTTCGGCCTTGCGGCATTTGTCACCTATGAGATAAACAAATATACCCAGACTCTTGATACCCTTGACCGTAACAGCGGTGTAGAGACCGGTCTCACACCATTTCCCGACGGCATAACCGGCATAGCGCCTGACGCCACCGAGCATCTGGCCCGTGTGGGCGGTCAGCTGACCAAGCAGCGAGGCTCCATACTGACGTATGCGGCCACTGCCGAGTTCGGTGTAACCGGCCGCGTGGCCGGCGACCTGCGTCTGCGAGGAGACGTGCAGACCAAATTTAAACTGTTGGGTGATACGGTTAGAGTAAATGCATTTGGCGCCTTCAACAACGAATCAGCTCCATATCTGATGAACAATTATCTGTCGAATCATTTTATATGGCAGAATGATTTCGGCAAAGAACGTACGGTGCGGTTCGGCGGATCGCTCGACATCGCTCATACGGGTACGAATATTGCTGTAGAGGCGACCAATGCGCAAAACCATATTTATTTTGATTCGGCATATCTGCCTCGACAGCATGGCGGAAGTGTGCAGATCTTCAGCGCAAGGCTCAATCAGCGTCTTAATGTGGGTATTCTGCATTGGGATAATACTGTCACATATCAGACGACGTCAGACGAGGCGATAATTCCCCTGCCAAAACTGGCTGTTTACAGCAACCTGTACCTGAAATTCAAGATTGCGACGCTTTATGTGCAGCTTGGTGTAGACTGTGACTACTATACCGGATATTATGCGCCCGCCTATCAGCCTGCCACGGCTGCTTTTGCCAATCAGACTACGACCAAGGTGGGTAACTATCCGTTCATGAATGCCTATGCCAACCTCAAGCTGAGCAAGGCTCGATTCTATGTGATGATGAGCCACGTAAATCAGGGCTGGTTTGGTAATGACTATTTCTCGATGCCGGGTTATCCGCTCAATCCCCGTCGATTCCAATTGGGCGTTTCGGTTGATTTTGCCAATTGATGATTCGCCTGTTTCAGTCTGTAGTCATGAGCGGCAGATCTATTATAAGTCACAAGATCTAAGACGTATTGTCGCATGTTCTGACCGTGGTCTCTTTTTTATGCGGTTGTCCCACGGCTCTTTCATTTAAGGCAAAAGTAACGCCGTAGATCCCTTACCCGGTTC
>JAUNGA010000006.1 GCA_030524765.1 Bacteroidales bacterium | reverse complement strand
GGCAACTACGCCCCGTGTGGACTCTCACCACAGATGTATGACATGCCCGTCATACCAAAAAAAGCCGCTCTTACAGCGGCTATGGGTTTTGGTGAATGTTAGCGTTTTTTGATGCAAACGACGGCTTGGCCTGTCGTGTTGCGGTTGTTAGTGCTGGTAAACCTGGGCGGCTGCCTCAAAGTACCAGAGAGCAACTTTCTTTAAAAGATGTTTCATAGAACTTAATTTTAAACCTAAAAACATTTACTTGTCAGTGGTTGCATGCATAGGATTTATTGACAAGCTTTATCTTAAAAACGCTGCAAAAGTATAAAAAGTTTATGAATCCTGCAATACAATTATGTTATAAAACATAGTTTTGTAACATAATGTCGCCTTTACATACTGGTTATCAGCCACTTTGACGCTTTACGCAGATTTTGCCCGGCAACATCACATCTCATAGCCTCGGCAAGGGACATATCGACGGGTTTGGCCTCTATCAAAGCTGCAAAAGGCGCATCGGCAAGATCGGTACCCCACTCTATGGTGCCCCCGATGGCAGCGACGGCGACATCTGCACGGATGCCCGCGGCAAGAACGCCGGCCACGGTCTTCCCCATCAGTGTCTGCGAGTCTATGCGGCCCTCGCCGGTGATGACAAGATCGGCCCCGGTGATAAGCCGGTCAAAGCCGACGGCCTCAAGCACCACGTCTATACCCGAACACAGCCCGGCACCAAGCACCGCCGCCAACGCCCCCGCTGTACCACCTGCCGCACCGCCACGGAGCATCGAGGCGATATCCATGCCGCCGTACGACGAATATACCGTGGCAAGAGCCTGCATGCGTCGCTCGAGCCGGTCTACCATGAGAGGTGAAGCGCCCTTTTGCGGCCCGAAAACATGCGATGCGCCTGTCGGGCCGCACATAGGCGTATCAACATCGCACACAGCCACGAAAGCCGCGCGGTCAATAGCCCGATGACGTCGGGAGTCATCGATTGATTCGTCGTCCCCAAAACTATAGCCCAGCGCCTCGAGCATGCCGCGGCCACCGTCGTTGGTGGCACTGCCGCCCAGACCTACCATTATCCTGCATGCGCCACGGTCGAGGGCGTCGGCAATGAGCATACCTGTGCCACGTGTTGTGGCGGTCAGCGGGTTGCGATATCGCGGCTCGACAAGCGTGAGACCCGACGCCGATGCCACATCAATTATGGCAGTCATGCCATCGGCCGACAACGCATAGGCAGCCTTGATAGGCCTGCCGAGAGGATCGACGGCGTCGGCCACTATTTGGCGACAGCCATAGGCACGGGCAAGTACGGCCGATGTCCCCTCGCCTCCGTCGGCAAGCGGCACGACCGTCACATCGCAATCGGGCATGGCGTCGAGCACACCGTCGCATATGGCGTCTGCCGCCTCGGCCGCTGTCAGCGAGCCTTTGAATGAATCCGGAGCTACTATTACACGCATCAGGCGGGTATAAGAGTTGCAACAGGCGTAAGAGTGGGATGAGGATGGTCGTTGCCGACCAGTTTGTACTGTGGCGCCACAGCGAGGAAATGTGCAAGGGCGATGCCTACATCAAGAGTCATGAAACTGTCTGAGGGCGTACCATAGACATCAATCGAACCAGAAGGATTGAATGCAAACCGCCACGGCTGGCGGTTGCATGCCGAGGGTGCCATGCGCACAGCCTCGAGTGCCGCGGCGAGATAGGCCGGAGCTGCTCCGGCGATAATAAAGTCTGACACGCACATGCGGTGGTCGGCCCTGACAGCCTTGCGCATCACGCGCTCGACCAGTCCCCGGTGCTGTTTAGGATAACCTACAGCTATGACGGCCACGCACTTCACTCCGTCGGGCAGCGGGGGCATAGCCGCCAACACCCGCGGGCGGTTGAATGTACCGCCAAGCCAGCACGTGCCAAGCCCATGCCCGGTGAGAGCAAGCACCATGCGCTCGCCGTCGATACCGGCCTGCACCAGTTCGTCGTCTTTGCACACGACGGCCACATAAGCCGGACGTCCCGATATGACACCGTACGACCCTATGCGGCCATTGCCGAGTGTGCCGGGATCGATAATCCTAAGATAAGGAGAGCTCTCGGCTCCGCACCGACACAGGATGTCGGGAGACGGAGTGCTGTCGGTAAACGAACGCACTGATTTGCGTTCCTCAATAGCTTGAATTACAGAATCTCTTGATGCCATCATATAAAAATGCCATTGAAAAATTTAAATTCAGGCAAACATCGAGTCGAGCTCGCGCCGCACATCAGCCACGCGGTCGCCTTGAATCAGTATCTCGCCGCCACGCGACGAACCGCCCGTGCCCAGACGACGTTTGAGAGTCGAGGCAACCTCGGCGACCTCGGCATCGGTCCACGACTCCGGGAAGCCATAGATGATCGTAGCGGTCTTGCCTCCGCGGCCCTTGCGTTCGAGAGCCACATGCAGCCGTGGCCTTTCCATGCGGCGCTGAGTCTCGACCGGGGCAGGCTCATCGGCCTGCTGCACATCTTGTTCGGGCATCAGCCCGCGCAATGCATCACGCCAATCGTCAGCCATAGTCACTCGTCGAAATGATTTTGTATCGAATCGGTCTGCTCGCCGGCGAGATCCTCGGCAGATACGAGCGAGTCGCGCGGCATCTCGAGATACGATCCCACGCGGTCGAGCACCATCAGGCGGCCTGCATCCTCGCCGGGCAATGAATACAGGAAGGCTGTCACCGAGTCGGGCGCGAGCGAACGTGCACGGGCCAGACAGCGGGCTGCCGATGCATCGTTCGACTCATTGTCGGTGTCGGCGGTCAACTGCACCAGCACACGCGCCAGCGTACACAACTGACGTGCGTCGAGCGACGCAAATCCGGCCGAATCGGCCATGACGGCATCGACACATGCCTGCGCACGGTCACGGTCGCCGTGCTCCATTGCATCGACGGCTTCGCTGACGGCAGTCTCGCTTGACGATGATGTCGAGCAGGCCGCAGCCACAGCCATCACAATAATATAAACCAGCCGGCGCATCACAGATCTTTGACTTGCCGTGAGAAGGCATGCATCTTGAGGGCGGCCTCGGCAGCCTCGGCGCCCTTGTCACCGACCTTGCCGCCGCGGCAACGGTCGAGTGCGTCCTGCTCGTTGTCGACGGTGAGCACACCGAAGATCACGGGTATATCGCAATCGGCATTGAGGTGGGTGATACCCTGGGTCACGCTCTGGCATACGTAATCAAAATGAGGTGTGCCGCCGCGTATCACGCAGCCGAACACTACAATCACATCGTAAAGGCCGCTTTCGATCAGCGACGAAGCACCGAACGTGAGCTCGACGGCGCCCGGCACCATGAATGTATCAATGCATTCGTCGGTCAGTCCATGGCTCTTCAGAGTCTCGACACACGACTCGGTGAGAAGTGATGTGATATGACCGTTCCACTCGGCTGAGACAATCGCCACGCGCACATCGTCGGGCTGCAGCTCGGCATTGAACGGATTGGGAATATAGTTTGACATAAGTATATGTTGTATATATCTGTATTTTATGTTAATGCTCCTACCCGGCGATCATCTGTGCCGCTGCCACTCGGCCTTGAGGCCTGAGGCGGCTTTCGCAGCCGAATCAACAGCCGCTGTGAGCACGCGTGTGCGGATGTCGGCCGCCGGTGTGTCGAGCTGCTCAGGTGTCAGATCCTGCTCGGCTATCGAAGCCACGACTCCGGCCACGACCCCGGCATTCCACATAAGTGACTCGCAGATCGACTCGGGAATCTCGGCGTGGGTCACCTCTTTGCCGCTGAAATAGTTGATCATGCGGCATGCCGGATCGACATTGATCATCGAGCGGCAGTAGAAATCGATATGGTCGGCATAACAGCGGTCGCCCGAATCAACGCCGAATATCACCTGCAGGTCGCGATTACGCGAGATCACGACATGTGCCAGTTCGAGATTCTCGAGGATAGCCGGCATCACACGGGTTATGCGGCTCTCACGGCCCGGCAGGAATCCGGGTATGTAGACCAGCACGGCCCCCATCTCGGCGCAATGGTTTAGGAACGGCAGCATGTGGCCGCGCATACGGCGGTCAATAGCATAATATCCGCCGAATACGACGATGGTCTTGTCGTCGACACGGGGCCATACGATGTCAAAACAGTCGTCGGGATAGTCTTCATATCGTGTCAGCTGCAGCTCACCGTCGGCAGTCTGTGTGAACACAGTGAGAGGAGTGCGTCCCTCGGTGAAACGGTCGACCGAACGTGTGTCGACACCGGCCGAGGCAAGAAACGACACCACCCGGTCGCCAACAGGGTCGGTCGAAGCCTCTGATGCCATGACCACCTCAAACTTGTCGCGCGCCAGGATTGCCGCGGCATTGACCACACGCCCGCCGGGCATTGCGCCCACCGGATCAGAGCCGTCAAATATGATGTCGAGCGAACACTCGCCGATGCAGATTATTTTTTTCATTCAGATTACTTGATTCTAACCTATATACAACGCTCCTGCGCGGTCAATGGTTGTCGCCGCGGGCGGCCTCGCCCAGATACCCGCCGTGATGCCGGCGGGCATAGTCGGCACGGTCAAAACCTATGGCCGTCATTACATTGACCACGAGCACGTCGCCGATTACGGTCATCATGGTGGTCGAAGTGGTGGGCGTGAGACCCAACGGACACACTTCGGGCGCACCGCCCGTGAGCAGTGTCACGTCGGCCTCGCGGGCCAGAGGCGAATCTGGAGCGCCTGTGATGACAATAAAGGGTATGTCGCTGTAAAGACCGCGGGTGAGCTTGATGAGATCGACGATCTCGCTTGTCTTGCCCGAGTTAGAGATCAGCAACATCACGTCGTCGGGCTGCACCACACCCAGGTCGCCATGCTGTGCCTCGGCCGGATGCAGGTTGACTGCCGGAGTGCCGGTCGACGAGAAAGTCGTGGCTATATTCATCGCGATCTGCCCTGCCTTGCCCATACCCGAGGTGATGAGCTTGCCGTGGCGACGGTGCACATGTTCTATGATCAGGTCGACTGCGCGCTCATACTCGTCTGTGACGGGAATCGCGGCTATAGCGCGGCTCTCAGCCTCGAGGATACGGCGCATTGACTCTTTGATATCCATAAATGATTTCATTGTATATTCTCCGACAAAATTAGCATTTTTGCGCGATATCTACAAATTTTTGGACTCATACGGAGAGATGCGAAGAGGCCCGGCAAAACGCCGGGCCTCCTGACATTGTTTGGATTAAAGATTCAAATTCTCAGAGCATGTCATTTGACAACGACCTTGCAGGCCTTGCCACCGACATTCACGACATAGATGCCGTCTGTGACAGGTATGGCCAGACGGTCGGCATCGACACAGCCGTCGGTCAGCACGGCCTGCCCGGCCGGTGTCACGACTGCGACAGGCATGCCCTTGGCCCCGTCGATCACGATGCAGCCGTCAGCCGATGATACAGTCACGCCGTCAAGTGTGATGTCGGCGATGCCGCTCATATTGATATAGGCGTCGTTTGACGGCACCGACTCGCCGCGGTCGTAGAGTGCGGTCACCAGATAGCGGTGGTCGCCGTCGGGCACGGCACGGTCGGTGAAGGTCTCGCCGCTGACTGCCGACGCATTAACTTTCACACCGTTGCGATATACGTTGTAGCCCTTGTGCTCGAGTATGGTGGTTTCCATACCGGCCGGAGTGAACGAGATATCATCGATCATGAACATAAACTGGTCGTCAGAGTTGCAATGAATTGCAAAGTACTTGGTGCCGGCGGGCACGTCAAAGCCATAGGCGGTCCAGCGGGCGGGCACACCACTGTCATAGCCGACGCGCCTGAAGTCGTCAGGATCAGTGCCGGTAGACGATACCATGAATTCGAACGACTCGCGATAGCTCGACATAAACGAGCGGGCATAGAATGTCACCCGATGGGCCTCGCCTGACAATTCGGGCGAGATGAGCCAGTCATCGTTGGTATCATAGTAGGCGGCCATGCATACGGCATATTTGTTGCCCGAATGCGGACGGAAGCCTTCGGGATAAGATTCGGTGCCCTGCCATGTGTAATCAAAAATCATGTAGGCCATCGGCTGCAGCATATGCTCGAACTCGACATCCTCGATACCGTAGGTCTCGCTCAGGTCGCCGTCGATGAGAGTCCAGTCACCGAAATCGCTGATGGTACCCGACCGGTAGTCCTCAAAATCCTCGGTGTGCGCGGCCACGGGTGCCGACGACACGTCGGGACGGCTCCAGACAAGCGTCACGTCGGCGCCCGACTTGGTAGCCTCGAGATCGGCAGGCGAGGGATAGAGAGGCAGATCGACACGCACCTCGGCGTTGCGGGTCGTATTATTGGTATTGTCGGCGTCGCCCGCACACTCGATGGTGGCATAGTAGGTGCTGGTCTCGCTGTGCAGAGTACTGATGCAGTCTGTAAACTCTATGCAGGCCGAACCGAGCAAGTCGATATTGGCAGGAGCCGATACCGCCACCTGCTCGCCGTCGCGGTAAAGCACGACGGTAAAGCCGTTGACATCGTCAGAACCGTTGTTGACCACATCGACAGTGATCTTGATATTATCGCCTACACGGCCCACGCTCGGCGCGGCTATGGCCGAAGCCTCGAGGTCGACGCCCTTGAGATTGAAAAGACGCAGATTGTCAAATACCGAATAGTATTGATTGCCCATCGTGGTCTGCAATGCAAACTGCACGGTCTTGCCGATATAGTTCTCGAGGGGCGCGATCATGCGTGTCCAGCTCTCAGATCCGTCGTTGGTGTGACGGGCCACAGTCTCGAAATCGGCCTTGCCGAACTCGCGTACCTGCAGTTCGACGGTGTTTGTGCCGCCCTCGATATTGTAATAGTAGGCCTGCAGCACCGGAGCATCGGCACCCTTGAGATCTATCTTGCCGCTGATCAGTCGTGTGCAGTCGCCCTCATAGGGTGTAAACGCGGCCACGAGGCCGTTATCGCCGTCCTGCGAAGGAATGCCGGCCGAGTCCATAACGCCTTTCCACTGGCCGTAACCGCTGCCACGCAGATTCTGAATGGCCCATACACTGTTCTCGTTCTCGGCATTGGCAAACGACTCTACCCATGGCAACGCATATGCACGGCCCACCGGCACAAGTGCCGACTCGGTCAGGTCGCTCTCGCCGGCGGCGGTCATTGCGTAGACACCGACCGAGATAAACTCCTGCGGGTCGGTAGCACGGCGTATCTGAGAGGTAAAGTTAGTCTTGGTGAGCCCCTCGGCCATCACATGCTCGTCTTCGACGACAGTATATGTGATCATGCCGTCGGCAAGCTGTTTGCCCTTCTCGTCATATAAGACGGGCGTCCATGAGATATTGACACGGCCGGTGGTCGAAGTCTCGACCATCGACACCTCGGCAGGCCGTAGCGGAGCCGACGGGCCGACGTAATCGTGCGACGTCGATGCATTTGACCGGCCGTCCCGGCCGATTACGATTGCCGTCCACTCGTGTTCGCCCGTAGCGAGCCCATCGTCGGTAAAAGACAGCCGTGCGCCCGGTGCGAGGCCTTTGACAGTGGTGAGGGCTTTGCCGTCGCGTGTAAGCTCGACATCAAGTTTGCCGGTAAGAGCCGAACCGTCAAATGCCTTTACGGGCATGGTACCCTCGAGCACAGCCTTGGAGAGACCTGTGCGGTCGGCCACAGCCTTGAAGTCGGCCATAGCCATGGGAGCGCTGACCTTCTCGCCCGCCGCCACGCGGATATCATCAAGATGCAGATTGTGGCGGTTGGGAGCGCTGCAGCCGTGCCAGCCCACATAGTAGGTGCCGCTCTTTGCAGGGGTGATGTTGAGCACAGTGAGCTCGCGATCGGCTTTTTTGATAAGGAATTCGGTCTTGGGCAGCAATGTCTCGGTCATCGCCTCGATAGTAGGAGCGGTGCCGAAGAATATCTCGACCGACTCGGCATATTTGTTTTCGGTCCACATATAGAACGACAGCGCATATGTCTTGCCGGCCTCGAGCTCAAGTGCCGGCGAGATGAGCCAGTCGTCGGTCGAGATGCGGCCGCCGTCGTTGCTGTGCACAAAAATATCGCCGCCATACCAGCGCCAGGTATTGCCGTCGTCGTTGACATCAATAATTTTAAAATTGTCGTATAACTCCGATTGGGTAGCGAAGTCGGTAAAAAACAGATCGGTGTCTGCTGCCGACACAGCCGTCGGGCCCAGAGCCGTCACAGCCGCCGAGAGTAACAGTTGTTTTAACATAAGCGATTTGCTGTTAATAATGAGAGATTTTGGATAGAAACGTTAGCTTGTGCAAAGATAATCAAAATTAGCAAAATCGCATTCCCAAATGCAATTTTTACATAAAAATGTTAGAGCCCGTTCCCCAATTTTTGTTGACGCCGGGGCGGCCGATCACTGTGCAGATTTGTTCGCGCGGTTTCGGGAGCAATGGGGCTCCATTGTGACCGAAACAAGCGGACAAAGATGTGCGGCGAGCGGCCGAGGCGATGGTATTTTTTGTACAGTTCCGACTTATAAATATATATGTTGGAAGAAACGTGTCTGATTGGGCAAGGATATTATTGACAGAATCGACACATAAACCTTGGGCAGGCAACCCGAGCCATACCTGAAGCTGTGAGGATCAGGTGCTCATAATCTCGACATAAACGTCTGAAATGTTCGAGCCATACAAATGTGCGCTCCACTACCCACCGTCGTTGAATCGGTATAGACTCCGAAGTGCCAGAATTTGATTTTTATAGTATGAATTTACGCCAAGGGGCTCTTTCAGAAGCCCGACCGGCGGTTCACGACAACCCATATAGCCCTTGATTGTCTTGATTCCGGGACTGTTGACCAAGGTTTTGCAAACCGGCGGATACGCTCCATTACTGTAATGAATATTGTCTTTAGTGAGAAAAATAGCTTTGTATCGCATCTCTCGGGCGCTTTTCGATTTGTTCCTCAGTCGCGTAGCGTCGGCTACGCTCCGTCGTCACAATTCAAAAATCACTCCGAGATATGCGACCCCGACGTTAACAAAAATTGGGGAACGGGCTCTTAGCAAAATGTAAAATAACAGCCGACCGGCAACGCTGTGATCGTTGCCGGTCGGCCTGATGGGTATGAGAACCTGCCTCAATCGATGTCAGAACGGTTGCCGACGATGCGCAGGTTGTTGTCGCGGATAAAGGCAAGGATTTCGTCGCGCACCTCAGACTGGTCTATATCGGCCTCAATGCGGCGCAATGCGTTGAACAATGATGTCGACGACTGATAGATATGGCGGTATGCCTTGGCGATGTCGTCGACCTGGGCATCGCTCATATCTGTGTATTTGCTCAGAATGATAGAGTTGACGCCATAGTATGTGGCCGGGTTATGGGCGATGATGGTGTAAGGCGGCACATTAGAGCTGATGCGGCAACCGCCCTTGACCAGCGCCAGGCAGCCGACGCGCACGCCCTCGTGCAATATGACGTTTGACGACAATATCGAGCCGTGGTCGACCTCAACGCCTCCGGCTATGGTGACGCCGTTGCCCAGCACGCAATGATCCTTGATATGACTGTCGTGACCGATGTGCGAGTCGGCCATCACAAAACAGCCGTTGTCGATGCGTGTGCCGCCGTCGGCCTCGATGCCACGGTTGATTATCACGTGCTCGCGTATGACATTGTCGTCGCCGATATAGCAATAGGTGTCCTGACCTTTCCAGCGGAAATCCTGAGGATCGGCGCTGACGATGGCACCTTGATAGACTTTATTATTATTGCCCATGCGCGTTCCTTTCATGATCGAGGCATAAGGCATAATCTCACAGTTGTCGCCGATGACGACATCCTTGTCAATATAGGCAAAAGCATGCACGGTGACATCCTTGCCGAGTTTCGCCGACGGATCGACGTGTGCCAACGGACTTATCATAGTTTTTCAGATTAGGTATTAGTAGATGTTTATGCAAAAATAAACCTTATTTTTGTAAATAACAAAAAAGAGAGTTGAAAATCAAAAGCCAGGATAAAAAACTTTCAATTCTCAACTCCCGTATTTCAGTCTTTGGTCAGACGGCCTTATCTGCCACCGCCTACGGCCTGATAGAGATTGATCACAGCCATGTCGCGGGCCTGACGGCATGCTATCAGCGAGATCTGGGCGCCAAGCAGGCTCTGTTGTGCGGTCAGCACCTCAAGATAATTGGTCGAGCCTGTCGAGTAGAGCAGCAGATCCTGCGTCATGTCGACGGCCTTGGCCAGATCTTCGACCTGCTTGTCGAGCAACTCGGCCTTGATGATGCTCTTCTGATATACAGTCAAGGCGTCGCTCACCTCGGCCGCGGCATTGAGCAGAGTGTACTCGAAGTTGTTCATCGCAACCTGCTGCTGGGCCTTCGATGCCTTGAGGGTGGCGATATTACGGCCACGCGAGAAGAGCGGAGCCACGAGCGAGCCTGCCAGTTGCACAAACCAGTCGCCGGGATTTGAGACGAACGAGCCCAGCAGGTTGGTGAATCCACCGTTGGCCGTAATGGTAAGGCCGGGGTAGAACGCCGCGCGGGCCGAGTTAGTCGCATAATATGCCATGGCGAGCGACTGCTCGGCTGCAGCTACGTCGGGACGTGAGGCCAGCAGACGCATCTCCACTCCATTGCGGGCCACGGCCGGAGCCTCAAGGGCCGCGATGGGATTGACGGTCCACTCCTGGGGCATGGTATTGAGCAGCAACGACATGGTGTTGTTGAGCCGGTCAACCGAAGCCTCAAGATCAGTGATGTTGGCCAGGATACTGTAATAGTTGGCCTCGCTCTGCATCACAGCGGCCTCGGTCACACCACCCGAGAGCTTGAGATCGCGCATGGTCTGCACGGTCGACTTCCATAGCTCGGAAGTGTTGCGCGACAGCTCGAGCTGTGCCTTGACAGCCGCCAGACTATAATATGTAGTGGCGACGGCCGATATGATCTGCGAGCGCACAGCTTGTGCATAGGCTTCGCTCTGCAGCACGGCGGCCTGGGCATTGCGTTTTGAGTTGAGCAGTTTGCCGAAAATATCGATTTCCCACGAGACCTGTGCGGGCAACTGATATGTCCACGAGAACGGATTGTCGGCATATTTCGCTCCGGCACCGTTGGGCGCGAGAGCCAGCGAAGGCAGATAGCTCAGTTTGGCACCAAGCAGCTGAGCGCGGGCAGTCTCGACATTGAGCTGAGCGTTGCGCAGGTTGGTGTTGGCCTCGAGAGCACGGTTGATCAGGTCGACGAGGATCGGATCAGTGAACACGTCTTGCCAGGGCAGGTTGCCGAATTCGGTCGAATCGACCGGTTGCTCGAGAGCCTCGGCATAGGCCTTGGTGAGCGGTGTCGAGGTCGGTGTCTCGTAGCTCTTGTAGATGTGGCAGCCGGTCATGCTCGCGCCGGCGAGCATGATTACGGCCACTTTAATTATATTGTTCATCTTCATTGTTTTTACTGGTTTATCGCGAGTATTGCTCGATTTCGCTCTCAATGGTACCGCCCTTCTCTTCGTTCTCCCACTTGATCGGGGTGATCTTCTCCTGGATGAGCTGGAAGACGCAGAACAGTGCGGGCACGATAAAGATCTGCAGTATCATGCCGATCAACATACCGCCCACCGAGCCGGTGCCGAGGGCACGGTTGCCGTTGGCGCCTACGCCGCTCGAGAGCATCATAGGCAGCAGGCCGATGACCATGGCCAGCGAGGTCATAAGGATCGGGCGCAGACGGGCTGCGGCGCCTGCCACGGCGGCGTTGAACACGCTCATACCGGTCTTGCGGCGGTCAAGCGCAAACTCGACGATAAGGATCGCATTCTTGGCCAGAAGACCGATAAGCATGATCAGTGCGATCTGCAGATAGATATTATTCGAGATACCGGCGATGTCGGCAAAGATAAACGCGCCCATAAGGCCGAACGGAATCGACAGAATCACTGACCAGGGCAGCAGGTAGCTCTCATACTGTGCCGACAGCAACAGGTAGACGAACAGCAGACACAGACCGAAGATCACGGCCGTTGAGCTACCGCTCGACGAGCCGGCCTCCTCGCGTGTCATACCGGCATACTCGAAACCGTAGCCCTGGGGCAACGACTGTGCGGCCACACGCTCGATGGCGGCGATGGCATCACCCGACGAATAGCCGGGAGCCGGGCTACCGTTGACCGAGATCGAGTTGAACAGATTGAATCGGTTGAGCAGGTCAGGACCGTATATACGGGTAAGCTTGACAAAGTTGTCGATCGGAGCCATGTCTGATCCGTTGCGCACCTTGACATTCTTGAGTGTCTCGGGGCTGACGCGGCTTTCGGGATTGGCCTGCATCATCACACGGTAGATCTTACCGAATCGGTTGAAGTTTGACACATACATACCGCCATAGTAGCCCTGCAGGGTGGTAAGGATCGTCTGCGGACTGATGCCTGCCTGCTTACACTTGGCGGCATCGATGTCGATCATATACTGCGGGAAAGTGGGGTTGAATGTCGTGTAGGCTGTCTGTATCTCGGGCTGCTGCATCAGCTGGCCGAGGAAAGCCTGCGTCACGGCAAAGAACTGGTTGATGTCGCCACCGGTCTTGTCCTGCATCTTGAGCTCGAAGCCGTTGGTCACCGAGTAGCCGGTGATCATAGGCGGAGCGAAGAAGACGACGCGGCCGTCCTTGATCTTTGACGACATCATGTAAAGTTGCTGTATCACATCGTCGACACTCTCGCCCTTGCCACGCTCATCCCAGTTTTTGAGCTTGATGAGCAGGGTGCCGTAGGTGGCGCCCTGACCGGCGAGGAACGAGTAGCCGTTGATGGTCTCGCACAGACGCACGGCCGGAATCGACATCACGATCTCCTCAAGTTCGTTGAGCACCTCGGTGGTGCGCTCCTGCGATGTGCCGGCAGGCATATCGACCATACCGAACATAAAGCCGGTGTCTTCGTTGGGCACCATGGCGCTCGGGGTGCGGGCCATCAGCCACACGAGCACGGCCACAGCCACAAGCACAGTGGCAAACGATGTGATCTTGTGACGTGCGAACCACGACACACCACCCTTATATTTGCCGAGCAGAGCGTTATAGCCTTTCTCGAACGCGCGGTGGAAACGCTTGCCGAAGAGGCCCATGACGGCCAGTACGGCAACGACCACTGCGATAAGGCTCTCGACGACATTCTCAAACGAGAACCAGTCGAGAATCATGAATACGATAGTGCCGACAAGCAGCAGCAATGTCACCAGCGGCGGGAAGTTGAGACCGAAGCTGCGCTTGATGCGCTGTTTGGCCATCTCACCGGCCGCGCTGTAGGCTTTGCCCATGCGCTCGCCAAGCGTATCCTCGCTATTGTGAGGCTTGAGGAACACCGCGCACAGCGCCGGTGACAGCGTCAGAGCGTTGACGGCCGAGAAACCGATGGCGATGGCCATCGTCAGACCGAACTGCTGATAGAACACACCTGCCGTACCGGGCATGAACGATACCGGGATGAACACCAGCATCATCACAAGCGTGATTGACACAAGTGCGCCGGCGATCTCGTCCATGGCGTCGATCGACGCACGCCGGGCCGACTTATAGCCCTGGTCGAGCTTGGCATGCACGGCCTCGACCACCACAATGGCATCATCGACCACAATCGCGATCGC
Organism: Bacteroidales bacterium; assembly: GCA_030524765.1. Taxonomy (GTDB): domain Bacteria; phylum Bacteroidota; class Bacteroidia; order Bacteroidales; family Muribaculaceae; genus CAG-873. The sequence goes on along the minus strand of JAUNGA010000006.1, from coordinate 43,587 downwards.
AAGCACGAGAGCCGACAGGGTGATAAGGTTGATCGAGAATCCGATCAGATTAAGCATGAAGAATGTACCGATCAAGGCCACAGGGATGGCGATGGCCGGGATGATAGTCGAGCGGAAGTCCTGCAGGAAGACATATGTCACGAGGAACACCAGCACGAAAGCCTCGATCAGCGTACGGATCACATTGTGGATCGACGCATAGAGGAATTCGTTGTTGTTCATCGGGATATCAAATTCGAGTCCTTTGGGCAGGTCTTTCTTCATTTCGTCGACCTGCGCCAGCACATCGTTGATGATCTGGGTAGCGTTTGAGCCGGCGGTCTGGAATACCATCGCCATTGACGAGGGATGGCCGTTGGCCTTGTTGTGGAAACCGTATGTCACACGGCCGAGCTCGATGTCGGCCACGTCTTTGAGATACAGCACCTCGCCATTGGCATTGGCGCGCACGACGATGTCGCCAAACTGCTCTGGCGTGGTCAGACGGCCGCGGTAACGCATGATATACTGGAACGACTGGTCGCCCTGCTCGCCAAACGAGCCCGGAGCGGCCTCGACGTTCTGCTCGGCCAGGGCGGCCGATACGTCGGTAGGCATAAGGTTGTACTGTGCCATGACCTCGGGCTTGAGCCAGATACGCATCGAATAGTCAGCGCCGAAGCTCATGACGTCGCCCACGCCCGACACACGCTGCAGCACAGGCACGACGTTGATCTTCATATAGTTGTCGAGGAATTCCTCGCTATATTGGCCCGTAGTGTCAATCAGAGCCACACCGACGAGCATCGAGGTCTGGCGTTTCTGTGTCTGCACACCCACCTGGTTTACCTCGGCGGGCAACAGGTTGGCGGCCTTTGCCACACGGTTCTGCACATCGACAGCGGCCATATCGGGGTCAAAGCCCTGCTCAAAAGTCACTGTGATGGTCGCCGAACCGGTATTTGTAGCGGTAGAGGTGATATACTGCATGCCCTCGGCACCGTTGATAGACTCCTCGAGAGGTTGTATCACCGAGTTGAGCACGGCCTGCGCGTTGGCGCCGTTGTATGTGGTCGATACCTGGATTGTCGGCGGCGCGATGTCGGGATACTGCGTGATGGGCAGCGACACGAGGCCCAGCAGACCCAGCAGCACGATAAAGATCGAGATTACCGTCGACAGCACCGGCCGGTTTATAAATGTATCAAGTTTCATTTTTTACGATTTTTGAGGTTTTTAACCGCCAATCACTTGGCGGCATGCTTATTGCCGGGCTGCACCGGCCTGCGCGGCCTCGCCCTTGGCGGCCACGGGAGCCGGATTGATGGTCATGTCGGCGCGCACAGCTGTTCCGACACCCTCTACTACCACACGGTCACCGGCCTTGAGGCCCGAGGTGACAACATAATTTTTTCCGTCGTTCTGGGGCAGAACCTGGATGGGGGTAGCGACAGTCTTGTTTGAATCGTTGAGAGTAAACACATATTTGAGATCCTGCACCTCGTAAGTCGCCTTCTGGGGCACTACGATGGCGGCCTCGGCGTTTACAGGGATGGCAACCTGGCCGGTGTTGCCACTGCGCAGCATGCCCGAGGGATTGGCAAAGAGAGCACGCACCGATGCCGAGCCGGTCGAGCTGTCGATCACACCCGATACGGTGGCCACTCTGCCCTCGATGGGATATACGGTACCGTCGGCCAAAGTCAGACGCACGGCAGGCATAGAGTTCACGGCTGCATCAAGCTTGCGGGTGCCGTTATCGGTCATCTCGAGTATGTCTTTCTCGGTCAGCGAGAAATATGCGTAAACCTCGCTGTTGTCGCTGACAGTGGTCAGAGGCTGCGCCGATGATGGCGAAGCCAGCGAGCCCTCGCGGTTGGGGATAGAGCCTACCACACCGTCGCTCGGAGCAGTCACTACGGTATAGGCCAGATTCTTACGGGCCGATGTAAGGGCAGCCTGGGCCTGGCTCAGCTGTGCCTTGGCGGCCTGCAGCTGATTGTCAGCGATCTGCCAATCATATTCACTGATAATGTTCTTGTCGAGCAGACGACGCTTGTTGTCGGCTGTTATCTGAGCGGTGGTCACCGCGGTCTTGGCCGCGTTGACCGAGGCGGCCGCCTGGTCGACAGCTGCCTGATACTGCACCTGGTCGAGTGTGAAAAGCACCTGACCCTTGCGCACATGCTGACCTTCGTCGACATGTACCTTGGTGATAAAGCCCGTCACCTGCGGACGGATAGCGATGTCGGTCTTGCCGCGCAACAGCGCGGGATACGACTTGTTGAGCTCAGACGTCGTAGGCTCAACGGTCATGACTTGCAGCGTGGGAGCCTGCTGGCCGGCACCCTGGGCACCGTCCTGCTTCGAGCAAGATCCCAGCGAGCCTGCCACTGTCACTGATGCCAATGTCAGACACGCAATTGTAATCTTCTTACATTTCATATATTAAAACTCTTGGATTGATTTCTTTCCGGTTCTTTTTTACCGCTGCAAAGTTACAACTTTTACCCCGCACAACATTTGCCAAAAAGACAAGTATTTTGGCCAAAACAACATATTAACAAAATTTATTATATAAAAAGGCTTTTCTCCCGGTGTCGGCACGCATGCCCGATGTCTGTGGCTATCAGGATTATCAGCCTGCGACCTCGACCTGAATACCCGTCTCGGCGGTTATACGGTCAGCGATGGCATCGAGCTCGGCACGTGACACACGCTGCAGGCTCGCCTCGGGTGTCGGACGGTCGACGGTGTAGAGCATTATCTTGCCGGGATTGATGCGTCGGTAGGCCTCGATCAGACCGTCGATCTCGGTCTTGACAGAATTATCTACGATGCTGCCGCCGTGGGTACCCCGTGTAATCATCGTCTGCACAATAGATTTCGGTCCGAAACCGGCAAGACGGCCGATCACACTGTCGGCCGTGAACGACGGCTGTGTCGGACGGTCGAGCAGGCGTATGGTCTCGTCATCGGTACTGTCGAGTTTGAGTATGGGGTTGTCGACCCGCCGCAACGCCTCGACTACTGCGGGACGGTCGAGCATGGTTGAGTTTGACAGCACGCTCACCTTTGCCCCGGGGTAATATTTATCACGCAACGCAAGGGTATCGTCAATCACTCCTGCGAAATCAGGATGCAGCGTAGGCTCGCCGTTACCCGAGAATGTGATCGCATCGACAGGCGCGCCTGCGGCTCTCAGTTCTGCCAGTCGCTGTTCGAGCAGCCGCGCCACCTCGGCGCGTGACGGCAGACCCGACTTGCCCGCTCCCTGCGCGTTATATCCCGCCTCGCAATACAGACAGTCAAACGTACACACCTTGCCGTCGCGAGGCATAAGGTTCACACCAAGCGATGCGCCAAGGCGGCGCGAATGTATCGGTCCGAAAATTGTATCTGTGTACATTACAGTCTGCATAATCTTGAGTTAATTTAATAAGTTAGTCGAAAAATATCATATATGTCTGGTGAATATCCTTGTCACCAGCGACGTGATGGCCGCCACGACAGCGATTATGAGCATAACGGCGAGAATATCTGTCGCCTCGACACGCACGGGATACACATCGATGGTCATTTGCGACGGATCGCCTCCAAGACGTATAAAACGCCCGTATTGCTGTGCGAGCGCCAGTCCGAGCCCGAGCACACATCCCGCCAGACCACCTGCGGCGGTAATCATCGCACCCTGCAGCATGAATACCCTACGCACCATACCGCGTGTAGCACCCATAAAACGCAGTGTAGCCATATTGTCGCGCTTCTCGATCACCATCAGCGACAGTGTCGATATGATGTTGAATGCCGCTATGACCAATATAAACGCGAGCATCACGAATGTCACCCATTTCTCTATGGCAATCATGCGGTATGACTCGGCATGCTGCTCGACACGGTCGGCCACGACAAAACCGTCGCCCAACGTATGCTGCAGCGCGTGTTTCACTCTGCCGGCATCGGCCTTGTCGGCCACAGCCACCTCGATCGCCGTAGCCTCACCGTCATAATAGTCGAGCATGGCACGGGCATCGGCCAGCGGCACGAGCATATGGTCAGCGTCATATTCCATCTGATCGATCTGCACTATGCCTGTCACAGCCAGCGTCTGCGAGCGGAAAGCGCCGGCCGGATTTGCCGGATTGATGCGGCCGGTGCGGCGCGGCACATACAGCTCGGGACGACTCAGACCGGGACGCAGTCCCAGACGCGACGACACACCGACGGCAAGCTGTGCCGGAGCCTCGCCGTAGCCAGTGGTATCACTCTCAAATGCTCCCGCGGCCATGATGGCGCCAGTGTCGATGATGCGGCTGTAGCGTGGCGTCACGCCTTTGAATACCACAGCCACCTGACGTGAGTCGTCGACCAGCAGACCACGCTCTGTGAGCGAGGGCATCGCCGCCGTGACCCCGTCAATGCCCTCGATCGAGGCTGCCAGCGAATCGGCCTGCGCTATGGTCTTGCCCGCGGCAGGGGTCACCATCAGATCGGGGTCGACAAGCGACAGATGCGACGCCGCCAGATCGGCAAACCCGTTGAACACCGACAGCACCACCACTATTGCGGCAGTGGCGACGGCGACACCGGCCACCGATATGACCGAAATCACATTGACGGCGGCGTGCGACTTGCGCGACAGCAGATATCGCGCGGCGATTCTCAGCGAGAGCATAATGTGAGTGTGGAGACTTACCGCTTATTTGAGCAGGTCGTCGATTCTTTCGAGATAGTCGAGCGAGTCATCGAGATAAAATTGCAGCTCGGGTGTCTTGCGCAGCGTGAAACGCACCCGTTGGGCCAGCTCATAGCGTATGGTCTTGGCCGATGCGACGATAGAGTCGAGCACTTCCTGAGACTTGTCTGACGGGAAAATCGACAGATAGGCTTTGGCGACCGACAGATCGGGCGACACGCGCACCGTGCTCACCGACACAATTGTTCCATGGGTTTTGGCCGTCTGCTGACGGAATATCTCGCTAAGCTCTTTTTGCAGCAGCCGCGATATTTTTGCTTGACGTGTTGATTCCATAATGTTTTATGTTAGAGAGAGTTTTGTTATATATTGTTTTTCAGCTCGCGTGCAAGGATGGCGACGCCCTCGGTGGCCGGCGCCTTGATCACTCTTACACCGGCCGGCACAGCTGCCGGATTGGGGTCGATATAGTAGACAGGCACACCGCGACGCACATAGTGTAGCAGCGCGGCTGCCGGATATACCACCAGCGATGTGCCGATGATCACAAAGATGTCGGCCTCGGCTGCAAGCTCTGTCGCAGGCTCGAACATCGGCACGGCCTCCTGAAAGAATACGATGTGCGGGCGCACATGATGGCCGTCTATGACCGTTTCAGGCGTGGTGTCGAGCGCGTCAGGCGACAGACGGTAGACTTTGCTGTCGTCATCGACGGCACGCACTTTCATCAATTCGCCGTGCAGGTGCAACACATTCTTCGATCCGGCCCGTTCGTGCAGATCGTCGACATTCTGTGTGATCACATACACGTCGTAGTCTTTCTCAAGTTCTACCAGCCCGAGATGGGCCGCATTGGGCCTGGCGTCGACCAACTGATGCCGGCGCTCGTTATAGAACTGATGCACCAATGCCGGATCGCGGCGATAGCCGTCGGCCGAGGCCACGTCCATCACGGGATAATTCTCCCACAGACCGTCGGCATCGCGAAATGTGCGGATGCCGCTCTCGGCGCTGATACCCGCGCCGGTCGATATGACAAGTTTTTTCTTCATCGTCATTTTTGTTGTGTATGCCTATTAAACAAGCCGACGGGCAAAAAAGACGGACTCGAGGCCCGTCTAATATGAGATTTTAATCATCTTCGCCAAAAATTATATCCATCGTACCGTCAGAGGTCGGCGACGAGGATGTCTGAGGCGACGACGCCGATGGCGCCGATGGCGTCTGTGGCGTGGCGAGGCGTTTGTCGCGGGCAAAGGTAGGAGTCTTCTCAAACCGCTCGATCTCGGCATCGTCATCCATGCTGTCGCCCGACAGCAGTATATAGTTCTGCGTCTCTTTGGAAATGATGATTTTCTCGACAGTCTCTTTGCCGTAGATATTGCCAATACGGTCGCGGTCGATCGGAGCGTCGGCACCCGGCAGCACAGGCGTGTCTACGTGTATCACCTGACCCTTGTTCTCGTTGACGGTCACGTCAAAACCCGATGCAAGGATGGTGAATTTGACCTTGTCGCCCAGCGACTCGTCGTAGGTGATACCCCAGATGACGTCGACCTCGTCTTCGACGCGGTTGATAAAGTCGTTGAGCTCTTTGGCCTCTGACGCCTTGAATTTGACCTCGGCGTCACGCGAATAATAAAGGTTGAAGAGGATACGCTTTGATGTGAGCACGTCGGTATGTTTGAGCAGCGGCGAGTGCAGAGCGTCCTGTATGGCTTTGGTGACGCGGCCTTCGCCCTCGCCGTAGCCCACGGCGATAATGGCAGTGCCGCCCTCGCGCAGCGTGGTGTCGACGTCGTTGAAGTCGAGATTGATATAACCCTGGCGGGTCACGATCTCGGCAATCGAGCTCGCCGCGGTCGACAGGATATCGTCGGCCTTGGCAAAAGCCGTCTCAAACTCGAAGTCGGGATATATCTCGACCAGACGCTCGTTGTTGACAATCATCATCGCATCGACATATTTGCTCATCTCGTCGGCGCCGCTGATGGCCTTCTGTATCTTGCGCATACCCTCAAAGAGGAACGGTATCGTGACGATGCCGATGGTCAGCAGGCCGCGCTCTTTGGCTATACGTGCCACGACAGGGGCCGCACCGGTGCCGGTGCCGCCACCCATGCCGGCGGTGACAAACACCATATCGGTCTCGTCGTTGAAGAGCGACTCGATGTCGGCCGAGCTTTCCTCGGCGGCCTCGCGTGCTCGCTCAGGTTTGTTGCCGGCGCCGCGTCCCCGGGTCGTTGTCGGGCCTATGAGCAGCTTGTTGGGCACAGCCGAGCTCAACAGCGCCTGCCGGTCGGTATTGACCACCACAAACGACACATGGTCGACATTCTGACGGAACATGTGGTCGACGGCATTGTTGCCGCCTCCACCGACGCCCACCACAATGATACGGTTGGTATCGGCCTGATTTTCGGCCGGTGTGTTGTATTTATCGAGATATTGAGAATCTTCGGGAGCCATAATCTTCGTTATTTTAGAGTGTATCAGAGGCGTTTAGTCTACATCGACGTCGTCATCGGCGGGCTGTGTAAACCAGTTTTTAAATTTATCGAGCAGTCGGCGGCGGGTGTCGTTGGGTGTCTTGCCCTGCGAAGGCAGATCGTCTGAATACGGATCGTCATCGCCATTGATGTTGTCGGGCTGGTCGAGAGGCTCGTCAAGATCGTCTTTGAGCAGGCCGGGATCGTTCTCTGATATCGAGCGACGTCCTGTCTGACCCACACGGGCAGGCGCCGGGTCGGCGACTGTCTCTGCGGCAACGGCAGCCGTACGCCCGGCCGCCGAGGTCTGAGGCGCCGCGACCGGAGCCTCGCCCAGACAGGTCATGTCGCTGTGGGCGGCCGCGTATTTTACCAGAGCGATAACATCGAAATGGTCGGCGCCATTGACATGCGGCATCTGCACCCGTATGCTGCGGTCGACAGCCGCAGAACGCACTTTCATCCGGGTCTGCTGCTCAAGCATATCATTGAACCCTTTCAGCCTCGATCCGCCTCCCGAGATCACGATGCCGGCAGGCAGATCGGCGGCCTTGAAGCCGGCCTCGCTCACCGTATGGTTGATATTGGCGATAATCTCGCCTGCGCGTGCCGACACAAAGTTGATGATCTCGCGTGTCTCGGCATCGGGCGCCTCGATATTGATGCGGTCGGCCATTGCCTGACCCTTTGTACATTTGAGGTGCTCGGCGGTATCCTCGGTCATGCTCAGGCCCACGCAGAGGTCGCGGGTGATGTTTGACGAGCCCATCGGCAGCGTGCGTGCCATCTGCAGGGCGCCGTCGCGGAATACGGCCACAGTCGTGGTCTCGGCACCGAAATCGACATAGACACAGCCCAGCTGACGGTCTGAATCGGTGAGAGCCATCTCGGTCTGAGCCAACAGGCGCGTTATATATTCGCGGCCGATGCGCTCGCCGTGCGAGCTGATCTCGACGCGATCGAGATTACGCTTGTTCTCGGGCGAGGCGGTAATAAAAGTAAACTCGCCGCGGATAACGTTGCCAAACGATCCGACGATCTTCTTGACCTCGGTATTGTCGGCATAGTAGCGGCGGGGCGCTATGGCCAGCACGTCGCGGTCGGTGGCCAGATTGTATCGTGCCTCCTTGTGCAGCCGTTCGAGAGTCTGTGCGGTCACCTCGGCATCGGCGCCCTGTCGCACGGTGGCCTCGGCGGCCGATGATGACAGCGAGCGTCCGCCGTTGGCGACAAAGACTGCTGTCAGTGGCCGCTGCCCCAGCAAGGGATTGTTCTCGAGACGGCGTATTATATCATCGACAAGCGAGCCTACCTCGCGGGCATTCTGCACACGCCCGTAGCGCACGCTGTCGGCCGTCGGCGACTCCTCGACGGCGAGCACCGTGATGCCGGCCGTGGCGTCGACCGACGCCACTATTCCTTTTATTTTTGAGCTGCCAATCTCGATGGCTGCGACATATTTGGGTTCCATAGCTTAGGATTATTTTACTGAATCGGCTTTTGCGGTATGTAGGGGAGAAATCATGGTATCATGGTCGTCGATGTCGTCATATTCCTCGACAACCGAGTTGAGACTGGTGTTGGCCAGAGCCTTGTCGCGCCTGGTGGCCACGACCTGACCGCGCCATTTGACCGAGAGTGTGTCGTAAGTCTCCCAGCCACGCACAGGCAGTACCCGGCGGTAGAACGTGCGCACCCGGGCAAATTTGTCGGCGACACGGGTGGTATCGCCCATGTTGATGACGTGGCCGCGGATTGTCGGAACCACGATGATGTCGCCGTTTGAATCTTGCTTGACAGTCGACACCAACGCGTCGAGTTCGGGCCGCGAGGCTATATAGTCGAGCATCGGCAACAGACGTGTGGCCGGACGTTCATCGGTGAAATGCCCCACGACCACCGGCACATCGACATGAAAACGCGGATCAGCCGAGATGCGTTTGCCACCGGCGTTGATATAGTATGACGTCGGGCCGTCAAACACGCGTGCCACCGGCACCATCGGCACGACGTCGATTGCCAGAGCCCCGTTGTTGAGCACGAACACGTTGACATGCTCTATCTTGTCACACGCACGCAGCTTCTGCTCGAGATCGTTGAGACTGACCTCGCCCCGGCGGCGTGAGGTGATCCACTGCATGATGTCGCCGCACTCTTGCGACACCTCGAGCGGGGTCACGAATCCCGTGTGGAGAGAATCGGCCACGCTGATGCGGCACGTCGCAAACGTATCGTTGCTTGCCATCGTCGCTGTCGCCGGCAGGGCGAAACAAAGATAGCCGACCAGCAACAATGCCAGCACGCAGGCCAGTATGGGATATCGGTTGATCATTATACGGTGATTCCTGTTTTTATTGTTTATTATACCGTTTGACCGGCTCCCGATGTCTCGACAGCCGCGCAGAGCGCCGGCACCATGAATGACATGTCGCCCGCACCTGCGGTCAATAAGATGTCAAAGTTACGATTTTTCATCGTATTTACAAAATCTTGCTTGCAAATCATCACTTTGTCGGCCACGGTTATGCGGTCGAAGATGATTTGCGAGGTCACGCCGGCGATGGGCTGCTCGCGGGCGGGATAGATATCGAGCAACACCACGGCGTCGGCCTGCGACAGAGCGCGTGCGAATTCGGGGGCGAAATCGCGCGTGCGGGTATAGAGATGCGGCTGGAATGCCACGGTAAGGTGCCGGTCAGGATAGAGGGCGCGCACCGACGCGATGCTGCTGGCCAGCTCGTCGGGATGATGGGCATAGTCGTCGATCACCACCTTGCCGTGCGGCCCGGGTTGACGCAGATGCACCTGGAAGCGCCGCTCTACACCCGGATAGGTAGCTATGGCACGGCGGGCTGTCGCGGGATCGACCTCACCGGTCAGCAGTGTGCCGGCCAGTGCCGCTATGGCATTGTCGATGTTGATGTCGACGGGCACGCCCAGATCGATATCGGCTATCACACCACCGGGCCACACCAGGTCAAAAGTGATACGGCCATCGCCGCGGCGGATATTAGCAGCATGGAAATCGCCCTTATCGCGTGAATATGTATAGACCCGTACGCCATCGGCAGGACGCGGACGCAGCTTGAGGCCCTCGTGCACCACCAGAATGCCGTCGGGACGTATCAGTTCGGTAAAATGCGCAAACGACTCGAGATAGGCCTCCTCGGTACCGTAGATATCGAGGTGGTCGGGATCGGTGGCTGTGATGACAGCTATATAGGGACGCAGCTGATGGAACGAGCGGTCATACTCGTCGGCCTCGACAACGGTATAGGGCGATGTGGCGCTCAGCATCAGATTGCTGTTGTATTTGAGCAGAATGCCGCCTAAAAAGGCATTGCAGCCTATCGGGGCGGTGTGCAGCACATGGGCTGCCATCGACGATGTCGTGGTCTTGCCGTGTGTACCGGCAAAGCAGATCGCCTTTGAGCCCTCTGTGATATGCCCCAGCGCCCTGGCTCTCTTCACGAGCTCGAATCCGCCGTCACGGAAGAAGGTCATCACCTCGCTGTCGGCCGGCACCGCCGGTGTATAGACAACCAGGGTGTCGGGCGATGGCGTGCGGAACTCCTCGGGCACGGCGTCATCGACACTGTCGGTATAGCTGATTCTGACGCCCTCGCTCTCAAGCTCGCGGGTCAGTGCGGTCTCGGTGCGGTCATAGCCGGCCACACTCATCCCGCGTGACAGAAAATATCGCTCAAGCGCGGCCATGCCTATGCCGCCCGCGCCTACAAAATATACACGTTTCATCGTATCATTCATTCGTTGATCAACTGTTCGGCCGCGTCGACAATTTTCTCGTCGGCATCGGGCAGAGCCATCTTCAATATATTCTCGCTCAGACGATGGCGCGCATCTGCGTCACCAATCAGGCGTTTGACAGCGGGCACCAGTTGCTCGCGGGCATCGGCATCGGCTATCATCTCGGCCGCGCCGTGCTCGACGAGCGCCAGGGCGTTTTTGCGCTGATGGTCTTCGGCAACGTTGGGCGACGGCACCAGCACCACCGGTTTGCCCAGCAACTGCAGTTCGCTGATGGTACCGGCTCCGGCCCGGCTCACCACCAGATCGGCGGCACGGTAGGCCGTAGCCATATCAGATATGAACGGTGTGGCTTTGACGTCCTTACGGCCTTTGACAGCATCCTTGCCCGTCTGCTCGCCGCTGCGGCCCGTCTGCCACATCACCTGTGTGGTGCCGTCGAGCAGACTGTCGAGGCCGGCCGCCATGCTCTCGTTGATTGTGCGGGCTCCCAGACTGCCGCCCACCACCAGCACCAGCGGACGGGGGGCATCAAATCCCAACGACCTTTTGGCTTCGGCCTGCGACATGGTGACATTGAGCAGCGCCGGACGCACCGGATTGCCCGTCAGCGTAATGCTTTCGGCAGGGAAAAAGCGCTCCATACCTTCATAGGCCGTGCAGATGCGGCCTGCGCGCTTGGCCAGCAGTTTGTTGGTCACGCCGGCATACGAATTCTGCTCTTGCAGCAGTGTCGGCACACCGGCGCGCTGTGCGGCCTTGAGCGTCGGGCCCGACGCATATCCGCCCACACCTATAGCCAGCTGAGGTTTGAAATCGCGCACGATCCTGCGGGCGCGACGCATGCTGCGCCACAGCTTGATCAGCACTCCGATGTTGCGCCAGGGACGTTTGCGATCAAAACCGGCCACGGGCAAGCCCACGATTTCATATCCCGCCGCAGGCACACGCTCCATCTCCATACGGCCCTGCGCGCCAACAAAGAGGATCTCTGCCTCGGGGTTGCGGCGACGGATAGCCGCGGCGATCGACAGCGCCGGGAAGATATGGCCTCCCGTACCGCCGCCGCTTATCAGTATTCTATTGAGTTTTGACATATTACTATCAGATTTGTGACGGATTGACAGTAGCCGCGCTCTCGGGCAATGTGCTCAGCTCGCGGCGATAGGTATCCTCGCCGTCTGTCGTACGTGCGGCCCAACGCGATGCCGACAGCATCACGCCCAGAGCCAGTGATGTCGCTATGATCGACGTGCCGCCCTTGGATATCAGCGGCAACGGCTGACCCGACACCGGAAAGACGCCCACCACTATACATATATGGAACAAAGCCTGTATGCATATGACCAGCGCACAGCCTATCACCAGCAGACATGGCAGAGTGCTCTTGAACACCATTGCCAGCCTGCCCGCCCGGCCTAACAGAAACAGATACAGCGCCAGCACGAATATCGCCACCACTGCACCGAGCTCCTCGACCACAATCGCATAGATATAGTCTGAGAAAGCCAGGGGCAGACGTGCCGTCTCGCGCGAGCGGCCGATGCCCACGCCCGTCAGTCCGCCGTGGGCCTGTGCTATATAGCTCAGCTGCTCTTGTTTGTTCTCGTCGGTTATAGGATCGGCCGACTTGTTGAGACGCAGATGTCGGCGTATGCGCTCCTCCCACGTGCCAAAGCGATTGCCTTTTGAGCTCGACACCACCTCTTCAGAATGGTTGATCTCGGCCAAAGCATAATCTTCGGGGGTCGGGCCTGCGTCTTTGTGCGCCACTGCCTTGTAGATCATGGCGCCACTGCCTATCACCACATACACAAGCCCCACATAGCCCAACTTGCGCCAGCTCACACCGCCCACGAGCATCATCGCTATCGAGATGCCCATCAGCAGCAGGGTATTGGTCAGGCCGTGGCTAAAGAGCATCGCCGAGCTTACGAGCACCAGCAGAGTGCAGGCCACCACGCCACCGGTGGTCACATCGCGCCGGCCCTTTATCTGGCTGCGGCTCAGTATCCACGCTATGCCGAGCGCCACGGCCAGCTTGAGAAACTCGGCGGGCAGCAGCATTATGCCGGCTACCTGCAATCCGCGCCGGGCGCCGTTGATATTGACACCCACGGCCAATACAAGCGCCATCATAGCCAGCGACATCAGCACATAGGCCGGTATCAGGAAGTAAATGCGCTTGAAGTGCATGCGCTGCACCAACAGCATCAGCAGCAGCCCTGCCGCCAGAAACATGCCGTGGCGCATAATCGGGCCATAGATGTTGTCGACGCTGACTTCCTGCGACGAGGCGCTGAACAGTTCGATTATCGAGATTATCAGCAGGGCTATGTACGAGCCCCAGATATAATGGTCGGTACGGCGGCCTTCCTTGATTTCGTTGTCACCGCCGGAGAGAGTTTCTGCCATTTTTCGTTGAGAGTATTGTGTGGGAGATATTAATCTTTTTTACTTTTTAATCGCTCTTACGCGGTCTTTGAACTGACGGCCGCGGTCTTCATACGACTTGAACAGATCGAAGCTCGCACAGCACGGCGACAGCAGCACCGTATCGCCGGCCACAGCCAGTCGGGCGCACTCGGCCACCGCATCGTCGAGCGAATGCGTGTCTATCACATCGAGATCTGTGTTGGCACCGAAATATTCGACAATCTTGGCGTTGTCCTTGCCCATGGCCACAATCGCCTTGACCTTCTCGCGCACCAGCGGCAATATCTCGCTGTAATCGTTACCCTTGTCCTTGCCGCCGAGTATCAGCACCGTCGGGCGCGTCATCGACTGCAGGGCATACCAGCACGAGTTGACATTCGTGGCCTTTGAGTCGTTGATCCACTCCACGCCGTCGATTGTCTCCACAGGCTCAAGCCGGTGCTCTACGCCTGCAAAGTCGCTCAGCGCGGCGCGTATGTCTTCGCGGCGTATGTTGAGCAGACCGGCGCTTATGCCGGCAGCCATCGAATTGTAGACATTGTGCAGCCCGTGCAGGGCCAGATCGGCGCGTGGCATCGACAGCGACGTACCGGGCGTGTTGATGATCATATTGTCTTCGGCATCGATATATGCGGCGCTGTTCTCCTCCTGATACTCGGCAAAACCATACATCGCGGCCTCGGTCACGACATGGCGCAGCTGCTCGGTCACGACGGGATCGTCCTGCCAGTAGACAAAAGCGTCGTCGGCGGTAAGATTCTGCAGTATGCGGAATTTTGCGTTCACATAATTCTGCATCTTATAGTCGTACCGGTCGAGATGATCAGGCGTGATATTGAGCAGCACAGCGATATTTGCCTTGAAATCATACATATTGTCGAGCTGGAAACTGCTCAGCTCGATCACATACACCGGATGCGGGTCGCGCGCCACCTGCAGGGCCAGGCTGTTGCCGATGTTCCCGGCCAGACCGGCATCTATGCCGGCACGGCGCAGTATATGATATATCAGCGATGAGGTGGTTGTCTTGCCGTTGCTGCCGGTGATGCACACCATCTTGGCGTCGGTATATCGGCCGGCGAATTCGATCTCGCTGATCACAGGCGTAGCCTGCTCGCGCAGCGCCTTGATCATCGGCGCGTTCTCGGGTATGCCCGGGCTTTTGACCACCTCGTCGGCGTTCAGTATCAGTTCGGGCGTATGACGGCCCTCCTCAAAGGCGATACCCTCGCGCTCAAGCACTCCGCGATAATGGTCGCTCAGACCGCCCATATCGCTCAGGAATACATCAAATCCCTTGTCTTTGGCCAATATTGCCGCTCCGGTGCCGCTCTCGCCGCCGCCAAGCACCACAAGTCTTTTCTGCTGCATGTTTATCGTATTTTTAGTGTCACGAATGTTACTACTGCCAAGATTATGCCGATGATCCAGAACCGTGTAGTGATTTTGGCCTCGGGAATAGGCTGTATCGGCTTCTGTATCAGGGCCTCGATGCCGGCATTGCCCGCTTTCTGGAAATGGTGGTGCAACGGCGCCATCTTGAAGATGCGTTTGCCGCCCGTCCGCTTGAAATAAAGCACCTGCAGGGCCACCGACAGATCCTCGATATAGAAGAGAGCGCACAGTATCGGCAGCAACAGCTCTTTGTGTATCAGGATTGCGAATACCGCAATAATTCCGCCGAGCGTCAGCGAGCCCGTGTCGCCCATGAATACCTGCGCCGGATATGCGTTATACCACAGGAAGCCCACCAGTGCGCCGACAAACGCCGCCATGTACACCACCAGTTCCTCGCTCTGCGGTATATACATTATATTAAGGTAGGACGAGTAGACCACATTGCCTCCAAGATAGGCCATTATCGCGAGCGCCACGCCAGCTATGGCCGACAGGCCCGAGGTCATGCCGTCGAGTCCGTCGTTGAGATTGGCGCCATTTGACGTCGCCGTCACCAGAAAGACCACAATGAGCAGAAACATCACCCAGCCGCCGATTTCGCCGGCACTGTCGCCCATCCATGACGTCAGCCATGAATAGTTGAAATTATTGTTTTTGACAAACGGCAGCGTAGTCTCAGGGCTATGCGTCACATTGTCGGCATAGACCACCTGCTCGACTCGGTTGGTCGAATCGTCGATCACCTCGCGGTTCTGCACGATCACCATATCAGGATTGAGATACATTGTGCAGGCCAGTATCACGGCGATACTGACCTGACCGACAATCTTGTATAGTCCCTTGATGCCGTCTTTGTTGTGTTTTGTGAGCTTCTTGTAATCGTCAAGAAAACCGAGCGTTCCCAGCCACAGCGTCGCGAACAGCATCAGCAGCATATAGATATTGCACAGATTGCCGATCAGCAGACACGGCAGCACGATCGAGATAATGATGATCACACCGCCCATCGTGGGCGTTCCCGTCTTTTTAGTCTGACCCTCGAGATCGAGATTACGGATTATCTCGCCGACCTGCATCTTCTGCAGACGGTCGATGATACGACGGCCGACAAAGATTGCGATCAGCATCGCCAGCACAAACGCCGCGCCCGACCGAAACGTGATATACGTCATCAGTCGCGAGCCGGGCACACCCGCCCCCTGCAGCAGCTCAAACAGATAGTAAAACATCTATATTAATATACTAAACTTTAAACTATGATTTATCATCCTTACTTCAACGCAGACCTTTTCTCTCGTCAAACGCCGCGGCCACTTCCTCGTGGTCATCGAAATGCAGCGTCCGGTCGCCCACGATCTGATAGGTCTCATGACCCTTTCCGGCCACCATGATCACATCGCCCGGAGCGGCCAGCCACGACGCACACCTGATAGCCTCGCGGCGGTCCACTATGCCCAGTGTGCGGGCCTGGCCGTCCTCGTCGAGGCCGGTGCGCATCTCGGCGATGATCGACGCAGGGTCTTCGCTGCGCGGATTATCCGATGTCAGTATCACGCGCCAGCTGCGGCGGGCGGCCTCGGCGGCCATGATCGGGCGTTTGCCGCGGTCGCGGTCGCCGCCCGCGCCACAGATCGTGATCACGCGCGAACCGGGCCGCTTGACCTCGTTGACCGTATCGAGCACATTGACCAGCGCGTCCGGCGTATGTGCATAGTCGATGATGGCCGTCACGCCGTCAGCCGATACCACCGGCTGGAATCGGCCCGACACGGGCACCAGACGGCTCATCGCGGTCAGGGCCTCCATGCGTTCGACGCCCAACAGTATTGTCGCCCCGTAGACAGCCGTCAAATTTGCTGCATTAAACCGGCCGGCAAACATCGTCTCTACCTCTACGCCGTTAAGGCTCAGCAGCATGCCGTCGAGCCGGTCTTCGATCACGCGGCCTCTGAAATCGGCATCCGACCGCAGCGAGTAGGTGTGGCGCCGTGCGCGGGTATTCTGCAGCATGATCTCGCCGTTGCGGTCGTCGAGATTGGTCAGCGCGAATGCCTCGGGTTTGAGCGAGTCAAAAAACGACTGCTTGGCCTGCAGATAATTGGCAAATGTGCCATGATAGTCGAGATGGTCGCGGGTCAGATTGGTGAATATGCCGCCGTCAAAGTCGAGACCGGCGATCCGGTGCTGCGCGGCTGCATGGCTGCTCACCTCCATCGCGGCAAACTCGCATCCCGCATCGACCATACGCGCCAGCAGGGCGTTCAGCTCGAGCGGATCGGGTGTCGTGTGGGTCGACGGCACCTCGGTGTCATCTATCTTGTTTACGACAGTCGACAGCAGACCGGCCTTGTGGCCCGTCAGGCGCGCCATCTCATAGAGCAGCGTGGCTATGGTTGTCTTGCCGTTCGTTCCTGTCACACCCACGAGTGTAAGACGCCGGCTTGGATTTCCATGCCACTGCGACGCCAGCAGACCCAGAGCCACCGACGCGTCAGCCACCCGTATCCAGCTCACATCGGCCGACGCATCATCGGGCACATCCTCGCACACCACGGCGCGCGCTCCGGCGGCCACGGCTGCGGCTATAAACTTATGTCCGTCGACATGCACGCCGCGCACGGCCACGAACATGCCGCCGGGCGTCACCTGACGCGAATCGGCCGTCAGCGACGTGGCCGGCGTCTCGTCGGCGCGGGCGCCCGACACCTCGAGTGCCCCGGCCGCCTCGGCCAGTACCGCTAATCTGTGATTGTATATGTTGTCAGTCATTATATCGTATTGTTGCTGTCATTATTTTTCTTAGTTCTGGCTCAGAGTCACCCTTATCCTTGTGCCCGGCACCACCTTTGTGCCGCCCTCGGGCACCATCGAGGTCACATAGCCCGTGCCGGTGAAATGCACCTTCAGGGCCGCCTCCTCGAGTATCACCAGCGCCTCGCGTATGCCCAGACCGGTCACGTCGGGCACCGTCGACGGCTGGCGCTTTGAGCGCAGTGCCGTCTGCAGTATGCCCGCGCGGGTCAGTTTCAGATCGCGGTGCAGCAGACTGCTGCGGTCACTGCGATAAGTGCCGTAGAGCGTCGGCATAGTCCCCGTCACAGGCTCTGCGGCATAGTCCGAGTGGTTGCCCAGCATGCCGCGCGAATACATCTTCAGCGCCACATTGCGCAGCACAGTGCCGCTCGTGGCCGCCGGGCCGTAGGGGCCCTGCGGGTCGCTGATCACCACGATGCAGGTATATTTGGGATTCTCATAGGGGAAGAATCCGCAGAAAGCCACACGGTTGTGCTTGCCCTCGCGGTATCCGCCCTTGAATGGTATCGATGTCAGTATCAGTTTGCCGTCTTTGTCGCGCGGACGTTCCAGGGCGATACCCGCCGTGCCCGTCTTGCCGGCGATCTCGACGATGGGATTGCGCAGGCCCTTGGCGGTGCCGCCCTCGCCCCACACCACCTCATGCATCATCTCGCGCAGGATGCGGGCGTTCTTGCTGCTGCAGATACTGTCGCGCACATAGCTCACCGGTATCACCGAGTCGGTGCCGTCGGCCAGACGCATCGCCTTGACCAGACGCGGCCGCACAAACTTGCCGTTGTTGGCGATAGCGTTGTACACCGCACAGGTATATAACGGCGGCACCTGCGTCGCATAGCCGAATATCATGCGCGACAGCGACACACGGCCACCGGCCTTGACATCGAGCGTCGGATAGTAGGGCGGACGTTCGCGTGCCATGCCGGTGTTGAACCGGTCGAAAAAACCCAGCTCGCGCAGGCGCTCACGGAATCCGTTCAGATTGCCGTCATAATGCGGAGCGATCAGCTTGGTCATGCCGATATTCGACGAGTATTCGATAAAACGGCTCACGGGCAGATATGCCGGCGAGTGTGTATCGCGTATTGGTTTGCCCCCTGCGTATGCATATGAGTGACCGATCGGATAGGTCTGGTTTAGGTTGACATATCCGTCTTCGAGCGCGGCAAGCATCGAGATGATCTTGATCACCGAACCGGGCTCATAGGCCTGCACGATATGGTTCATTGACTCGATATACCCGCCGTGGCCGCCCACTGTGTCGCGGTCGAGATTTGAGATGGCCTTGATATCGCCCGTCGCGACCTCCATGATCATCGCGCTGCCCCACTCGGCCTTGCAGTCGACCAGCATTTGGCCAAGCTCGTGCTCGAGCAGGTCCTGCAGTGTCACATCAATGGTGGTGGTCAGAGTTGTGCCGTTGACCGCCGGACGGGTGGTCCAGTAGGCCGTGCCGCGGGTAAAGAGCACCTTTTTGGCCTCACCCGGCTCACCGTAGAGCATCGAGTCGAGAGCCTGCTCGAGGCCGGAGATACCGCGCACCTGAGGGTTTTCGGTGGTCTGTCCAACACGGCCGATGCTCAGACGCGCCATCTCGCCGTAAGGATAGCGGCGCAGCAGCACGCGCTCGCTGGTGAATCCCGTGCGGTTGGGATTCTTCCATCGGCGGAAGTAAGGGAATTGTTTCACCCGCTGCATCTCGTCAAACGGTATATGCTTGAGCAGCAGATACGACCGCGAGCGGTCTTTCTTGGGCATCTCCATCGGCTTGTGCAGCACCTCATACCATTCGGCGCGGCTGCGCTGGGGGTAATATCTTGCAAGAGTGTCGGCAAGCGAGTCGATGCTCTCGAGATAGCGCAGCTCGTTGATGCGCGAGGCGCGATAGTCGATGCGCACGTTATAGTAGTGCAGATTGGTGGCGAGTATCGAGCCGTCGCTTGCCAGTATCTCGCCGCGCAGAGGTTCGATCTCGCGGGTCTGTGCCATCGTGCGGTCACCCTTGGCGTTCCACTCGTCGGCATGTACGACGGTCGTATTGAGCAGAAACACCACACACAGGCCGGCCACGACCAGTATCACTGTCGATATCAGCAGGAATCGGCCATAGATATAACGGCGCCGCGTCTTCTGCTGTTGCGCCGCACCCGATGCCTTCTTTTTAGTGAAAAAATCAATCCAGCTCATGATCATACTCCAGGCTAAAGGGTGGACGCTCCTGCACGGTCAGCCCCAGGCCGAGCGTATCGACCATCTGCTGCATCGACGACTCGCACGTGGCCGACATATACATCGACCGCTCGCGCTGGGTCTCGGTACGAGTGATCTCGAGCTGGCGACGCAGGGCGGCCACGCTCTCCATCGACGTAACGCAGTCAAAACGCAGCGAGATATATACCAGCGCGAAGATCACCACAGACACAACCGTGGCAAAATGCTTGTAAAAAAACTTGCTCGACACGCCCTCGACCATATATTTCGAGGCAAATTCTTTGATGTCAGGCTTTTTCATTCGTTGAGGAGATTGATTTATCTTGTTCTTGCTATTCTTTGTTCACAGTTTCACGGCCACGCGCAGTTTGGCGCTCCGGCTGCGGGGATTGGCCTCGACCTCGGCCTCGTCGGCCACGACAGGCTTTGAGGTCAGCAGCTTGAGAGGCACATCGGCGCGACCGTAGATGTCTTTCTCGACATGGCCCTCGACATTGCCGCTGCGCATGAAATTTTTGACCAGCCGGTCTTCGAGCGAGTGGTAGGTCATGATTGCCAGACGGCCTCCGGGCTTGAGCACATGCAGCGTCTGGTCAAGAAACTCGCGCAGGGCATCGAGCTCGCCGTTGACCTCGATGCGCAGGGCCTGGAATATACACGCCAGCTCTTTTTTCTCGCGGCGTTTGTCGATCAGCGGATTCACCACCTCGAGCAGACGGTTGACCGTGTCGACACCTCCCTGCTGGCGGGCCTTGACGATGGCAGCCGCTATGCGGCGCGCCTTGGGCAGCTCGCCATACAGGTGCAGTATATCGGCCAGACGCTCCTCGCTGTAATCATTCACCACATCGCGGGCAGTCAGGCGTCCGTGACGGTTCATGCGCATATCAAGCGCCGCATCGGCCCTGAACGAGAATCCGCGCTCGGCGTCATCAAAATGATGAAACGACACTCCCAAATCGGCCAATATACCGTCAACACCCTCGACCTCATAAAAACGCAGGAAATTCTCAAGAAACCTGAAGTTTCCATATACCATCGTAAACCGCGGGTCATCAATAGCCCCCTTGACAGCATCCTCGTCCTGGTCAAAGCCGTACAGGTGTCCGTCGGGACCCAGACGTTCCACAATCGCACGCGAATGGCCGCCGCCACCGTACGTCGCGTCGACATACGTCCCGTCGCGGCGCACATCCAGCGCGTCCATAGCCTGCGGCAATAGTGCCGGTATATGATAAACCTCCTGATTCATTGGGTGTTGGCAATATTATACGTATCGGCACAGGCCACAACCGGCCGGTCCCGACATCATTATCTGCAAAATTATGAATTTTTAGCAGCAGTTTACAAATGAAAACAGCAAAAAATCACCTTAAAATATAAAAAAGTTATTAACACCCGCCTTTTCACCCCTGTCACGCCAGATCGCGCCACACTCACGATTTACAATTGCAAACGCCGGGCTCTAAAGGCTGCCCGGCAACGACACAATCCGATGAAATTCACAACTTTTGGTCGCTTCGACCAAAACATGGCAATCCGCCACGTATCAGCCCTACCTTTGCAGGAAAATCTCAAAGTGTATATTATGCAGATCAAAATCACATCATCCGGCTCCCCCGGTATATGCCGGGGTCTGTGCCCGTCTCTTCAGGCACCCGACACTCTCGTTCCTGTCGAACTGCCAGCACCTCTCATCAGCGGTGGCTGGAAACCCGTGGCCACAATCGATTCGCGCGATGGAGGCTACCGCATCATTGTGGCTAAAGATCGGATAATCGGACTCGTATCACGCGGCATCGTCACATCGCAGCTCACACTGCCGTCGGCACCTCGCGCATTCCATTCTATGGGACGCCGTGTCGAGATCGTCGCCGACACCGACCGCTACACAGCCATACTGACTGAGGCAGGCACACTCACAGTCAGCGCCGCCCACCGCCCGCTGGCCGCTGTCGGCATCAGGGCCGTCGCTGCCCCCACCGTAGCCGTCACCCTCGGCGCCCACCGTCTCAAATGGCAATACCAGGCATCTGACGACATACTCGACAGCGACCGTCGCAACCTGCACATCTACATGCGCACGGCCTACAGCAACCTATACCGGCAGTCGATCGCAGCCGGTCGATTCATACAGCCGGTCGTAGCAAGACTGCAATTCAAGACCGCCGACGGCAAGGTAGCCTTCTGCAGCGAGCCGGTGCTGCTTGTCCATCCCGAGGGCAAGGACTTTGACCCCACCATCGATTTCAGCTCTGACGACGGCACCACTCTGCTCGGCCGCACCATCGAGCAGCCATCCTACCGCATCGCCGTCGACCTTGTCGCCGACTCGGCCATGAGCCATATAACATCGGCCGATCTCGTCGTGTCGCCTCAGCTCTCAAACATCAACCCGTTCGACGACGACATCGGCATTGTCATTCGCCCGCGTTCAAAACCCGACACACTCATCTCGGCCCGCTTTCACGACGGAATCGACTCGACCCTCGGAGGTCCCGCCGGCAACATCGCCGTGCAACGTCTCGCCGCCGCACTCGACCAGGGCAAAGGCCGCGTAATCGCGACTATAGGTCAGCCGTTTACCGACGACCGCACCGTATCGGTCGCCGAGCCGGTCGCCGCTTATGTCAACGCTGCTGTCGACTTTCAGGCGCTTGAGAAAGTCCTCACAGCCGATCTGCCCGTACGTTCGGCATCTCTCACACTGCTCACTCCGCCACATCTGTGTCTGCCCGACATCGTCGAGACATCGGCAGGGGCAGTCCTGCTCGGCGGACTGCGTTCGAGACGGTTTGACGGATGCGATCTGCGTTCGCTCGCCGCTACCGTCCTCGACAAGCCCTGGCAAGGATACCTGCAGGTGACATTTACCGACGGCACCACCCTCGTGCGGCACTCATCGGGCGCCGACCGCGCCCCGGCCACTTTTGCACCAATGCTCTCCTACCCCTCGCCCGATGTTCACTCGATCACCATAGGGCTACAAGTCGACGGTGACAGTCCTCGCGCCGGAACATACTACCCCGACTGCGACCCGTCCCGATCTCGGTCGGTCTATGTCGCCCCCGGGCGCAGGCCCTTCATTCTGCCGGTAGCCGATGCATATACACCGCCCGACCGGGCAGCCGCCCTATGCGACTTTCCCGATCACATAGCGGCGGCAGCCTATGACACCCCCTTTGACATCTCGGCCATTGCATTGCATGGTTTCGGACGGCTGCACAGATTTCTGCCGGCACGTTTCGGCCAGTCGAGCTGGGATTTCGGGCGCGTCCGGTTCTACGCCCTCGGTTCGTCAGGCATATTCTCTGTCAGCCTGAATGCCGACCGCTCTGCCATTTCTGTCAGTCTTCTCGACAGCAGACAGGCCGACTCGCCACATTGCGCCGTCGAGACACCTCTCGGCGTCATGGCCCTCGTCGGCCACGACATCGTATGCATCTCGGGATCACGCGTAAAGACCTTCGACCGCCGTGGCGATGCCCGGGCACTGATATGGGATAGCAGGCGCCACGAGCTGTGGCTGCTGTCGCCCGGCGCCGATTGTGTCGAGGTGCTGTGTCCCGGGCGCGACAACGGGCGCTACGCCCTGCCCCTTGCTCTCGACCCCGACCGTCTGCTTGTCACCGCCGACGGCATATGGCCGGCATCGGCCGACACCGTCTACGACATCTCCAACCGATCGTGCGCGTTGGCCACCGACATATGCTGGCAGGGCATGCTGCCTGCTGTCGCGCGATGCTCGTGCATGGGCCGGCTCGAGCTGGGCATGAGCGGCAGATCTGTCAGCCTGCATGTCAGTCTGCGGCGACGTTGGATGCGCGACGACGAGCCCGGAGCCTCGTTGATTTATTCTGTCGACGGACCGGTCACCGCACCCCTTGCCGCCAACCTGCGCCTGCTGCCGGGCGCGGGCATGATAGCCCTCACCCTGCAGGGTTCCGTTTCGCCTGATTTCAATATCTCTTATGCCGATCTCCGACAATTATGATCTATCCCCGACTCACACCCCAACAGATCATCGACGAGGATCGACGGCGCCGCTGTGCCCGGCCCGTCGGTTACAACCCCGTCGTTGGCGACTCGGCCGATCCTGGCCGCGTCGGGGTAGCCACACCCCTGCCCGATATGCCCCGGGCCTACGTACCGCGTCAGATGGTCGACGACCCGCTATACCCCTCTGTCCTCGCCAGTCCGGCGGCCTGGCGCCGATTACGTGTGCGACACGATTTCGAATACTGGTGCGCCACGGCCGTCACCGTCAAGCACAAGACCCTCGGCACCGATGTGCGTCTCGTCCTGAATGAACCCCAGCGACGTGTCGCAGCCATCCTCGAGGCCGACCGGCGGGCCGGACGCCCCATGCGCATGATCATGCTGAAAGCCCGTCAGTGGGGCGGATCTACACTCGTACAGGTCTACATGGCATGGATACAGCTTGTCCACTGCCGCAACTGGCACTCGATCATATGCTCACAGGTCAAGGACACATCTTCGGGCATACGCGGCATGTATGCCAAGCTGCTCGAAAATTACCCCGACGACCTGCGCGACGATGACGGGCCGTTGCGCTTCCGTCCCTACGAGCGGTCGACCAATGTTCGCGAGATCGCAGGGCGCGGTTGCCGCGTCACCGTTTCATCGATCGAGAACCAGGATGCCGTGCGCGGCGCCGACTTTGCCATGGCACACCTGTCCGAGACGGCATTCTGGCGCGCCACGCCCACCCACTCGCCCGACGACGTCATCCGCGCGATCTGCGGATCGATCGCTCTGCTACCCGACACCCTTGTCGTCATGGAATCGACCGCAAACGGCGTCGGCAACTTCTTCCACTCCGAGTGGATGCGCTGTCGCGACGGTCATGGCGACAAACATGCCGTCTTTGTGCCGTGGTACGAAATCGAGATCTACCGTCTTGAGCCCGACGATCCGGTCGGACTGGCCGCTTCGCTCACCGACTACGAACTGTGGATGTGGCACGACCTCAGGCTCGCCCTCGACCAGATATGGTGGTATCGGTGCAAGTCCCGCGAATACGCTTCGCACGAGAAGATGATGGCCGAGTTCCCGACCACCGACTCCGAGGCATTCGCCGCCACATCGTGCGGCGTGTTCGACCGTAGCGCTGTCGACCGGCTGCGGCTCGACTGCATCGACGGCCGACGCGGCGACCTCGGCAACGATGGCCGCTGGGCCGATGATCCGCTCGGTCCCATGCTTCTCTGGCAGAAACCTGCCGACGGCCGGGACTATATCGTCGCGGTCGACATCGGTGGCCGCTCGGCCAAGGCCGACTGGTCGGTCATCACCGTCCTGCGCAACGACACCGTCCGCCCCGAGGTCGTCGCACAATGGCGCGGACACACTGACCACGACCTGCTCGCCGATCATGCCGCCGAGATCGCCGCATGGTACGGTAACGCCCTGCTCGCCATCGAGAGCAATACCCTCGAGACCACCGGCTCGGGCCACGGCGCCTACATCCTCGACCGCCTCGCCGACACCTATCCCAATCTCTACTACCGGCCCGGCAGCGACGGAGAGCCGTCAAGACCCGGATTCCACACCAACCGACGCACAAAAGAGATGGTCATCTCAGGTCTGATCTCAGCTGTGCGGCGCGGCGCCTACGTCGAACGCGACAACATGGCCTGCGACGAGCTCCTCACCTACGAGACACTCCCCGACGGCACCTGCTCGGCCAAACCCGGCTGTCACGACGACATCCTCATGTCACGCGCTATCGCAATATACGTCGCCGACCGCAACCGGCCCTCACCGCCCATCGATCCCGCATACTTCCACCCCTCATACTGGTAAGCGACGGTGACGCGATAATCGCAATTTTAGGCACACTGTTTTTTACTTTCAACTTAAAATTGTATTTTTGCCCAAAATATCAGAAATATGAGCGAATCATCCCGCAAAAGCGACGCCGTTGTAATCATCCCGATGTACAACGAGCGCGAAAATGCCGCTGCTATAATCGACGCCGTGCTGGCCCTCCCGCGCGACTTCGACATACTCGTCATCGACGACAACTCGCCCGACGGCACAGCCGCCATTGTCAAAGACAAGATCGCGGCCAACCCCGGTCGTGTCAACATCATAGAGCGGTCGGGCAAACTCGGCCTCGGCACGGCATATATCACCGGATTCAAATGGGCTCTCCGACAAGGCTATGAGATAATATGCGAGATGGATGCCGATTTCTCGCACGACCCCAAAGATCTGCTCAAGCTCTATCAGGCCACCGCTATCGACGGCGCCGATGTGGCCATCGGCTCGCGCTACGTCACAGGCGTCAACGTGGTCAACTGGCCGATGGGACGCGTGCTCATGTCTTTCTACGCGTCAAAATACGTGCGTATCGTCACCGGCATGCCAATCCACGACACCACCGCAGGCTTTGTCTGCTATCGCCGACGGGTCCTCGAGGCGCTCCCTCTCGACGAGATCAAATTCAAGGGATATGCATTCCAGATCGAGATGAAATTCACAGCCTACAAATACGGCTTCAAGGTCGTCGAGGTACCGATCATCTTTGTCAACCGCGTGCTCGGCACATCAAAGATGAACTCAGGCATATTCGGCGAGGCTGTCTTCGGTGTCATACGCCTCAAGTGGAACAGCCTCTTCAAGAAATTTCCCGACTACTCGGCACGATGAGCATCCTCATACACAATGCCCTGATAGTCGACGGCGAGCGTGAGCCACGCCGGGGATGGCTGCTCACCGACGGCGAGTTGATCGCAGCCCTGGGCGACGGCGACGTCCCGGCCGACATCATCGACCGGGCCGGCGAGACCGTCGATGCACGCGGCGCGATGCTCATGCCCGGTACGATCGACTGCCACGTACACTTCCGCGAGCCCGGCATGACCCACAAGGCCGATATCGCAGGCGAGAGCCGTGCCGCCGTCGCAGGCGGCGTCACATCATACATCGACATGCCCAACACACGGCCTGCCACAGTCACCATTGCCGACTGGCAGGCCAAAATGAGCCGCGCCGCCGAGGTATCGGCCGCCAACTATGCATTCATGGTCGGCGCCACAGCCGACAATCTCGCCGAGCTCCAGAAGCTCGACCTCACGGCTGTGCCTGCCGTCAAGGTATTCATGGGCTCGTCGACAGGCAACATGCTGCTCGACTCCGAACGCGAGCTGAGCGCCGTATTCGCCGACCAGCCGGCCCGCGTGGTCGTACACGCCGAGGCCCAGGATATCATCGACGCAAACACAGCCGCCGCACGCCCCATTGACGACCCCGGCGACATGATGTGGCACACCCGGCTGCGCGACAACCGCGCATGCGTCGCCGCCACCGAGTGCGCCATGACACTGGCCGCACGCTACGGCACACGGCTGCATGTGGCCCACGTCACAACACGCGATGAATGTTCGCTCTTCGATCCGGCCGACACCCCTGTCGGCAAGCAGATAACAGCCGAGGTATCGCCCCACCATCTGCTCAACTGCTCCGACGACTATGCCCGGCTCGGCTCGCGCATCAAGATGAATCCCGCCGTCAAGAGCGCCGCCGACCGCGACGCACTGCGCTCGGCTCTGCGCGACGGACGCCTCGACATCGTAGCCACCGACCACGCCCCTCACCTGCTGTCAGAGAAAGCCGGCGATGTTTTCACCGCCGTCTCGGGTGCCCCGCTCGTACAGTTCTCGCTGCCGGTCATGCTCGACCTTTACGACGATCCCACCCTGGTCGTGCGCCGCATGGCAATCGGTCCGGCCGACCTGTTCGGCATCGATCGCCGCGGGCGCCTGCGCCCCGGGCATTACGCCGACCTCGTCATCGTCGAGCGTCTTGACACGCCGCACATAATCACCGATGCCGACGTCATCAGTCGCTGTGGCTGGACGCCCCTCATCGGCCGCCCACTCACCCACCGCATCGTGCGCACCATCATCAACGGTGACGGCAACGCACGCCCCCTCAGCTTTGTCTGACCTCTGCGCGAGAGACGGAACGGACGACCGGTCTATAGGTCGGACGAAACCGTGTGACAAGGCCGGGCTTATCGCCGGCCGACCGAACAAGACATAGCGCCCGGTCGTTTTTATTCAGCAACACTGACTGCATATGGATAAGAATACGATATACTCACGATTCCACGAAATGGTCGCGAGACATCCCGGCGAGCGCGCGATCATCGAAGACGACCGCACTCTGAGCTATGCCCAGCTCGACGAGATGGCAGACTCAATCCTCGCGCGATTCTACGACGAAGCCCCTGACTTTGTCGGCATCGTGATGAACCACGGGGCCGAACAGATAGCGGCCATGCTCGCCGTGCTGAAGAGCGGGGCGGCATACGTCCCGGCCGAGCCCTCTCTGCCACAGGAGCGCATTGACTACATGATGCAGACTGCCGGCGTCGGCCTGATTATAACCGACAACTATTGCCGTCGGCTCAGGCCGACAGACCGGCGACTCGACGACCGCTCGAGACCCGACGGTGTGGCATACGTGCTCTATACGTCGGGCACATCGGGCAGGCCCAAAGGGGTAATGGTCGAGAACCACTCGGTGGTCAACTATGCAGAGGCTTTCGAAGCCGAGTTTCATACCGGCCCCGGCGACGTGATGCTGCAATACTCGGTCTGCACGTTCGACATATTTGTCGAGGAAGTCTTTACGACCCTGCTCAACGGCGCGGCAATATGCATCCCGCCGACCGGCGTCAGCAAAGGCTCGGTCAAGGGGCTGATGCGCTTTGTCGAGCGGCACGGCGTGACAATTATCGACGGATTCCCGTATCTGCTCGCCGAGATGAACAAACTCGACAGGATACCGAAGTCTGTATCGCTTATTATCAGCGGTGGCGATGTGATACGCGCCGGCTACATATCGAATCTGCGCGACAAGGGGGTGAGGATATACAACACCTATGGCCCGTCTGAGACGACCGTCTGCAGCAATTATCATAGAGTCGACAATATCCTGCCGCTCGACGACGGCACCTATCCGGTGGGCAAGGCCGTAAAGGGCGTCGAGGTGAGAATACTCGACGACAAGCTCGACGAGGTGCCGCAAGGCACCACAGGCGAAATATGCATCATGGGCGAAGGCGTCAGCCGCGGCTATCTGGGCAATCCGCCCGAGCAGAAAAATTTTGTCACCCTGCCCGACGGCCGGCGCATGTATCGCAGCGGAGACCTCGGCTATGAGCTGCCCGACGGCGATATAGCCTTTTTGCGTCGCCGCGATGATCAGGTGATGATACTCGGCAAACGTGTCGAGCCCGAAGAAGTGGAGAACGTACTCAACTCATGCCCATGCGTCGAGAGAGGCATCGTGCGGGCATTTGTCGACGACAACGGCCTGCACTACCTTGTGGCCTATCTGATACCGGCCGAGGGCTGTCGTCTGCACGACATCAGGCAATGGCTGTCAGAACAGCTCACCGATTTCATGATTCCGGAGTTTTTTGTCAGAGTAAAAGAAATACCGCTCACGCGCCGCGGCAAGGTCGATGTCGGCGCCCTGCCGGTGGTGATGAAGGAGGGAGGCGTGTGATGGTGTCAATACGTCAGGTCACAGCCATCCCTACCCTGATGCACTGGCGTGCCGAAGTGATACGCAACGTATTCGGCATCGAGCCGCATCCGCGCATGCTCGTCGCCACACGACAGTATTACCGCAGCCATATCGCCGACGGATCGCATCTGGCACTCGTGGCCGACATCGACGGTGAGGACTGCGCATGCGGTGCAGCCTGTTTCACCGACGAGCTGCCGTCGCCCGATAATCCGACAGGACGCTGCGCCTATCTGATGAATATCTATGTGCGCGAGCCATTCCGCAACCGCGGCATCGCCGGTCAGATAGTCAGACGACTGATTGACGAGGCTCTCAAAAGAGACTGCGCCAAGATCTACCTCGAAACAACGTCTGAAGGAAAATCGTTATATTTGTCATCGGGTTTCGTCGAGATGCCCGATATGATGAAATACTATGGTACGGAAATTTGATATCGATAATCTGCATTGTCTTTGCAGCCGGGCAGACGGCAGGAACAGAGTAGCCTACATACTCTATCCGATGGATATTCTTTCAGACTGGATCGGCCCCGCAACCGAAAGATATGGCACGAGTATCGTTGTGATCACCGGCATAGATTGGCAGGACGCACTTAGTCCCTGGCCTGCAAAAGGTGTGCCACGCGGTTGCCCTGACTTCAAGGGGCTTGCTCCTGAATTTCTCAGCCGGCTGCAAGACAAGGTGATACCGCAGATCGAAGCGTCGATGGGATTTACCGCACGCCCCGGCCGCACACTTGTCGGAGTATCGATGTCAGGATTGTTCGCGCTGTGGCAATGGATGCAGTGCGACACCTTTGACAACATCGCCTCGCTGTCGGGCTCGTTCTGGTATGACGGCTTTGTCGAAAGTCTGAAAAAACAATCTATCCCACACAAAAACGGGCACGCCTACTTTCTGCTTGGCGATCGCGAGGCCCGATCAAAGGTAAAAGCCTTTGATACGGTAGCCGCCGACACGCAGGCAATCATCGCCCTGCTCGACGCCGACGGCATCAACACCCGTTTTGAGAGCGTGCCGGGCAACCACTATGCCGACCCGATCGGGCGGCTTGACAAAGCATTCGCCGCGCTCGGCGAAATGTCATAACAGTCATAGCCGGTTCGACACTGCTGTCTATTCCGACCACAATCGTCAGGAATCTGCAAAATTAATCACGGGGATTGCTATCTGCCGAACAATCCGTAGATGATCTGACCGACGGGCAAACCTATACCGACACGGGTCTTACCACGTCCTACAACAATATAGGGTGTGGCTATGGGCTCGACCTCATAACGATTTCGCACGCCCGTACGCTCCACTACCCGGCCGCCCACCTGTATGCCGAAATGATCGGAAGCTCTGTAATCGACATATCCGCCGAAGCGCGACACATCATAATAACCGAGCATTGACGGAGGCATCGGATGGCCGTCAGGCATTACGGGCATACGGTTGTGCCCGTAATAGTAAGCAAATACAGTGAACGAGCACGGAGTTGACAAACGGTATGTAAAACGGCTGTTTATACCGATCTGCCGGATCAGTCCGCCATAAAACCCGTATTTATTGACAATGCTCCCGACATAAAAATTCATTTTGCCGTTTAAGATTGAGACTCCCATCGTGCCTGTTCTCTTATTCATCATGCCGGGCAATCCGTTGGATACGACCGCGCCTGCCACTGTCAGATTGTCGGTACCGAATATAACTCCGGGATATGCGGGCGGCGCATATGTAAACATCCGCGGCCTCAAGAGGGTCGTATAATCCGACACGCCAAAAGGCGAGGCATCATATCTGACGGCAGGATAAAACGCAGCAGCGGCTATACCCGATGAACCTCTTTCAACATCATAAAACAACACCTCTGACGGGTGGCACAACAGGCTGTCGGAAGTTTCGGTCTGCGCGATAGCGGCCATATCAACCGCGGCACAGAATATCGATGCGATGACAATGATACGCATGGCCATATAGATGTCATCATTTGCCCATACCGAAGCGCGATGTGTCGATATCGGTGTCTTCAGGTCTGAAGCCATTGAACCGCCATATAAATGTCAATCTGATATTCCGCGTCATATCCCTTACTTTCATTTTATAATCCTGACCGGCTTTGTCGATCGTCATTGTCGGCGACCAGGTGTTGAATATGTCATCGGCCCTGAGGTCAAGTTCACAACAACGTTTCTTACCGAACTGCCATTTTACTCCGGCATCGACTCTCCATATACCGGACAGGTCGGCTATACCCTGTACCGATGGAGAAATGTAGCTGAAATCAACCGACAATGACACAGGACAGGTCTGACTGAACTTGAACGAGTTGCTTAACTCGCCATAGAAGATCCATTTGCCGTTGTCAAAGCTTATATCATGAAAAGTGTCGGCTTTCTCCCGCTGATTGAACACATTGGCTGTAGCCGTGGCGTTCCAGATGTATCCGACACCGAAAGGAGCATAGAGATTTAGTCCGACCGTGCGCTTGTAGTTAGTGTTGATTGTCTGATAGATCAGATTCAGAGCATCGGGCGACTGGTATGGGAGCTGCACCGTGGCTTTGTCGCCATACTGGAAATATAATGTTGCGATATATTTTTGTCTCAGTATGTAGTCGAACTGGGCATCGTATCGTATATATGGCTGTAACTTCGGATTACCGATGACCATAGAGTAGTCGTTGATATAGTTTGTGCCCCCATGAAGTTCCCAATATGACGGATAAATCCGTTGCGTGCTTAAATTAAGCTGGAATATGCTCCGGGGGGTATTGTAGTATGTGGCTCCGAACTGAGGGATGAAATTCCAGTTGTGCTGATATTTATTGTGAAAATATTCGCCCTTCGCCGACGCATCGAACGACAGCCCCCAGTCGAACGACCGCCGGGTGCCGATATAGAGACTTGCCACCTCCTCGTTGAGAATATCGTCAAAATCAGGCATTTCGCCGGGGTAATAATGCTGTGAGCTGTGATCCCGCGAGTGTTGGTACTCTGCCCCATAGGTCAGTTGCCATTTCCCAAGCTGATGCTGTTGGTCGAGATATACGTGATAGCGGTTGATGTCCTGCAGGTTATTGGATCCAAACAGGTAATCTGTCTCCTTGAACAATGACTGGGAGCGATTTTCGGAATATCGTGTGTAATCACCGCCGACAGTCAACCCGGATGGAGCAGCATATCGCAGGGCAATGTTGTGATATCCGACCGGAGACAACATATTGTAGGCGTTCGTGTAGTCGCCGAGTGTACCCGACGAGAGCCCCCATGTTTTTGAATCAGAGGTTATCTGGCCGTTATATGTCAGCCTCAGCGTTTTCCATGCAGCAGATGCAAAGACGGTATTACACCAGTTCCGGGCGATGCGGCGCATATCGTCTTCGATCATGGTGCGCCGGCTGTTGTGCAGATGATCTGACCATGTTTCCTCCCGGCTCCATGACCGGTTGCGAGAAAGACCGTAATTAAGATCAAAGGTCCAGTCGTCTACGGCGTATGTGGCGGCAAGGCCCGCACCATACGAGCCATAATGTGCATTATTGTATGCGGTCCTGACCTGCCCTTGCAGACCGTCGATAGGCCGCGGAGTCTTCAGCACGACATTTATCACCGCACCATTTACATGATACTTTGCCGGAGCCGAATACATGATCTCCACGTTTTTCAGCCGGTCGACCGGTGTGGTGTAGAGCAACCGGTAAAGATTCTGAATCGGCATATTTGTCAGCTCGCCATTAAGTATAATAGTAACGTCAGATGCGCCTGTGAGCCGGATCATACCGTTGTTGTTCATGACTCCCGGCATATAGCCGAGGGCCTCAAGAACGTTTGTCACCGGTTTATCCCTGACTATCGCAGGGAGGTCGACGACCATCACACCGGCCTCGCCTCTCACTTGCGGTTTCTCGCCGTTGACGACAACTTCATTGAGCTGTCGGGCGGAAACGGTATCGGGGGCTTCTGTCTGAGCGATTGCAGATATGTATGTGATGAACAACGCGATTGATATGGCTTTTCTCATAGCTGCTTTATTTTTATCTGATACAAAATTACAGTCCGACGGTAGCATAAAGGCAATCATCCGCCTTATTTAGTCTTAAATGCTCCCTTATTTAGTCTTAAATCGAAGACGGGCCAACCGGTTTTATGACGTATTATTTGTAATTTCGCATATGAAACATTTCAAGGCCATATCGACAACATTCATAATTGTCATTGCAGTGATTTTCGGCTGCAATGTCTACTATCTCGCAAGCCTGTATAATTCGATAAGGAAAGATGTTGAGCGCGAGGTGATGAGCGCGATCACCGATGCCGACATTGACGATCTGATGTATCGTGCCGGAAGAGCGCAGGGACTGGCGTCAAACATACAGATGCAGGAAGAGGTCGATGAATACCAGGCCCCCAGAAAGGCAGAGGCATCAACATATCGGGATGAGAACGGCCAGCTCGTATCTGTCAGGACCGAAGCCGACGGCACGGTTGTGGAAGAGAAGGCGATGTTATCGGAAAACCTATCCTATTCCAACCAGATGGTAGACGCGATGAGCAGGCAGTTCCATGCAATCATGGATAAATATATCCCCTACGATATGACGGTCATGGACAGCGTATTGTCAAATCAGCTGTCCCATCGGTTCATCTATCCTGATTTTCTGTGCGTCGAGGTTGTCGACAGCAATGATTCTGTCATTTGCGGCAATCCCAAAATCAAAGGCAAATCAGGATTCGACACATTCCGCGTAAATATCAACCCCAACGAGGGAATCTGCTATAAGGTCTACATGACACCGCTTACCCGTCACATACTGTCGCAGATGTTCGGAGTTATCATCACGGTATTTCTTATGATAACAGGTTTTGCCGCCGCTTTCCTGTATCTTATCCGCACAGTGTCGCGTCTCCGTACAATCGAGGAGATGAAAGATGACTTTGTCAGCAATATGACCCATGAACTGAAGACCCCCATCGCGATAGCATATTCGGCCAATGACGCACTGCTGAATTACGGTGCGCACAATGACCCTGACAAGAAACAGAAGTATCTGACGATTGCAAACAAACAGCTGAAACGGCTTGGCGAGCTTGTGGAGAATATCCTCGCGATGAGCATGGAACGCCGGAAGACAATGAGACTCAAGCCCGAAAAGATTCAGCTCGGACCATTTATCGGGGAAATAGCCACGGCACAGCGCATGAGAGGCGAGAAGGATATCCGGATCAGTGTAAACATATCAGAAGATGTGACAGTCGATGCAGACAAGACTCATTTGGCCAATGTGCTGAACAATCTGATCGACAATGCGATCAAATACTCGGGCGACAGTGTCGCAATATGCCTGACCGGCGATGACAAATGCCTATCGGTCAGCGACAACGGCATAGGCATCCCGTCAAAGTCGATCCCGTATATTTTCAATAAATTTTACCGGGTGCCAAACGGCAACCGCCAGGATATACGCGGCTATGGCATCGGCCTATATTACGTCAGAAGCATCATTGACAGAATGGGATGGGCCATCGATGTCAGTAGCAAGGAAGGCGAAGGGTCGGTATTCACTATAAAATTCAGCAAAGATGAGCAATAAGATACTATTTGTCGAGGACGAGGCAGATCTGTCGCTGATTGTAGCCGACACTCTGCGTGGCCAGGGCTATGATGTGGTCACTGCCGCAGACGGTGTCGAGGGCCTTGAGAAATACAGGTCAGAAGGTGCCGATATTGTGGTTGCCGATGTCATGATGCCCCGTATGGACGGATTCACGATGGGAAAGCAGATCAGGAAGCTCTCATCGACTGTGCCATTGCTGTTCCTCACGGCCAAGAGTACAATCGACGATGTGGAGACGGGGTTCGAAATCGGAGCCAACGACTATATCAGAAAACCGTTTGAACTCCGCGAACTCATCGTGAGGATAAAGGCCCTGTTGCGCAGATCCGGGAACAGCCGAGGCGAAGACATACGGTTTGCGATAGGCCGCTATACCTTTAATGTGACTGCCCAGACATTGTCATTCGGCGACGCGGAAAAAGATTTATCTCACTTTGAAGCCAAGATACTCGAACGACTGGCCACCAATATCGGCAGAACCGTCGATGCCTCCGAACTGATGATAGCCATATGGCAACGCGATGACCCGAGCAACCGCAACTCTCTTCACGGCTATATCCACAAACTGCGCCGGGCTCTGCGCCACGATCCCTCGATCTCCATAATCAATCAGCGGGGATTCGGGTATATGCTGATTCTGAGGTCTTAGGGCCATCATAGAAAAACACAACGACAAAGGTCTTGCATTATCAGAAAATAATGGCTACTTTTGTGCATAGTCCTAAAAGCACCTTGGTAATCGTTCGGAAGGCGATTGTCGAATATTTTTGATTTATATGATGACACCGAAATTCCTGTCATTTCTTGCTGTTGCGGCCTGTATGGGCGTAACACAGAATGTTTCTGCCGAAAACATCATCACATGGGAGACACTGGGCAACCGTTCTGACGCCCGCGACGGCCACACATATGTGCAACGTTTTACGGTCAATGCCGACGCCCCCTTTGAACGTCTGGCCTTTTGTGCTTTCAAGCGCGGAATGCATCCCGTCAACCCCTCTGACACCGTTATCGAACTGCTGCCGGGATATTATGCCGTGGCCTCAGCCCGATTTGCCGAGGCAGGCCCCGACGTGCCCGTGGTCATAGATCTCGTGACTGACGGATCGCTGCGCAACATCTCGTATAGGCCCGACGGCATGCATCTCGTGGCCGACGGCAAGCCGGTCAGTGCCCGCAATGTGCGCAAATCGATTGTGGCCGACCGTCCGCAATACGCCGTGCCGGGGCCAGACGGCGTCGACGACCGTATGATCTACGGGCCAGAAGCGTTTGTCATCAACGACAGCCTGCGCAGCAGCCTGCGTCCGGCCCCTTACAACGGCATCCCTACTCTCAAATCGATCAAAACCCACGGGCGGCGCGTGCATCGTCCTGCAGCCGACCGGGTCAAGGTGATAAAAACCGACGATTCGCGTCACGACTACTGGCGGGCCGAAATCGACGGTCCCGAACTGACGGTCTATACCAACAGCGACACACCCGACGCTGTTGTGGCCGGTCTGATGCGACGGATCGATGATGCCACAGATGCCGCCGGCATGGTGCCCGCCGCATCTCTCGAAGACTGGGCCGACATGTCTTATCGCGGTATGATGATCGATGTCGCACGCAATTTCACCCCGGCCGACGATATGAAACGTATCATTGACCTGATGGCCCGCTATGGCCTGAACGTGCTGCACTTCCATGTCGGCGACGACGAGGGCTGGCGCATCGAGATACCCGAATTGCCCGAGCTGACCTCGGTGGGCGCCCGGCGGGGCTACTGCACCGACGACAATCAGCCTTTCCTCAAGCAGATATATAGCGGCGACGGTGACCCCACATCGACTGTCACCCCGGCCAACGGGTATTATACCGTGGACGAGTTTGTCGACCTGCTGCGCTATGCCCGTAAGGCCGGCATCGACATAATACCCGAGTTTGACACGCCCGGCCACAGCCGTGCGGCCATCCGCGCCATGGAACACCGCTACCGCACCACCGGCGACGCATCGCTCAGGCTGATACACGACGGCGACACATCACGTTATACCACGGCTCAGGACTTTCACGACAACCTGATGAATCCGGCCATCGACGGGCCATACAGATTCTGGGACATCGTGATGGGATCGCTCGTCAATACCTATGCCCGGGCCGGCGTGCCCCTGCGCGCGCTGCATATCGGCGGCGACGAGGTGCCCGCACATGCATGGGACGGCAGCGACGCCGCCAACAGCCTGATGGCCGAAAAGGGCATGACTCACCAGCGCGACCTGCATGCATATTTTGTCGAGCGGGTGGCCGGTATAGCCGCACGCCACGGCATCAGGATCGCCGGCTGGCAAGAGATCGCGCTCGGCCATCCGGACGCCTACAACGAGGCCGTCAGGCCACACGTCGCCGCAGTAAACTGCTGGACCAACGCAGGCGATTATGGCAGACGCATTGCCGCCCAGGGGTATCCGCTGATACTCAGCAATGTCGATTATCTCTACTTTGACCAGACACCGACCACTCACCCCGAGGAACCGGGACTCACATGGGGCGGTATCGTCGACGAGTTCAGACCGTTGCACGCCACTGTCGACCAGCTGTGTCAGGCACCGGCCGAGGTCCAGGCCAACGTGGCCGGCATATCGGGCCATCTGTTTGCCGAGACCGTGCGCTCGCGCGGCATGATCGAACGCTATATACTGCCCCGTATGCTCGGCCTGGCCGAACGGGCGCACAACAAGGGCGAGACCCTGAGCGACAGTGAGTATTTCGGCACTCTGACAGCCGAGATGGCCCGCTGGGGCGCCGAGGGCACCGACCACTGGCTGCGTCAGCCCGGCATACGTCTCAACGACGGCAAGATCGAGATGAACGACGCCTATGGCCTCGGCGAGATACGCTATACCACCGACGGCTCTGAACCGGATGCCGACAGCCGGCTCTACACCGGCCCGTTTGACGCCCCCGCCGGCACACGTATATGCGCCCGACTGTTCAACGGCCCCGCGGCGAGCGTGACATCAATCCTCGAGCTGTGACAGATTGACGTACGCCATGGTGCGCGACGGCCTATCAAGCCGTCAGGCATCTGAAATTCAAGAAGACACAGACGATATATCCGTATATTCCCCGATCCGGGACCAATACTGCTGAAATGAGAAACATCAGATCTATCCTGATTCTATTCACGACGCTGCTGTCAGCGCTCATCTGCACAGCGCAGGACAGCGCTTATCCGGCCAACTACGCCCGTGCCCCCAGATTCAAAGCGCTCATCTACTACTCAGACACCGCCGAGGAGGCACACGTCCAGTTCGCCCGTCAGGCCATTGAATTTTTCCATCGCCTCACCTATGGCGAGGGTTACATACTCGACCGGACCACATCGCTGGCCGACTATCCCTACGAGAGACTCAAAGAGTACAGCATCGTCATCGTCGTCAACATCACTCCCGCACCGGGGGCCGAGCGACAGGCCATGGAGCAATATATGGAACATGGCGGAGGATGGCTCGGATTCCATGCCGCCGCCTACAACGACAATGACACACATTGGCCATGGCTCAACCGGTTTCTCGGCTGCGGACAATTCTACTGCAACAACTGGCCGCCCCAATGCGTACTGCTCGACGTTGACAACACCGACAGCCCTGTCACACGCAACATACCCGCCACGTTTGTCGCGCCCGAGAGCGAATGGTATCAGTGGAACCCTTCGCCCCGTCTCAATCGCGATGTCGAGATTCTCGCCTCAATATCGCCTAAAAACTATCCTCTCGGCATAAAAGACATCATCAATTCGGGCGACTTTCCAGTCGTCTGGCGCAACAAAAAATACCGCATGGTCTATCTCAACTATGGCCACGGCGACCGCGAATTCACCGACGCCACGCAAAATCTGCTGACTCTTAATGCATTCCGCTATATTGTCAGCCTCGATCCGACCGGTAATCCTTTCGAAAAGTAGCCGGCTCAAAATTATAGACCGATAGCCTTATGAACGTTTTGCGGATAATATATTCAATATCATTAGCTACCTTATGCGTCAGCAATGCGGCCGCCCAACCGAGCATCGCGGTAGGACGTGTAACTGCCGAAAACGGAGAAAGCATACCTTATGCAGCAATAAAAGTTTTGAATAAACCTGTCGGGACATTGACTGATTACGATGGATTTTTCACCTTTCCGCTCGACAGGTCGCTGCATAACGACACTCTTTCATTCTCCAGCCTTGGATATGAGGATTTTCTTGTGCCGATAAGAAATATCGGCAATGATTCTCTCAACATAATTTTGACTGAAAAGACTTACTCGCTTCAGGAAGTAGTGGTCATACCTCAAAAGACTATAGTGAAGACATTCGGACGCACCGCTATGAGCGGTCCGGTCGAGATCGGAATCGCCTCAGGGAAACAAGAGGGATGCGGAGTCGGGGTAAGGATAAATGTGCCAAAACGCGCATGGATCACATCTGTAAGCATGGGATGGATACAACGTGACAACTGTGTGACACGTATGCCTTTTCGCCTGAATGTCTATGAAAAAATCGGCAGCGATTGGGTTATCGAAAATCGGCCTCCCGTAATATTCATATATTCAGAGACTGAACTTAACGAAAACGGCAGATTTGAATATACCTTGCCTGACCCGGTGATGATAGAGGGCGACAAAATGATAGAATTCGAATTTCTTGAACCAATGGGGGATAAATCTATCTCAATAAAATCCAACATTATGGCTGGGCATACTTATTTCCATTCAAGAGAGGGATGGGAGTCTATACCGATGGGGGGCTCATTCGCAGTCACTGCAACGGTCGAGAAATAATACCCGCGCAATGACATCATAGATTATGGAATTATCAGTTAATTGACTATATTTGCAGCAGCAAACCACTCTAATGCTATCTATGCGTATGTCAATTACCGATAAATCAGAAATAATCGACACCGAACGCCCGGCCAAAAGGTTGTGCGGCATAAACCCGTTGGCCGATATCGATGCGTCTTTCGCAATTGTCGCTGTAAGATGCAACTCTAATGAAAGTACCGGGAAACGAAAACTGATTCCGGGGACCATATATTATCTGCTGGATGGATATTCGGTTGAGAGCGACGAGACCGTAAGCTCTGACCGTCACGACCTGAATTGCCTGTATGATGACTATATGGTAGACGATGCATCGGAGAAGCCTCATATCCAGATAAGCGCGATAGTGGGCCAGAACGGATCAGGTAAAAGCAGCATCGTCGAGTTTATCATGAGGCTGATAAACAATTTTGCAGCCGCTACATTCGGAGAATGGAAATTCGGCAAAGCTTCGGAAAGATTACATTTCATTGACGGTGTCAGCGGAGATCTGTGGTACGTGTCAGACAATCACCTTTACCACCTGAGCATAGCCAATCATGATGTCGAACTGTTTCTATGCGGAGATATAAGACAGAATGGCTCAGGTCGCCGGGAATATGCTCTGTTCGGCATAAATCAGAATGGAGAGTCAAGCCGGCTAAGACTTAAGGGCCGGTGTGATGAGGCGGAGCTGAGACGTCTGTTCGACCACTTTTTCTATACTCTGGTCTCAAACTATTCATTATACGCTTATAATTCAAATGATTTCAGGAATGAATGTGATCCTGATGAAAAAGAACAGCTTGTAAGAGCCAGCTATCCTGATGAGAAATTCAATCCGGAACAGCGTTGTTGGCTCAACGGCCTGTTTCATAAGAATGACGGTTATCAGACCCCGATGGTAATAACGCCATTCAGACACGAAGGAAACATAGACATAAACAATGAGAATGATCTTGCCCGGGAGCGTCTGATCTCGCTTCTGATCAGAAACAAGGAATCCAGGAAGATAAATGACCATCTGGAGGCTGTCGGACTGTCTGTCAGACCGGCAGTCAAAAAGGATTACGGCATAAAAGCAATCCGCAAATATCTTGAGTTCGGCAATCTGCAGGAAAAAGGATATGAAGTCATCAAATCGATTATAGTCGATATGTGGGGAGATGCCGCAGGTCATGATCTCACCGTGTTCAGCAGCAAACCGCACTATGAGTCTGCGATTGAATATCTTG
The DNA here is from genome assembly GCA_030524765.1 of Bacteroidales bacterium. GTDB lineage: Bacteria > Bacteroidota > Bacteroidia > Bacteroidales > Muribaculaceae > CAG-873. Next base: position 2,565 of record JAUNGA010000006.1, on the reverse strand, counting down.
TCTACAAGACATTGAAGATCTCATATACATACAGGCAGCATCGCAAAGATTATGACCTGCTGAAAGAGACAAGCGATGTGTTTAACCCCGAGCTGGTCAAAGACATAGTGAATTCGCAGATAAAAGATCTCTCGCACGTCACACGCAAGATACGACAGACTCTGGCCTATCTCATATATGATGTCTATTCCGATTTCCTCGGCACAGACAGGCGTCAGACTGTCGTGCCATTTGAGGAAATCGAACGGCTATGGAGAGACCGGGTATTCCCGACATATCGCAAATCCCGTGATTTTTTGCGTTCGGCTCTGAAGGCCGAGATTGTAAATCAGACGCTGATGCCACCGCCTTTCCTCACGACAAGCTTGCAGATCCGCGAAATCTCTGCCGACAATATAGAGATCGACTTCGAGACATTGAGTTCGGGGGAGAAGCAGCAGATATTTGCAATCAGCTCAATCCTGTATCATCTCAACAATCTCGAATCGGTGGCAGATGACAAGAGCGACCCTTATCGGATTCCATACCGCAATGTCTTCATCATATTGGAGGAAATCGAATTGTATTTTCATCCGGAGCTGCAGCAGAAATTCATACGACAATTGCTGGACGGAATCAAACAGCTTAATCTGTGCAATATCAAGGCTATGCATTTGCTTCTGGTCACTCATTCGCCATATGTGCTGTCAGACATCCCCAAAGGAAACGTTCTGGCTCTGACAAAAGACGGCTGCCCGGCTGACAGAAAACTGAAAACATTCTGTGGTAATATCCACGAGATTCTTAAAGACAGCTTCTTCTTGTCTCACGGCTCGCAGGGAGATTTTGCGCAATGGGAAATCGGCCACCTTATGGCATGCCTTCAGATACATAAAAATTATCTGGCGGCATATCGGCCACATGATGACAGATCGACCGACAAAGAAGATTGGCCGAAGTTTATCGACGGCATAATTGGCAATGAGACTGACGCCTATTCATTCGCCCGCAGATATATCAGCCACGATAAAAGCAAAAAATCGTTTCTGGATTATGACGCGTTCAATCTCGATTTTTCTGAAGACAAACTCAGAAAAAGGATCTCTGTCATTGATGAACCGTTAGTGAGATCCGTTCTGATGATGGAACTGGAAAAGGTGTTTGCCCGGACCGAGGAAGAACGCCGTGCCGCACGAATTAAAGAACTTGAGGAAGAACTCCACAGATTGAAAAACTGCTGATGTTGCGATTGAATCTACACAATAATAAGATTTGCCGGGAATATGTTGACCGTATTCTTCCGGGATTGGTAAAACGTATCATGAAAGGAAGAACACACAAAGGCACAAAATATAACTTAAAACCGGAGGCATTGGATATTCTCCTGCCCAAATGGAAAACGAAACAGCCCGACACATCGGTTCTCGAGCAGCTCCTGATCGAGGAGCCACGGGCATCATATAAGCTTGCCGGGGAAATATGGGCAAATCTGCAACGGCTGAAAAAGAAAAGCAGACCATCGTTGAAGACAATCGAGATCCTATTTAATTATGATGGCGTTTTCAACGGCAACAACGGCAAGGAGACGGCCTACTGGCTTGCCGGAACCACCGGGCGGAATACCTGCACATATTGCAACCGGCAATATATCTTTACAATAGAATCATGTGATGAGAAAGGCGAGACCCGCATGATCGCCCGACCGCAATTCGACCATTGGTTTCCGAAGTCGGCTTATCCGCTGCTCTCGCTCAATCTATATAACCTCATACCCAGCTGCTCGATATGTAACAGTTCGGTAAAAGGAGCGACAAACATGAGTCTTGACACCCATATCCATCCATATGTCAATGAACCGGATTCATCAGCCTTTTCTTTCAGAGTGACAAAGGCAGCCACAGACACATCGGAGTGGAAGCTGTGCATTGACCGTGTCCGTGGCAGCAAGATCGACAAAACAATCACCGACCTGGCTCTCGAGGAGGCATATGCGCTACACGAGCCGCTTGAGGTAAAGGATATCATGGACTTCCACGATGCATATCCCGACGGATATGTGTCGTCACTTCTCGACGACCTGTTCAAAAACAGTATCGGCAACCTGACCAAATCGGATGTCTATCGCATTCTTTTTGGCGCAGAGCCTGACCCCGACAGATTCCTGGACCGGCCTTTAAGCAAACTGAAGTCGGATCTGTTAAAGCAGATAGGCGTAAAACTGTGAGCCGCCGACAATCGCCCGATAAGCCCTTTCTTTTGTCCGGAGGTCAAGGCTCAGCGTTCTATTGATATGTAGGGCATAATTCCAATTTATAAAGTACATGAGGTCCCAGTCTATGACCTCTTGGCAATGACGGATGAGAGAAAAATCCCTCTTGCCTCATTCCGATCTTCTGCATTACACGTTCTGAACGATGGTTGCCTACCGTCGTAAAAGAATAAATTTCATTGAACAACCGATTTTTCCGGGCATGATCAAGACAGGCTATTGCTGCTTCTGTGGCATAACCTTGATTCCACTGCTCCCTTGCAATGGAGAGACCGGAGCATGCTGGGACAGCATAAGGGTTGAAAAAGAGAGCTGGA
>JAUNGA010000070.1:1130-11523 GCA_030524765.1 Bacteroidales bacterium | reverse complement strand
CGCCGAGTTCTTCAAATTTATTTCCTAATTTTGCACTTGCGGGTAGAATCTGCGGAGTGATTTGCCATAAACAAGGTTTTATGGACTTCCGGCCACAAAAACAGCCGGTAGCCGGAATTTCCGATTTAAGCTCGTCAATATTCGTTTCTGTATCGTCGAGAGTCGAAATTTTGTCAATATCGTTGAAATTTCTTTCAAATCATACGATAAATGAGATTGAAAATCTTAAATTTGCAGTAACTTATAAATTCTAATATCAGTGAAAAATGAAATCGATAAGACATATTATATCTCTGTTGGTGGCACTCGCGGCGGTCTTCTCCGCATCGGCAGCCACTGACACCGACAATGCCGCAGCACATAAATTCGCGGCCGGCAATGGCACCTTTCTGCTCGACGGCAAACCATTTGTCGTCAAAGCCGCCGAGCTGCACTATCCGCGTATTCCGCGTGAATACTGGGAACAGCGCATACTGCTCTGCAAGGCTCTCGGCATGAATACCATCTGCCTCTATACGTTCTGGAACTCGCATGAGCCGCGTCAGGATCAGTTTGACTTCACCGGTCAGAACGATCTGCGTGAGTTTGTAAAGCTCTGCGATAAAAACGACATGAAGGTCATCCTGCGCCCCGGACCCTATGTATGTGCCGAGTGGGAGATGGGCGGTCTGCCCTGGTGGCTTCTGAAGAAGAAAGACATCCGCCTGCGCGAACAGGATCCGTTTTTCATGGAGCGCGTCGACAAGTTCCAGCAGCAGGTGGCCGCGCAGGTAGGCGACCTCACTGTCGCCAACGGCGGTCCGATTATAATGGTACAGGTCGAGAACGAGTATGGCTCATATGGGATTGACAAACCTTATGTTTCCGCGATCCGTGACATGCTCCGCAAAAATTTCGGCAATGACGTGACGCTGTTCCAGTGCGACTGGTCGTCGAATTATCTCAATAACGGCCTCGACGATCTCATCTGGACGATGAATTTCGGCACCGGCGCCGACATTGACCAGCAGTTTGCCTCGCTCAAAGAGCACCGCCCTGATTCGCCCCTGATGTGTTCGGAATTCTGGAGTGGCTGGTTTGACAAGTGGGGTGCCAACCACGAGACTCGTCCGGCCGCCGACATGATAGCCGGCATCGACGAAATGCTCTCGAAAGGCATCTCGTTCTCGCTCTATATGACTCATGGTGGAACAAACTGGGGACATTGGGCCGGCGCAAACTCGCCCGGCTTCGCTCCGGACGTGACAAGCTACGACTACGATGCCCCGATTTCAGAGTCAGGCCAGACCACACCCAAATACTGGGAGCTGCGCAGGACCCTCGCCAAATATATGGACGGCGAGAAGCAGGCAAAGCTACCGGCGCTGATCAAGCCGGTTTCGATCCCTGCATTCGCCTTTACCGAGGTCGCCCCCCTCTGGGAAAATCTTCCCGCTTCCAAGTCAGATACCGACATAAAGACTATGGAGGAACACGACCAAGGTTTCGGCTCGATACTTTACCGCACGACGTTGCCTGCCCTGACTGATGGCGCATTGCTGACAGTAAATGACGCGCACGATTTCGCTCAGGTATTTGTCGATGGCACATATATCGGCAAGCTCGACCGCCGCAACGGTGAAAAGGAACTGATGTTGCCGGCGTGCAAGAGCGGGGTCCGGCTCGATATTCTTGTAGAAGCCATGGGCCGCATCAATTTCGGTCGCGCCATCAAGGATTTCAAAGGCATCACCGACAATGTGACCCTGACTGTCGAAAAAGACGGTCACAAGTGGGTCGACGACCTCAAGAACTGGCAGGTCTACAACATCGAGGATGAATACGCGACCTATACCGCGATGAAATTCCAACCGATTTCGGAAGTCGCCAAGTCGGGCGACCGTCTGCCTATGGGAGCCTATCGTGCCACGTTCAACATCAAGGGCAAGCCATCTGACACATTCCTCAACTTCGAGACATGGGGCAAAGGCCTTGTCTATGTCAACGGCCACCCGATGGGCCGGATCTGGGAGATCGGTCCGCAGCAGACGCTCTACATGCCCGGCTGCTGGCTCAGAAAAGGCGAGAACGAGATAATCGTCTTCGATATCCTCGGCCCGCGTGAAGCAAGATCCGAGGGCCTGAAAGAACCGAAACTCGACCAGCTGCTTGTCAAGAAACGTCAGATTCATCGTGAAGACGGGCAACAACTTGACCTTACCGGTGAAAAGGCCGTGGCCAGCGGCACATTCAAGCCGGGCAACGGCTGGCAGGAAGTGAAATTCGCCCCTGTGCGCGGTCGTTATGTCTGCATAGAGGCCCTCGATGCCGCCGACGGCGGGGAAATCGCCGCCATTGCCGAGATGTATCTACTCGACGAAAAAGGCGAGCGTCTGTCGCGTGAACCCTGGACGGTGATGTATGCCGACAGCGAGAATACCGACGGTGTCAACCGCACCGCCGACAAGACTTTCGACCTTCAGGAGTCGACATACTGGCAGACGGTGCCCGGCGTCGCATTCCCGCACTCGATTGTGATAGACCTCGGCGCATCGCGCGATATTGCCGGATACCGGTATCTGCCGCGTATGGAAGCCGGAGCTCCCGGAGAGATAAAAAACTTCAGAATCTACGTAAAAGAAACACCTTTTAAATACTAAGAGCCCGTTCCCCAACATTGACAAAAATTGGGGAACGGATTCTTATAATATCAATATAAAAGACGATACGCCATTGATATTGAAATTTATTGTCAATGCAAACATAGGGCGACATATGCTTGTTAGAAAGGTAGTATCGTAATATATTATAATCATGTTGAGTAAAAAAATGTTACTTTCGGCGGCTGTTGCTGTCGGTGCATTGGCAGCTGTTACGGCGTGCAGCTCAGGAGCTGAGTTTGCAGGCAGCTGGAGCTCGATGGCTCCGTCTGATATTACGGCCAAGATACCCGGCGCTGCCGATGCCACGTCGCTTCTGGTCATTGATTTTGCTGACGGCAGCGATGCCGGCTTTGTAAGTGTCACGAGCAATTTCACCGTGACAAAGCTGCGCGACGGCGGCAAGGTCGATGCCAAAGGTAAGGCTGTGATTGACGGCAAGTGGACATACGATGTCGATGATGCCGATGATGTGTTGCTCGATCTGAATTATTCGACCCTTAAGGTCTCGGTCGATGATGTGACTGTGAGCGATTCGCCGGCAGCACGGTTGACCAAAGCCGAGATCGATTCGGTGAAAGCCGCGGTGGCCGAATCATGCAGGCACGAGATGTCGGTGGCCATGAGCAGCGAGATGCGCCGTTTCAGTGTCATAAAGGATATTGAGGTAAGCAAAGATCGTCGCACCCTCTCTTTTGAGATAGAGTCGCCCGAGACTGATCTGCGTTTCAGCCGCGTGACCGAATAAGGATCTATACGATAATATAAGCGCCGGCGCCATCCGCAATGCTGATGACGCCGGCGTCTTGTAAATACGATTTACGGCATATGTCTGTGTCTGACCGTCAGAGTTTTCCGAGCCAGCTGATGATGGTCGTCAGCGTTTCTGACGACGGTGATTGTGCCAACGACTCATATTCGGTGACGAGACCCGTCGTGCAGATCTGAAACAGATGATTGTGCCCCGGCAGCACGACTGTTTCGGCTGACGGGTTGAGCTGCTTGATTGTGAGAAGATTCTGAGGGAGAACCTGGGTGTCTTTGTCGCCGTTGAGAGCCAGCCACGGCACATCCACGGCCTTGATGTTGTCGGCGGGGTCATAACGCAGCATATCGCGGTAGGCCGGCGACAACAATGCGTTGGTGCTCGCTTCGAGGCGCTCGCGTACGGCCGGCATGCGGCTCATCTCGCCCACACTCTCGGCCAGAGCCATATATATCATCGTGTGGGCCATATAGTCGGGCTGGTTGCTCCCGGCTATGTCCATCAGCCGGCGTTGCAGAGGCTCGGCATCCCATCGTCCGGTAATTGCCGTTGCCATTGCCCGCGATTGCGACATGATTATCGAGTCGCCTCGCCAGGCCGGTACGGCCAGAGTGACAATGAAGTCGCATTTGCCGCGGGCCGCCAGTTTTATAGCGGTCTGGCCGCCCTGCGAGTGGCCGATTACACCTTTCTTTACTCCGTGGAGGCACGAATCGACAAATGCCAGGCCGGCCTCGATGTCGCTGTCAAAGTCAGAGAGACGTGCCGAGGCATAGTCGCCCGTGCTTGAGGCCGTACCGCGGTCGTCCATCCGCAACACGGCAAATCCGGCCGCGGCAAGGCTGTCAGACAATATCCTGAACGGGGCATGTCCGGCCAACGATTCGTCGCGGTCCTGGGCACCGCTGCCTGTCGCCAGCACCACCACAGCCGTCGGCGCGACATTGTCGGGCAACGCCAGCGTTCCGGCTAAGACCACGTCGCCATTGTGCACACGCACCTCACGTTCGGCACCTGTGGCCGTGACAGCGGCCAACAGTGTCACACATATAGCATTAAATCTGTTCATTAGACAAAGATACAAAATTCCGATGATATCGCATGGATTTTAATGTGTTGCCTCGTGTTTTAACACTAAGGCCCGTAAATGTGACAAGCTCCTGACTCATGGAGTCAAGAGCTTGCTGATGAGGTTCCTAGCAGAATCGAACTGCTGTGCACGGTTTTGCAGACCGTTGCCTAACCACTCGGCCAAGGAACCGGATTGCGAGTGCAAAGGTAAAGCCTTTTTTTGGGATATGCAAGCGTTTTTGAAAAAAATCCCGAGAGATTGTCTAAATTTATGATGCAGATTCTGAGAGAGCTTCCCGATACCTTTTTGCCCGTCAGTGTCTGTCGTGGTGTTTGCGTTTCTCGTGTTTGCCACAGCGGTCGGCTATGGGGCAGCCGTCGCAGTCGTCTTTGATATTCCTGCGCATTTCGCGCCACAGCATGATTGCGGCCGCTATCACGACCGCCACGACTATCGCCGTTTGTATCCAACTGTTCATTTCGATAATTTTTTTATGCGTTTTGCGAGATCGGCCGGTGTGAGATCGGCCGGATATTGGTCAAACGGCAAACGCATATCGCAGCCGTCGGCATAGCAAGAGCAACCATATGCCGAGCGGCCTTTGAGCAGATGGCCCTTGCCGCAGGCGGGACACTTGATCTGCGAGATGTCGGTCACCGGTGTCGATTTTTTGCGCTGAGCCCGGGGCTTGGCCGCCTTGGCAGGCTTGTCATCGGTCTTTCCCGGATCTTTTGAGGATTTGCCTTTGGTCTCCTCGATCGGAGTGGTGATGATGCGTCGTGCCGAATTGTCGCGCAGCACTGCCAGCACAATCTCGTTGATCAGTGTCTTGAGCTCGGCTATGAACTCTCCGGCCGAATAGTCGCCGCGCTCGATGCGTCGCAGCTTGTTCTCCCACAGACCGGTGAGGCTCGCGCTTTTGAGCAGTTCTTCCTGAATCGTGCCGATGAGGTCGATGCCGGCCCGTGTGGCTATGATGCTTTTGCGGCGCCGGGATATGTAACCGCGGCGAAACAGGGTCTCGATTATGGCCGCACGGGTCGACGGCCGACCGATACCGTTCTCCTTGAGTGCCTCGCGCAGGGTTTCGTCGTCGACGGTGCGTCCGGCGGTCTCCATCGCACGCAGCAGCGTGCCCTCGGTGTAGTATTTTGGCGGCTGAGTGGTCTTTTTGACAGTATGTGGCTCGTGTGGGCCGCTCTCGCCTTTTACGAACGGCGGCAGGATGGCCTGTGCGTCGCTGCCGTCGCCATCGGGTGCGGCATCGGCGGCCGAGGCTGCTTGCGTGGGATAGAGCGCACGCCATCCCGGGTCGGTGATCACCTTGCCCGATGTCTTGAAATCAGTCTCGCCCGCACGTCCTGTCACGGTGGTGGTCATAAACCGGCAGTCGGGATAGAATGCGGCGATAAACCGCAGCGCTATCAGATGATAGAGCTGACGCTCGTCGCCTATGAGCCGGGCCGGCGACTCGCCGGTGGGGATGATGGCATGGTGGTCGGTGACCTTGCTGTTGTCAAATACCTTTTTGCTCTTGGGAATCCTGGCGGCAAGCACGGGTGCGGTGCGATCGGCGTACGGAGTCATGCGGCGCAGTATGTCGGGCACCTTCGGATACACATCGTCGGGCAGATAGGTCGTGTCGACACGGGGGTAGGTGGTGACTTTCTTCTCATATAGCGACTGTATCAGCCGCAGCGACTCGTCGGCGCTCCAGCCCCAGCGCCGGTTGCACTCGACCTGCAGCGATGTGAGGTCAAACAGTCGCGGGGGTGCCTCGCGGCCCTGTTTCTCGGTGACGTCTGTGACCGTGAACGGCAGCGCACGCAGCGAGTCGGCGATAGTGGCGGCTGCCTGCTCGTCGTCGTATTTGCCCGAGGCCATGAAATCGGTCTCGCGATAGACCGTATGCAGTTCCCAATAGTCTTTGGGCACGAAATTGTCGATCTCGCTCTGTCGTCTGACAATCATGGCCAGGGTGGGGGTCTGCACCCGGCCTACCGACAGCACTCGGCCCGGCTCGCTGTATTTGAGTGAATAGAGCCGTGTGGCGTTCATACCCAATATCCAGTCGCCAACCGCGCGCGACAGGCCGGCGTAATATAGATTGTCGTATTTTTCCTGCGGCACAAGCGCGGCGAATCCGTCGCGTATGGCCTGATCGGTCATCGACGATATCCACAGGCGCTTCACGGGGCAGTGGATGTCGGCCTTCTGCATCACCCATCGCTGTATCAGCTCGCCTTCCTGGCCGGCATCGCCGCAGTTGACCACCTCGTCGGCATCGGCTATAAGCCGGGCGATGACGTCAAACTGTTTGCGTATGTACTCCTCGTCGATCACCTTTATGCCGAATCGTGGCGGGATCATGGGCAGTACGCCCAGGCTCCAGTGTTTCCACCGGTCGGTATAGTCGGCGGGCTCTTTGAGGCAACACAGGTGTCCGTATGTCCATGTGATGCGGTAGCCGTTGCCCTCCCAGAATCCGTCGCAGCGTCTTCCGGCACCGAGGATACGGGCGATGTCGGCCGCCACACTCGGTTTCTCGGTGATGCAGACGATCATCTGTCAGCCTTTGATGGTTTTGGCGCGCTGCCACAGGTCTTCCATCTCGCCGAGGGTCAGATCGCGCATGGTCTTGCCGGCCTCGCGGGCCTGCTCTTCGATGTAGTTGAACCGTGAGATAAACTTGCGGTTTGTGCGTTCGAGTGCGTTCTCGGGATTGACTTTGTAGAGACGGGCGGCGTTGATGACGCTGAAGAGCAGGTCGCCGAACTCGGCCTCGATGTCGGCCTTGTCGCCGGCGGCTATGGCCTCGCTCACCTCGCCGATCTCTTCCTGCACCTTGCTCCACACCTGCTCGGGTGTCTCCCAGTCAAAACCCACGTTGGCGGCCTTCTCCTGCACGCGGAATGCCTTGACCAGAGCGGGCAGCGCCGCCGGTACGCCGGCGAGTACGGTGCGGTTGCCGCCGCGTTCGCGCAGCTTGATGTCTTCCCAGTTCTGTTCTACCTGGTGTGCGTCATCGGCCTTCACGTCGCCGAATACATGCGGATGGCGGAAGATCAGTTTCTGATTGAGCGCGTCGCATACGTCGGCGATGTCAAACTGCCCTTTCTCGTCGGCGATTTTGCTGTAAAACAGTATGTGCAGCAACACGTCGCCCAGCTCTTTGCGTATTTCGGGCGAATTGCCGTCGAGCAGAGCCTGGCACAGCTCATACACTTCTTCGATAGTGTTGGGGCGCAGGCTCTCGTTGGTCTGTTTGGCATCCCAGGGGCATTTCACGCGCAGGATGTCGAGAGTGTCCATGATGCGTCCCATAGCCTCGAGACGCTCTTGTCGTGTATGTGACATAGTTTATTTTGATTTGTAGTTGTTCGAACCATCGACGAGCCAGTCGATAAAGTCGGTGACATTCTCGTCATAGGCTCTCGACGGGGCGAGCGGCTTGCCGTCGTTGTCGAGGATTACGTAGTAGGGTTGCGAGTTGATGCCGAATTTGTGGCGTTGCAGATAGCTCCACTTGTCGCCCACGGTCTCGATGTCTGTCGTGCCGCCATACTCTTCGACGGTGTATGGCTCGTCGAGCCGGGCCTTGTCGTCGACCATGAGCTTGATGAGCACATAGTCGCTCTCGATGAGGTTGCGCACGTCGTCGGTGTCAAACACCGAGCCTTCCATCTTGCGGCAGTTGACGCACGCATAACCCGAGAAGTCGACGAGCGCCGGCAGATTGTTCTCGCGGGCATAGCGCATGCCCTCGTCATAGTCGTGGAACTCTTTGAACGTGCCGCCATAGAGGTTGAAATCCTGAGTCGACAGCGGCGGTGCGAAAGCGCTGACAGCCTTGAGCGGAGCGCCCCACATGCCCGGCAGCAGATATACCGCGAACGACAGCGACGCGACGGCAAGGAAGAATCTGAAGACGCCCACGTGTCCCGTCGGCGTGTCGTGGCTGAACTGCAGTTTGCCCAACAGATAGATGCCCAGCAGGACGAAGAGCACTATCCATATGGCCAGGAACACCTCGCGGTCGAGAATGCGCCAGCCATAGGCGAGATCGGCCACCGACAGGAATTTGAGCGACAGTATCAGCTCGATGAATCCAAGCACCACCTTGACGGTGTTGAGCCAGCTGCCCGAGCGAGGCATTTCCTTGAGCAGCGACGGGAAGAAGGCAAACAGGCCGAACGGCAAAGACAGGCCGAGCGCAAAGCCGCCCATACCCACGGCCGGACCCAGGATGCTGGCCTCTGAGGCGGCCTCTACCAGCAGAGTGCCTATGATCGGGCCCGTGCATGAGAATGACACGAGCACCAGTGTGAAGGCCATGAAGAATATGCTGAGCAGGCCGGTCGTGGCCTCGGCCTTGCTGTCAATGGCGTTTGACCACCGCGATGGCAGTTTGATGTCAAACGCGCCGAAGAACGATATGGCGAATATCACCAGCAGCACAAAGAACAGCACGTTGAATACCGCGCTTGTGGCTATCTCGTTGAGTTTGCCGGCGCCGAATATCACCGTCAGCGCGATGCCGAGCACCAGATAGATCACGATGATGCTCAGGCCATATGACACGGCGTCGATGATGGCCCGGCGCCGGCTCTTGCCTTTCTTGAGAAAGAAGCTCATCGTCATCGGTATCATCGGCCACACGCAGGGGGTGAGCAGGGCCACCAGGCCGCCCAGAAATCCCCAGCCGAGCAGGGCCCACCAGGGCGATTCGGCCGACGATACGTCGTCGCGGTGTCCGTCGGGCATCTCGACCGGTGCCCACAGCCGGCTCTCGTCGGTCGATGTGTGGCGCCCGGGGGCGACTGCCGCGGTCTCATGGCTTTCGTCGGCGACAGCCGTGTCTGATGCCGGGGCGGGCGAGCCGACGGTCACCTCAAAAGGCTCGCGGGTAGGCGGCGTGCACGATTTGTCGGTGCAAGCCATGTAGGTGATCTTGCCGCTGATGACGGCGCCTGTCGTGCCGGCGTCGAGCGTGAACGGCTGGGTGAATGTCACCCGGCCCTCCCACCAGGGCAGTTTCAGCTTGAGCGATTCGTCGAAGTGTACGTCGGCCTCGACACTCGGCTGTACGGGTCCGTCGAGCGTCAGGCCCGGCACAGGGTTGATGCTGAATGATGTGGGCTCGGGCGTCACGGCGTCTTCGCCTACAGTCGGCATTGTCATGCCGTAGATGTGCCATCCGGCGTCTATGTCGGCGGTCCAGCGTACGACGCCCTTGCCTTTGCCGTCGTAATCGACCTCGGTCGACCATTTGACGTGCACGGGGCGCTGGGCCTGCATGCCTGCTGCGGCCAGCAGTGCCATCGCTATCAGCGCGATGTATCTTGTCAGTCGTCTCATTGCTTGAAGTTGTAGGTAAGTGTCTCTGATTTAGGCGGCAGACAGTTTTTGTCGTTGCAGCCCATATAGGTGACGGTGAGCGAGACGGCGGCTCCGTCGCGCCGGTCGAGTCTGAATTTCTGAGTGAATGTCACATTGCTGTCCCACCAGTTGAGGTCCATGTCAAACATCGGGTCGTGGCGTGTGACTGTGGGCTGCGATGCCATGAGCTTGCCCTCGAGAGTCACCCCCTTGACCGCAAACTCGAATCGGGTGGGGCGCGGTCCGTTCTCGGGCAGGGATGTGCCATAGAGATGCCATCCCTCGCCTACGAGCGCGCGCACGGTGATCACGCCGCAGGTCTCGTCGGTCATCTTGACCGACATGCGCCAGCGTATGGGGTTCTGGGCCGCTGCGCCCAGCACGACAGCCAGCGCGGCTGTCAGTATCATTACAATTCGTCGCATTGTCAAAAATTTTTTGCAAAGATACGAATTTTTTGCGATAAAGCCGCCAAAACACAGAGAGGCGCGCCCCCGGGCGCCCCGCTCAGTGTGTTGTTTAAATTAATTTTAAAGT
>JAUNGA010000070.1:0-1120 GCA_030524765.1 Bacteroidales bacterium | reverse complement strand
TTTTGTCAAACCATAATATTTTTTGGCCAAACCCCCCCAAAACCCCCGAGGGGCCCCCCCCGGGCCCCGCCTCTCTGTGTTTTGTATAAAGAAATTTTACAGTCTTACTTTGTCTGACTTCGCGCCACAGCGGCGGATGTAGATGCCGCCCTCGGGATCGTCTACACGTATGCCCTGCAGGTTGTAGTATTCGACCTCGGCGTCTGAACCGTCAACCGTCGGACCGTCGATGCCTGCGCCCGGCAGGGTAAGGGTCGATTCGTACGGACGGTTGGCCGGATAGAGATTCGAGCCGTCGGTGTCGGGAAAGAAATAAAGGCATGCGCCGGCCGGGATGGTGATCACACCGTCTTTCATTGTTATGTTGTATTGGCCGTATTTGTCCTTGAAATCAGCCTTCGACATGCCTGTGCGGTCAACAAAGTGGTGCGAGTAGCTGAGGATTTAGATCGAACCCAGCTGTTGTTCGCGCACACCCACGGGCTGCTCCTTGATGACGACGCAGTCGGGGTCAGAGGCATCGATCTCGAGCGGCTCTTCCGATCCGAATGTCGCCGTCCACGGGTTGGTGACGAGGTAGACACCCTCTTTGACCGAATGCTTCTTGACGTTGACCTTGAGTGTCGGCGGCAGTTTGCCCTCGAGCGGCGTCATGATGCCGTCGACAAATGTGCCCTCGCCCATATCCTGCCACAGACTGCCGATATTGCCGCCGGGCAGGGCTATCTTGAGCAGGCCGTCTTCGTTGGCCGGCTCATGGAACAGCTCGCCGCTCACCTCGCCGGTCCAGGCGTAGATGTGGCTTTGAGGCGGGAACGATATGACATTGTCTTTGAGCGTACCGTATTTCGGTGCGGCGCCGCCGGCTATCATCTCGGCCCCCTCCTCGTTCTCGGGAACGATCTGGAAATAGTGGAAGTTGCCGAACGCGTCGAACACGTCGCAATACACCTTGTCGGGATCGGTGGTGTTGATATACAGATACTCGGTGTCGTCGAGAATGCCCCAGAAACCATACATCGGCCAGTTTTTGTTGTAGGGGATGGTGCGGTACCATCCGGGCTCGGTGTATAATACTCCCGCATAATCGAACCGGCTCGGAACGCAAGAAAAAACCAAT
>JAUNGA010000069.1:1283-11619 GCA_030524765.1 Bacteroidales bacterium | reverse complement strand
CCTGATACTCGTGACGCATATCGTCCTGTTTCTTCTCGTCGCGCGAGAAAATGCGAATTTCTCTGATATCGGTTTCGAGGAAACGGCGCAGTACGGCGTTGCCGAATGAGCCGGTGCCACCGGTGATCAGCAGCACTTTGTCTTTAAAAACTGACATATGTGATTGGCTTATTTGATAGTTTTATAGAGTCAGTCGAATTTTAGGAATTCGACAGGGATTTCGGCGCTGATGAGGGCTGACCCGAGGGTGTGAAAGCGTATGACAACCTTGTAGCGGTCTTTTGATATTTTGCTGACTATGCCTACATGGCCTGTCAGATTGCCGACCATAATGGTGGCCGTCGAGCCGATTGTGACTGTGGGGCGGGCGTCGGGCCGTTGCGGGAAGTGATAATCGAGGGTGTCGGCGGCGACGTCGCACAGAAGCATGAATGTGCGCATCTCGACGTTTGAGATGGGGGCGGGCGTCTTGGTGCCTGAGAGGGTGTAGATGTATGCGTCAGTGCCTGTGGCCCTGCTTATGGTCATGGCTCTACGTGATGTGCAGCGGAAGAACAGGAGGCTGTCGATCAGCGAGGTACGGGCCTTGCGGCGTGATGATGCCCGGTGGGTAGGCGCTATGAAGGTGTCGAGTTGTCTGTCGGGACAGAGGTTGGCATCGTCTCTGATGGCGGTGGATGTCTCAGCCGGGCTGAGTGCAAAGCATCTCATGACATACCAGTGTGGTGTCAGATCGACGATGTGGTTGGCGACGTCGGCGCGTATGCGGTTGATATCGGCGTCAGTGAATTTGCTCTGTATGATAATGTTGGCCGTGTAGGCGGTCTGATCGGCCGCTGCGGCTGCTATCATGTCGGGTGAGATGCCGAGATGCCGGGCGGCGGCTATCCAACCATGTACGGCAGAGCGGGGCGTGAGTTGATGTGGCAAGTTGAGTATGTGGGCGATGGCAGAGAGGCCTTTGGCATATTCGTCGTAGGTGAGTGATGTGACTGTGTGTGCCAGTCCGTTGCCATATGTGATTTTAAACTGATTGGCAATGGCCTGCTGTTGGGTGACTTCCCTACCCGATGTTATCAGCTCGGGCCGGCTTTTTATATCATCAAATGCCAGTCCGCCGCCATAAAGACAAAACATAAAGATGTCGCGTATCTTTCGCAGAAGCGTACTGCCGGATATTGTACTGTCGGCAATTGTCAGGACGTCCTGATAGGTGAGCAGACGGGTCTCGGTCTCGTTGGCAGAAGCTATCGCGCCGAATGTTTGTCTGAATTGGTCGCGACGTTGTGTTCCGTAAACGTCTTTGAATGATGCACGAAAGAATTTGAGCATCTGGCGCACTGATGCGGCTGTCAGGCCGCTGCGGGTCATGTGGTCGGCGAATCCTGCGATGTACTCGGGCGTGATTGATTGCAGTGTGATGGTGTCGTTGCCGTTGTACTCGCGCAGTCGCTTGAACATAGCTGTGTAATAACGGACCGAGTTCGGGGACTTTTTAGCTGTTACCGCGTCAGACAGATTTGAAATGCTGATCTGGTCGAGAGACATCAGTCGTTTGTTGATTGTCGGTGGAAAAAGTTATACAGCCGTATTTACAGACAATTCAAAGACTCCCCCGTATTATGTTCCTATGACAAAATGCGAGGCAACCTGACGTGTATAGCTTTGTGTCGCTGTACATCAATATGTATATAACTCGCTGGTTCTTAGAACGACAGCGTGGCAGTGAGTAATAATCTCTTGGTAAGAGATACTTAATCAGCCGCAAAATTACAAAAAATTTCTGATATAGAGCCAATGAGACAGGTTTAATTGGCTCACGAAATTTGTAATTCATTATGGATGTTTAGACAAGTATTACAAACCACATTTTAAATGTCAGCTACATAAAGGCAATCCAAATCTCTTACCAAGAGATTTGGATTGCCTTTATGTAGGTATGTCGTCCTATTTATAGAGATGAGATTATGAGCGAGTTTGCCTTGTCGACCACCGAGGTGTCGATTGAGGCGAGGTAGATGCGTGTCGTTGTCTCGGAGTCGTGGCCCATGCCCTCGCTGATGACGCTGATCGGTATGCCTTTGCTCTTGGCGGCTGTAGCCCAGCTGTGGCGGGCGACATAGAGAGTGAGCGGCATGGTGATGCCGAGCATGCGTGCGATACTCTTCAGGCTGCGATTAATGTTGTAGCCGGCGTTGCGGTAGGCGCATCTTGTGTTCATCGCTGTGGGTTTGATGATAGGCAGCAGATATTCTGGATGAGTTGCCGGGTGCCGGTCGACGATGTCCTGCATCTCTTTTGTCCAGCATATTATGAGCATTTGTCCGGTCTTTCGGCGACGGTATCTGATATATCCGTCGCGCAGGTCGGTCTTGCGCAGGTATGCCATGTCGATGAAGCTCATTCCCCGCATATAGAAGCTCATCATGAACATGTCGCGAGCGAGTGCGAGCGATGGCTTGTCTGTGAGATCGAGTGATTTGACTTTTTTAATAGTCGGCAGCGACAGTGCCCGTTTGACGGTTTTGTCGATGCCTGTATATACGCGACGGAAAGGCCGGCGGTCTCTGACGGCGCCGCTGTCGACCGCTCTGTTGTAGACGGCCCGCATGATGCGCATATAAAAAGATACGGTGTTTAGCATCGTGCCACGTGCGAGCAACCACGACTGGTAGTCGGCCATGAGTGACGGTGTGATCATGTCAATCATCATGTCATTGACGCCGTGGTGGCATTCGTCCAGAAAGTGTTTGATGCTGTTGAGTGTAGCCCGATATGTCTCGGATGTGCGTGTCTTGCCTCTGTCTTTTAGGCGAGAAATGATATTCTCGAAGTAGTTGGTCAGACGATATAGGTCTTTGTAGTGTCTGAAGGAGCCGACGATGTCATCGGCCGAGAAACACGGGTGCCTGTCGGTGAGCTGTGCGACTACTGTGTGCAGTCGCTCAATGTCGCGGGATATATTGTCGCGTACATTATTTATATAGCAGATACGGGTTGTATCGGAACCTAAGCAGACGGTCGAGCGTTGATCGAGCCATTCATCAGGACGAATGTGCATATCTGATGCGATCTGTCGCACCTTGCGGTCATAGATTATCTGATAATAAATTAAACCCTCACGATCATTCGTGCCGGAGGGTCGGAATTTGACTTTTATAGAAACCATATTTGCGTAGTTAAAGGTTACGCAAATATGGTGAATTATTAGAGTATGTCCGGATTTAACTTTGTGAAATCTTCGTGGGCGTTTCGGTGCCGGTTTTTCATTCGATTTCGGAATGTGCACCTGACGACCTCAATCGCAGTCTGAGATATCGTCGGCACGCCCTGTGCTTATAAGGTAGGCCGTGCGGGCCATGCGGAATGTGCCGTAGGCCGAGATGTATTGGTCGATAGATTCCTTGTGGCTTGCCTCGGCCTCGAGTACGTCGGTGATTGTGGCCATGCCTGCCTCGTAGTACAGCCGGTTGAGGCGTAGATTCTCGGTGCTCTGCCCTACTCCCTCGACGGCGATTTCCATTTTGCGGTGAGCTGCAGTGAGGTCGTTCCATTTGTCTTGCATTTCAACTTCGAGCTTCTGGCCGAGGTCGGTAAGATCGTTGCGGGCGTTTTCGAGTTCGAGCGACTTACGTTTTATAGCGTGCGAACCGCCCCACCATCCTGACAGCGGGATGTTGACAGTGAGCATCAAGGCTCCGAAATTGTGGTTTTGCTCGAGCAGATCGTGATAGAACCATCCTGCACCTACGGCCACCTGAGGTAGATTTTTGCCTACTTCAATGCGCTTTTCGAGTTGTTTGGCTTCGACATTCTTCTGCAACAGGCGGTAGTCGACTGTCATCGGCAAAGCGTTCTCGCCGGGCAGGTAAAGGTCGGTCGGGAAATCGGGAATCTCGTCGGGCACGCATCCTGTCACATCAAAACCGCCATCAGTGCCACGGCCCATATATTGTCCGAGCAACATTTTGACGAGTTTGATGCCGTTGTCTAAATCGACCATTTCGGTGCGGTAGGTATTGCGTTTGAGTCGCACCTTGAGCAGGTCGTTGCACATTGCCACGCCGGCGTCAACAGCCACCTGCACCTGATAGTCGAGTGTATCGAGCGTCGCGATGGCCGCCTGGAGTGCCGTGCGTGTAGCTTTGAGAGTCACGAGTTTCCAGTAAAGCGATTCGGCTGTAATTCTCAGCTGATCGCCGGTCTGTTCCTGACGCAGCCGTGCCACATCCTCACCGACTGCGGCGAGCTTGTTGCCGTTGACAATCTGTCCGCCCATGAAGACCGGCTGCAGGGCCTGCACGCCGGCCAATTTGCCTTTGTTGATGAATCCGATCTCAACGATGTCGAGAAGATTGTACTGAAACAGGTCGTTGTGGGTCCAGAACATCATCCCCGAGGCTGATACTTCAGGGAAATACTTTGTAAATGCCTCTCTTCTGAGTTCGAGTGCGGCGCGGGCGTTGTTGGCTGCATTGTGCGCGGCCGCATTGTTGGCCAAAGTCAGTTCGACACATTGTCTGAGTGTCATGACCGAGTCGCTCTCGGTGGCGGTCATGCATTGCGCGGTAGCCGCCAGCATGATCAATATTGTGAGTCTGAAGTGTTTCATAATTTATAGCGGATTATAGCATATGTGTTTCAAGGGGCTCGGCGAGAGGGCTGTCCGCACCCTTACGATTGCCTTTCATCAGACAGTAGGCCACGGGTATGACGGTGAGTATGAATATCATTGTGACGGGTGTGCCCCAGAAGATTACCACTCCCATAGGTTTCCACAGGGCGCTGTCGCCTATCACCATAGGCAGCACGCCCATGGTGGCGGCGGCCGAGGTCAGAAAGATCGGCCTCATACGTCGGCGGGAGGCGTTCAGTACAGCGTCGTGCACGCTTTGTCCCTGATTGCGCAGCTCCTCGGCATAGTCAAGCAACACTATCGCGTTTCTGACAAGAATACCCATCAGCGACACCAGGCCGAGCACACAGGTGAGTGACATGTCGGTCGACTGTATCCTCAGGCCGGCTGCGGCACCGGGAATACACAGCAACAGACAGCCGAGCAGCAGCACTGCCGTGTCGGCCGCGGCATAGTGCAGCAGTAATATGAAGAATATTATCACTACCGCGATCGCCAGGCCACTGAGAATCTCGGGCAGCGTACTCATGGTGTCTTCCCATTCGCCGCCTCTGGTCAGTCTGACATCTGCCGGCAGACTGTAGTGGCTGATGCTATCCATCAGAGCCTCTGTACGGTCGATGACATTGATGTTGCGCTGCACTTCGGCAATCAGCGATACTGACGGCACACCGCTGTATCGTGTGAGCATGCCGGGATGCCATTCCGGGCTGATGCCGGCGATCTGACGCAGGGGCACGTTGCCGAAGCCCAGTACGGGCATGGGCTCGCCCGACAGTTCGTCGGCTGTAGCGCGGTTTGATGTCGCTGTCTTCAACACGACAGGTATGCCATAGTCGCCCTCCCAGACTGTAGCCACGGGCAATCCCGAGCTGTAACGCATGGCGAGGGTTGTCTCCATCAGTACATTATTGAGACCGAGACGTGAGGCACGGGTGACGTCGGGACTTATCATGGCAGCCACGACCGGATTGCCGAGTGATGAGCGTACGTTGCGCAGCCCGGGCACACGGCGGGCAACCTGCAGCATCGAGTCGCAGGCGCTGCGCAGAGTCGCCTCGTCGGCTCCGCTGAATCGGATCTCGATCGGATAGTCGGCGGTCGAGTAACTGAGCTGTTTGAATCTGACAAACGCATCTGGGAAATAGCTTTCGTATTTCTCGGCGTATTCGTTCAGCACGTCGATGGTAGCCTGATTGCTCTTTGTGTTGACAATAAATTGTGCGAAATTGGGACCGCCTACCTGCGGAGTATATGTGGCCTGGAATCGCGGTGACGAGCATCCGTGGAATGATGCGATCGACACAACTCTCTCGTCGGCCGAAAGGATGCGTTCGAGCGAGTCGGCCACGCGTGTCGTGCGCTCGACCGATGTACCCTGCGGCAGGAAAATCTCGACGGCAAACTGATTGCGTTCGGCGATCGGCATCAGCTGCATGGGGGTGGAGATAAACATCCATATACTGACCGCAACGATGAGCACGCCGATCAATATGGTCGTCTTGGGCCAGTTGAAGCACCAGCCAATGATCTTGTCATAGCCCTTCTGCATCGAGTTGAAAAGGCTGAATTTTTTCTTGCCTGAGGCAAGAGCCTGCTGCTGCTCTTTGTAGATAGGATCTTTGATTAGTTTGAGCTGCAGATAAGGCACGAGCAGCTCGGCAATCAACAGAGATACAAAGAGTATGATGGTCATGCCCCAGGGAAAATCGGTGAGAAAGTCGCGAAACATTCCTTTGACCGTAAGCAGGAACGGGAAGAACGTGACCGAAATGGCCAGAGTGGCCGAGAATATTGCTTTCAGAAATTCAGTGCCGGCGCGCAGAGTGGCCGATACGTGGTCCATACCCTCTGATATAAGTTCAACGTAGTCGTCGATGATCACAACCGAGTTGTCGACGATCATGCCCAGTGACACAATCAGACAGGCGAGCGTAACGGTGTTTAACTCGATGTCAAAAGCATAGAACAATCCGAGTGATATGAAGATCGACACCGGTATGGTGGCTGCCGCGATCAATGCCACCTTGAGCGGCAGCAGGATCATGATGACAACCACAACTGCAATAATGGCTATGAGCAGCTCGACCAAAAAGTAGTTGACCGAACTGTTGACCACGACAGGTTGGTCGGTGATCTTGAAAAGTGTCACTGATTCGGGAATCTCGGCCCTGGCCTTCTCGAGCTGTTGATCTACCTCGTTTCCCATCTCGACAATGTTATAGCCGTCCTTCATGCTTACACTCAACAGTATGCACTTGTCGAAATTGTTGGTGATATAGCTGTCGGGGTCAGGATACTCTTTTTTGACCTCGGCCACATCGCCAAGACGCACCACACTGCCGTCAGGCGAGCTGAATACGACCATATCGGCCACATCAGCTACTGAATTGACCGACCGTGCCACAAAAATCGGTTGTGTGTATTCGCCATTGCGCAGTGCGCCGCCTGTAGTCTGAAATCCTTGTGCGAGCAGTGTCGCTCCGGCAGTCTTCTCGGATATGGCATAGTGCTGCAGTTTTTCCGGATCGAAATATACGGCGATCTGTTCGGTCTGTTTGCCGGTGACGGTCAGGCTGCCCACGCTCTCGATCGTGCGCAGACGGTCTTTGAGATCATCCATGTATTCGCCAAGTTCGCGATAAGTCTTTTCGTTGCTCTGCATTGTGATGAGCAGCGCCGATGTCTCGCCGAAATTGCTCAGAGTCTCGACACCGAGTACGCCGGGCGGCAGGGTCAGCTTTACATTTTCCACACCGATCTTGAATTCGTTCCAGAAACTGTCGGCATCGTCGACATTGTCATCAAGCTCGACAAAAATGATAGCTGTGTTGCCCGAAACCTGCGAGTGAGTCTTCTTCTTGTTGACTTCCTTATATGAGAACACATAATCCTCAAGAGGCTTGAGGACCTCTTGCTCGATCTGTTCGACCGAAGCGCCGGGATAAATTGCCGCAACGACACCCTCGCGTATGGTGAATGTCGGGAATTCATTCTTATCCATCATCTTGAGGGCATATATGCCGAATGCAATGAAAATGCAGGTAATCAGAATGATTTCCTTGCTGTATTTCATGCCCGCAACGACGATTGGCGACGGCTTGGCCAATGGTTTCGGAGCGGTGTCTTTCTGTTTTGATTGTTTTTCCATAGTTTTGACCGGCGTTTGATGATTATTTTTCGGTCTCGGCAGTGACCGGCGTGCCTGTGCCGACCTTTTGCATGCCGGCCACGATCACGCTGTCTCCTGATCTAAGGCCATCTGTCACGATTATGCCGCCGGCCGACAGTTCATCGGCCTTGACAAAGCGTCTGGCAGCTTTACCGCCGTCGACCACCCATACAAATGTGCGGTTGTCGCTGCCGAGCAGCACAGCCTGCGACGGCAACATGATGTCTGATGATGACACAGTGTCTGCTGAGTGTGCTGCCGCGAGGGCCACATCGCCCACCATACCGGGCAATATGCGTCCGTCGGTATTCTGGATCGAGATTTTTACCGTATAGGCCCGGGTGAGAGGATCGGCCACAACCGATTTGCGCACGACTCTGCCGGCAAGCGAGTCTATGCCGA
The DNA here is from genome assembly GCA_030524765.1 of Bacteroidales bacterium. Classification (GTDB taxonomy): domain Bacteria; phylum Bacteroidota; class Bacteroidia; order Bacteroidales; family Muribaculaceae; genus CAG-873. The sequence goes on along the minus strand of JAUNGA010000069.1, from coordinate 3,409 downwards.
GATTCTTGAAATTGACGATGGCGCCCTGCCCCTCGGCAATACCGCCAATCTCGCTTTCGGGCACAGAGACATTTATGCGTATATCGTTGACCGTAACAAGCTCGAGCACAGGCTCTGCCGGAATCACCGATTGCCCGACGTTGGCAATCTTGCGACTGACTACGCCACTCACGGGGGCCACAAGTGCTGCGTCAGACACAGCCCGCTTTGACATTTCGGCGGCATTCTCGGCTTGCTTCAGTTTGTTTTGTACCTCTACCCATTTGATATCGGGCAAGGCATTGGCATCATGCAGCTTTTTCAGACGGGCGTAAGCATCGCGAGCCTCAGCAAGTTCGGCTTCGGCTATGTTGCGTGCATTGACATAGTTGCTGTTTCGCACACGGGCGAGCACCTGTCCCTTGCTGACATTCTGCCCCTCCTCGACATAAATATCGGTAATAGTTCCCGGTACAGAGAAACTTAGAGTCGCTGTCTCGGCACTTTCAACAGTGCCTGAGAACGAAACATCATTATTCAATCGGCCCGGATCGACAGTCTGCACGGTCACCTTTACCGGTCCGGCGATTTCGGCTTTTTCAGAGTGACTGCACGACGTAGTCAGAGCGGCGGCAGATATTACGATAGCATTGACTATGTAAAGATAAGATTTATCAAGTTTTGTCAACAGCATGAGATTAACTTTAAAATAGTGAAAAATATCAATATTTTAACATATCTGCATGCCTATTTGTTTAATCGTTTTTCGATGTAAAAAAGACAGCGAATGAAATAGAACGTAAGATAACGAAATAATCGTTTTTTTTAATGACTCAATAATTACCCCCGGAGAACCTTTAGCTCATCGACCAAAAGGGAGATAAATAGAGGCTATCAAAACGATGAGGACTAATCCTCACATTGACGAGGACGCAAAGCCACCTTTGCCCGAAGGCTACGAATAAACCTCCTCTATAAGACAGGCAACCCCGACAATCGCTGCCGGGGCTGTCTGTCTTGGATGAATATTATTTGTTTTCTATTGTTTGCGTTATTGGCACACCTTAAACCTTGTCTTCTTTCCGTTAATCCGAAGAGTTACTTTCGGATTCGAGAATTGGGTTATGTGAGGAAAGGTAAGTGTTACCGTAGCAGTTCCATCTTTAGACGATAGTGGCTTTGTTATCGAAGTTTTTGAATCCTTGACAGTGCGGCTTTGCATAGGCTATTCCGCAGACCAGATATATGATGAACGAAATAATAAATGTTTTCAGGTTATTGGGATTTATTAGAATCGATTCTTTTCATTTGAACCTGCTCCACGACCTTTGTATCGGTCTCGGCTGGAGTTGAATGTGTACTGTAGAGTCAAGTAAAATGAGCGACTTAGATCCGTAACACAAACATAACGTGATATATCGCTACTGAATGAAGTAACACCGTAATTACGCTTGTTGAAGATGTCGTTTGCCTCGACAGTGACACTGAAGCTATTGTTAAAGAATGCCTTATACAGTTTGGCATTCAGGTAAGAACAGGATTTGCGATACATATTCCTGTCATTGCCTGCGCTTTCCCATGTCATATCCACGTTCAACCATATATCGTAGGGAAGGTGTATGGCATTCTGCCACTGTACCATTCCTTGTGGATTGTTTAAGTGTTTTCGTCCTTCCCAAGTATTGATTGCAAACCATTGCTTCGTTAAACCGAGATTTATTCGAGGTTCCCATATGCCAACATTGAAACTGGTCCCGATAAAAGCACGGATTGAATGTATCTCCGGAAAATTGTCCACCGTCATGAGTTTCACTTCGCCGCTTTCCCCGTAGGGCTTGGTTGTCGATATGATGGGATCTTTTTTATAGGTATATGACAGTTGTGCGAAGAACCGTCTCCATGCCCCGGTAAGTTCTACGGTATGAATCTTCTCAGGCTTGAGGTATGGATTTCCACCTTGAAGTGTATAACAATTGATATAATCGATTGTGCCATCCAGATCGCCATAATTGGGCCGTTTTGTCTTGCCGGTATAGCTCATTGAAAGCTGAACTTTATCTATCGTCGTGGACATAAAGAAGGAGGGGAGGAGATTATTAGAAGAGATTATTAAATGTCTTGCTCTGATCTTCTTTTTTCTGTCCGTT
>JAUNGA010000069.1:0-1273 GCA_030524765.1 Bacteroidales bacterium | reverse complement strand
CGCCGCATTTTTTTGCTGCAGGACAAATACAGGTCTTATTTTTTCTGTCCGTTTTCAAGATAATCGAAATTAAAATAATCATATCTCAGACCTGCTCCGAGGCTGAAACGACCGAATGTCTGTCTGAAATCAAAAAAAACGGCAATATTGTTTTCGTCAACCCGTGTATCCGCATCATTTATGATGACCGCGTCAGTTATATAATCGGAAGAAAAGCGCGAGGATACAAATTCTTCCCCGACCTCAATAGAACCTTTCAATACAGGATAGCTTAAAACCAGTTTCTCTGCAAACATACGCCTCCGACTCGTCCCGAGGGAATTTATCAACGAGTTTCCATCCGTCTCGCTGATTTCATCTACCGTAACATTGGATCGGGACTTGTTCCACATATAATCAGTGTTCAGGTCTATGCCAAGATTCCCGACCTTGCCATTATAATAGATATTGGCATAATGTTGTGGAAGTTTCTTTGTGTCTCCAGACCGTGCGCTTGTGGCTCCATCTAAAAACTCTCCGTTGTCCGACAGTTCAGTCACATGAGTATGATGCATCTTGTCATTTGTGATTCCATTGTAGTAATAAGCTCCAATTGAATGACTCTCATTAAACATATATGAGAATCCTACCTTTCCGAAGAAATCATTGACATTTCCGTATCCGTTCTGAGTTATCTCTTCTTTCCATAGCCGGGAAGAGTTGGATATGCCATATTGGTTGCTCTGAAACTTCGCTATTGCCATACCGAAATTGGCAAATACCTCCAGCCCACCTGTCCTGTATTTGAAATTTGCTTGATTCACATTGGTGAAATATTTATTCTCCCTGAGTGTGGACCGCAGTAAGCCGCTGAAGCCATCTCCCTGTGGTCGTTTCGTTGTTATACGGATTACAGAATTTACCGAAGCGTCATATCTGACCCCCGGATTCGTTACCACTTCAACGTTTTTTATATCTGCCGAACTTATCTGCATAAGTTCGTTGGAATCTCTCACGAGACGACCATTGATATAAATCGCCGGAGATCCCTTGCCGAAAACCTCAAACACCCCATTGCGCCCTACAACCATGGGGACTTGAACCAAAACATCCTCTGCGGTTCCGGCATGTTCAAGCTGTGTGCCGGCTACATTTGTAACAAGGGCATCGCCTTTGATTGCTGTGACCGGGCGATTTGATTTAACCACAACTTCTCCCAACATTACGCTCTCCGGCGACATATTATAATACTCCCGCATAATCGAACCGGCTCGGAACGCAAGAAAAAACCAAT
>JAUNGA010000068.1 GCA_030524765.1 Bacteroidales bacterium | reverse complement strand
TTCCTTACCAATACCAACACGTGCGGGCGATAAAGCGTTCACGTGCGGCGGTCAGAAAAAAATGTCCCGATGGCCGGCTCTTATTTCAATATGGCCGACTGTGTCTGATCGGATGTCCTTATCTCATTGTCGCGTGTCACTTTTTTGCCGTAAGGGAGGGTGTACGAGATCGTAAGCCGGATGTTCCTTGCAAGGTCGCCGGTCCATCGCCATCCGTGCGACGAGTATCTTGCTGAGTCGAAATCCGAGTAATATTTATATTTGTCAAACCAGTTGTGGAACTGTAAGCCAGCCTTGAGATCTCCTGTCGAATAGTTTATCATCAGGCCGTATGTGCTTTTGTAATGGTAGCGGTAGCCATAGTCGAATGGCGCGAGATTCTTGTCAGGAGTCTGATAATAGAGCGCTAATGACAGGTTCCTGAAATAATAGTTCGCCTGAAGATTCGCGGTTATAAGATTCATTGACTGGGAGTCGACTCCGGTGGCGACCATGCGTTTGATCTGGCCCGATGCGCGCAGTGACAGAGAGTTGTCAAATAATTTGAGCGTCGCCGATATATAGCCTGAATAATTATGGAAGTCTCCGCTGTTTATCTCCCGGCGCACCAATCCGTCATGACCCGGCAAGGAAAAATACTCGTGGGCGGGCTTTTTCAGGAAACCGTAATATTCGGCGGTGGCCGATATGCTGAGCTTGTTTGTCGGTATGTATGTATATGAGGCTGAACCGGTGATGAATGTGGTATTGCGTAATTCGGGGTTGCCTTGTAGCCATAGGAGCTCGTTGCTTTGTACAGTCGCCGAATTCGACGATGCCGGTGTCGGATGATTATTTCCCCACCAGCCTTCTATTGTCGCCGAATTCCTGTCGTTGATTCTGTATTCAAGCTGTAAACCAAGGCGTGGATTCCACTGTTTCAGAGTATTCACGCCGTTCAACCGTCCGATGACGTATGAGGCGCCCACACGTGAGTACAGGCTCAGTCCGCTCTGCCAGTTCTGCAAATATTCAAGAAACAGCATGTTCTCTGATGAGAGCAGTTTCTGCAGTCCGTTGTACGATCCGTCATAGTTGGTGCGGTATATGGTGTTGTAACTCATCAGAGACGTGCGGATTATGTTGTCGTGCGACAGTTTCTTGGAATACTGCGCGGTGACGACAGGAGCATACGAGGTCTCGTCGTTATTGTTGTTGATCGGGCTTAGATCTCCGAGCCGATAGGTCGAATTGCGCCTGGTGCTACCGTAAGAAAAGCTCCACGAAATTATCAGCGTGTTTTTCTTGGGCATGGCAAAGTAATAGTATCCCCTTATGCGTGGCGAGACAGTCTGTCCGGATTCAAGAGTCTGAGCAGATGATGCGTCGAAGACATAGTCTGAGTAGTCTACTTCGGATAAATCTCTTGTCAGGGGATTGCCCGAACGGTAATAGGTGATTGAATGTATTATTTCTGTAGTCTTGTTTTCGTATGCGGCCCTGAACGATGCCGATTGAGTGTTGTTCTGTCTCAGATAATCTGTACCTGACCGTGAGGTGCGGGTTATCTCGTCGAAATGTCGGTCGCCGACATATATGTCGCGGAAAGTCTCGACATTATAATCCCTGAATCGGTTGTTATGTGATATGGATCCTGTGGCGTTGACATCAAAGGTCCAGTTTTTGTTGACGAATTTTGAGTACAGGACGCCTGTGCCTCGGTCAATGCCGAGCGTCGTACCTTCGAGTGTGAGTTTTGTGTAGCCGCCCCATTCATATTTCCGCATGATATAATTGACTACATTTGATTGTCCGCCGAAACGTGGATCCTCGGGATATTGCAGCACTTCGACACGTAATATATCTTCGGGTCGCAGGCCCTGAAGATCGTCTTCTGTCGCTGGTTTGTAATCAATAAACATAGCCACTTCTTTTCCGGTATATGTTTTTACAGACATACTGCCCGGCGTGACGATCAGCTGAGGGATATTCATCATCGACAGCAACTGGGTGGCGTCTATGGCTGATTTCTTGATCTTTCTGCCGGGGGTATATTCGACGCCCCGGTCGATGACACGCTGCGAACGCCCCTCGACGATAATTTCATTAAGCGCTTCGACATGTGTGGTATCCTTTGTTTCAGTGATATTCACGTCAGATTGCCGGGCATTGGAATTAATGCCGCAGAGAAGACAGACGGCCGGAAAGAAAGACAGTATAAGTTGTTTCATAAGACATACCTTATCAGCGGAATGTATATGTGATGTAGGCCGTGGCAGTGGCCGGTGCTGCCGTGCCGTCAGAGCGTGAGAAACGCCGCGAGCGCACCTCACGTTCGACTGCCTGGCGCAGACGTGTGTCGGTGGCGGCGGGCGGGTTGCCTCCGGTGAATGTCACCTTGGTCACCGAGCCGTTGCGGTCGATTTTGACCTCGAGCTTGATCGAGCCGGTGACGGTAGACGGCACGCGGGCGTATGACGGCATGACCCATCCGCCGCCCACCTTGCCTGTGCCGTGGCCGTTGAGCGAGCTCGATGTGCCGTCGGGGCGGCCCGAGTTGCCGGCGTTTTTACCGGTTGATGCGGTGTTGTTGTTGCCCTCGGCACGCTGGAATGCCGAGCGTGTGGCCGAGCTGGCGCGGCGTCGTGCGGCCTCGCGCTCGGCGGCCTCACGCTCTTCCTTGCTTGGGCCGACAGGCTTCTCAGGCTTTTTCTCGGTGCGTTTGACATCTGAATGGCGCTTTGACGTTACTGTGGCCGGAGCGTCGCCCGCCGGCCCCTTGTCGTTAACGTCGTGGCCGCTCTCGGGCGCAGGCTCCGACCGGTTGGCCTCGGGACGCTCGGCCGGTGCGGGCGCGGCTTCCTCGGCCGATGCCACAGGCACCGGGCTGATGACGTCAAAATATTGGTCGTCGGCCAGGGCTATCTCTCCCTCGTGGCGCGGCGGCCATTCGTGCACGGTGGTGTCGACCGTCAGCTTGACGACCGACAGCAGTATCACCGTCAGCAACGCGATGATGGCCGTGAGCACGGCCGCTATGATGCGCGGCCTGTTCATCGCGCCGTTGTTGTGGTGGTTGGGGCTTCGGGCTGCCGGGTGTTGCCGGGGCGTGTGGCGAGCACCATCTTGAGTGAATTGGCCGCGCCGAGATTGAGCACTTCGACTACCTTGCCGTAGGGCACCTCGACATCGGCATAGACGGCGATGCCGGCGCGCGGAGCGGCGGTGTCGACAGCATTGAGGCGCATCACGAGGCTGTCGTGCGCCACGGGCTCGAGCTCGGCATCGTCGGCGGCTACGAAGTAGTTGCCCTCGGCGTCGATAAAGACGCGTGTCGACGGCTTTTCGGGCGTCTGCTCGGTGCCTTCAGGCAGATTGACCTCGAGCGCGGTAGGGAAGACATAGGTCGATGTGACCATGAAGAATACCAGCAGCAGGAAGATGACATCGGTCATCGACGCCATCGAGAATGCCGCCATCATGTCTTGTTGACGTTTGAGTGCCATGGCGGTATCAGTCGGCGGGTTCGTTGAGCAGGTCCATGAACTCCATGGTGCGGGCCTCCATCAGACGCATGATCTTGTTGATGCGCGCTACCAGGAAGTTGTAGGCAAACATCGCGGCTATACCCACGATCAGACCGGCCACGGTGGTGGTCAGGGCGGTGTAGATGCCGCCTGCAAATGTGCCGATCTGCGCGGCGTTGCCCGAGTTGGCGATCGAGTAGAACGCCTGTACCATGCCTATCACCGTGCCGAGAAATCCGAGCATCGGGGCGCCGGCGGCTGTCGTCGCCAGCCAGGGCAGACCCTTCGAAAGGGCGGCCACCTCGAGGTTGCCGGTGTTCTCGATGGCCACGAGCACATCGTTCATCGGACGACCGATGCGGCTGATGCCTTTGGCGATAAGACGGCCAAACGGAGTCGAGGTCGAGCGGCATAGATTGAGCGCGCTCTCTATCTCGCCGTCATGTATGTAGTCGCGGATGCGTTTCATGAAAGTGTCGTCGGTGCGCGATGCGGCGCGCAGCACTATCAGGCGCTCGATAAAGATGTAGATGCACACCAGGGCGAGCAGGGCCAGCGGTATCATGATCCAGCCGCCCTCGACGCATAGTTTCCAGATTGAGAGTTCCATTGCGTTTGTTGTTTTATTTTTTTAGAGGATTAGAGGATTAGTCTTCTCGCAGCGCCGCGCGATAGCGTCGTATGGTCTGCTCGAGGCCCAGATAGAGGGCGTCGCAGATGAGGGCATGGCCGATCGACACCTCGTGGAGCCACGGCAGCGAACGGCGGAACCATGCCAGGTTCTCGAGATTGAGGTCGTGGCCGGCATTTACGCCCAGCCCCAGGCCTCGGGCCGCGGCGCTTGCCTCGACAAAGGGCGCCACAGCGGCATCGTGGTCGGCGGCAAACGCATCGGCATATGGCTTGGTGTATAGCTCGATGCGGTCTGTGCCGGTGGCGGCGGCGGCGCGTATGTTGTCTATATCGGTGCCCACGAATATCGATGTGCGTATGCCGGCGTCTTTAAAACGCTCTACCACGCCGCTGAGAAATGCGGCGTTGGGCTCGACATCCCATCCGGCCGACGACGTGAGCACACCGGGCGCGTCGGGCACCAGGGTCACCTGCTCGGGATGTGCCTTGAGGACCAGGTCGATGAATTCGGGCGACGGATAGCCCTCGATGTTGAACTCCACGTCAAGCAGCGGACGCAGCGCGAAGACGTCGGCCCGGCGTATATGGCGCTCGTCGGGACGCGGGTGCACGGTGATGCCCTCGGCGCCAAAGCGCTGGCAGTCTATGGCCACCTTCTCGAGGTCGGGTATGTTTTCGCCGCGGGCGTTGCGCAGGGTAGCGATCTTGTTGATGTTCACGCTCAGGCGTGTATAGGGCTTGTTTTTAGTCACTTTTTGCGTAAAGATTCTTAAACTTCGCGTCTATTCGCGAAAAATTTAGTAAATTTGTATTTGTTTGAGACTACAAAAGTAGTCAGAATTCGCAAAATGACGAAAGAAATAGCAGTAAAAGACAATAATTTTGAGCGTATCGAGGTGCTTTTTCCATCCAACCCCGATTCGAGCCGCCTGCTCATAGGCTGTTCTTATGACGATTTTGCCGCCTCGCGTATCGCCCGGGCGATCGAGGACTGCGACGCCCGTCTGCTCAATCTCAACGTCACCGGCCTCGATGTGCCCGGCTCGCAGCTGGCTGTGGCATTGCGCGTCAACCACCGCAGCCCCGACCGCGTGGCCCGATCGCTCGAGCGATACGGCTATCGCGTCATTTCGCTTGAGACCGATTCGGCCGACGACGATGTCTTGCGCAGTCACTATGATGAATTAATGCGTTATCTCGATTTATGAAACTCGCTGTCTACGGCTCACGCCATCAAGAAGATTATATACCGGCTATCGCCGACTTTCTGCTGTGTCTCAAAGACCGTGGCGACTCGGTGGTGATGCATGCCAAGCTTTATCAGTATCTGCTGCACGCCGTGCCCGCCGCGCTGGCATGTGTGACCCGTGTGACCGATACTCCCGACTTTGACGCCGATTTTGCTGTGAGCCTTGGCGGAGACGGCACCTTTCTGCGCACAGCCGCATGGGTGGGCGACAAAGAGATCCCCGTCGTGGGCGTCAACACCGGTCATCTGGGTTTTCTGGCGTCGATCGGCGTCGACGAGCTGGCCGGTCTGCCCGCACGGCTTGCCGACGGCGACTATGAGCTCGACCGCCGCAGCCTCATCGAGGTGACTGTGCCCGACTATAAGGGATGGCCCTATGCTCTCAACGAGGTGACGCTCACCAAGAGCGAGTCTTCATCGATGATACATGTACATGCCGGCATCGACGGGGTCGAGTTGGCCGACTATCGCGCCGATGGCCTGATTGTGGCCACGCCCACGGGCAGCACGGCCTACAACATGTCGGTCGGCGGCCCCATTGTGCAGCCATCGGCCCCGGTGTTTGTGCTGTCGCCTATAGCGGCCCACTCCCTGTCGATGCGTCCGCTGGTCGTGGCCGACACATCGCGGCTCGATCTGGCCTGCGAGGGGCGTGCGCCGCGCTATCGCCTGACAGTCGACGGGCGAGCCACGGTGCTCGGGCTCGATACGCCGGTGAGCCTCGCCAAAGCGCCGTTTTGCGTTGTGGCGGTGCAGATGCGCGGACACAATTTCGCCGACACATTGCGCAACAAACTGCAGTGGGGATGACCGCCTGGGTAAAGTCTCAGCATTATATGGACCGCGAGCTGGGCGAGGTGTCGGTGCGTGTGCTGGCCACGGCGCGGCAGTTCACAGCCCGGGTGCGCGGAGGCATAGTGCACCTGACCATCCCCCGCGGAGTCACCCCTGAGGAGTATAACCGTATTTTTGACAGCATGAAGCCGCGTCTGCGCGAGGCTCTCGACCGTGTGGTCTCTCCTTACTGCGACGGATTCAGATTTGAGACCTCGGGGTGGAGCTTCGAGCTCAGACGGTCGGAGATTGTGCCGCCGCTGCATATCGTGTCGACTGCCAAACAGACCGACGGCAACATACACTATGTCTTTGAGTATGGCACCGGGCTTGATTTCAGCGATACGGGCCATGCACGGTTTATGAGCGGACGCATAAGCGACCGGGCCCGCGACATTACTCTCGGATTTATTATAGACCGGGCCCGCGATATAGCCCGGCGGCTCGGATGCCGCCCTGCCGGGATCAAGGTGTCGCGCGGGCTGAGAGTGCTGGGCCACTGCACATCGCGCGGCGTGGTGTCGCTGAGCGAGAAGATCGCCTTTCTGCCCGACGAGTTGCGCGACTATGTGATCACCCACGAACTGGCACACCTGACCCATATGGACCATTCGGCTGACTTCTATGCGTTGTGGGAGCGCTACTACGGGCGTCCGGTCGCGCCGCTACGCCGGCAGTTGCGCGGATTTGTCTGGCCGGTGATCGGCTGAGCGGATCACTCGTAGTGTTTGAGCGCGTCGCTCAGCTCCTGACGCATTTTTGCACGCAGTTCGGGCGGTTCGATCACGGTCACGCGAGGGCCGTGTGACAGCAGCTCTTCGACAAAATCATCGGTTATGCGCATGTTGTAATAAAAGAGCGAGTAATCGTCGTGTATCGACTCGTGCTGCGACGGATGCAGCGGCAGGGCATTAAAATATTTGGCCTGACGGGTATCGACCTTGAGTACAATCCTGCGCACGTCGCTTTGGGTGACGACGATGCCGTAAGAGTCTTTGAAATATGTCTCGGGGTCGAATGTCGGATCGTCTTCAAACGTATCGGGCAGTGTGACCACCTCGGTCATTCGGTCAAGGGCATACGTCTTTATGCGGTCTTCGGCCACATGATGCCCCACGACATACCAACGCTGCTTGAACAGCTTGAGAAAATAAGGCTCGAGCACTACGCCGCGGGTGGGCATCGACCGGGTGTAGGGACGATAGGTGAATCTGATGGGATTGTGACCTTTGAGGGCGTTGATGACCATGCCGAGAAATTCGCGGGCCGATGGTACCTCTTCAACGAAGATGCGGTCGGAAATATCGCGCGAACCCGATAGCACGTCGTTTAGCGTCACCGAGTTGAGCAGCCAGTTGGTCACACTCTCGTTGTGCGAGTCTTCGTCGGCTATATAGTATTCATAACTGTTGCGGTCGCACTCGATGCGTATGTTGAATAGCTCCTCGACAGCGTCGCGGTGGTTGCAGAATGTCCGTCGCGACAACGACCGTCCGCCCGAATAGGGCGAGCGTTGCCAACATTCGTCGAGCTGTTTGCGGGTGATGCGGCCATAGCGCTTGATTGTGTCTACGAGCCATACGCAGCGGTTGATGCTTTCTCTTGCCATGCGGTTTTATAGATTTGTGTACGTATACGTATATATGTGTGATTATAACAGCATCTGATGGGTCAGGCCGCCTTTGTGGCCGTGTCTCCGTTTTTATGTCCGATACCGAGCAGTCTCAGGCCTGCCAGGGTGATGAATGCGTTGATCAGCAGCAGCTCGAAGCTGGTCTCATAGCCCCACCAGAGTTTGAGGCACCGGGTGACGCCCCACGACAGGAAGGGCGCCAGCACACAGACGAGGGGCACCCAGCGGTCGTGCACAGGCTTTTTCCAGAACATGCCGTAGACAAACAGGCCGAGAATCGGGCCATAGGTGTAGGATGCCAATGTGTAGACGGCCGAGATGGCGTCTTCTTCGCTCAGATAGTAGAATGCTACGATCACCAGACCCATGACGGCCGACATGGCCATGTGCACGATCTTGCGGGTGCGCGTCAGGCGCCGGTCGTCGCCATGCTTGTGTGCGCCGAGTATGTCGACTGTAAATGAGGTGGTGAGCGATGTCAGCGCCGATCCGGCGGCCGAGTAGGCCGCGGCGATAAGTCCGAGCACAAAGAGTATGCCCACGATCACCGGCATGGTGGGGTGGGTGGCCACGAGACCGAAAAGTTCGTCGGTCTTGTCGGGTATCGGGATGCCGTTGCGGTCGACAAACATCACCAGCAGGGTACCGAGCAGCAAGAAGAGGGCAATCACGAAGAATTGCATGATGCCGCTGACAATCATGTTTTTCTGCGACTGACGCGAGTCTTTGCAGGCAAGGTTGCGCTGCATCATGTCCTGGTCGAGGCCGTTGATGGCTATGGCCATGAATACACCGGCTATAAACTGTTTCCAGAAGTAGGTGCCGCTCTTGGGATCGTCAAAGAAGAACATCCGCGAGGTCTCGTGGGCGCCGATCGCCGCGGGCAGCTCGGCGAGGCTCAGACCCAGATTCCGGGCCACGAAATAGATGCACAGTATCACCGACATGATCAGACAGAAACTTTTGAGAGTGTCGGTCCATATCAATGTCTTGACACCGCCCTGCACAGTGTAGAGCCATATCAGGGCGATGGTCACAATCACATTAAATATAAACGGGATGTGCAGCGGATCGAAAACGAGCAGCTGCAGCACGGCGCAGACTACAAAAAAACGCACTGCCGCGCCAAGCATCTTTGAAATGAAAAACAACCATGCGCCCGAGCGGTAGGTCTGTCGGCCGAAACGCTCCTCGAGATAGCCGTAGATTGACACGAGATTGCGCTTGTAGAATAACGGCACCAGCACGAACGCTATTACGAAATAGCCCACGATAAAGCCGAGCACCATCTGCAGATAGGCATATCCCTTGCCGACGACCATGCCCGGCACCGAAATGAATGTCACACCCGATATGGCCGCGCCGATCATGGCAAACGCCACTACCGGCCATGGCGCCCGGCGGTTGCCGGTGAAAAATGTGGAATTGTCAGATCCTCGTCCGGCAAAATACGAGACAGTCATCAGCAATGCAAAATAGCCGATGATGGTGATGATAACGATTACAGGCAACGACATGGCTTATTCGGCATATAATAGATATGGTGCGCGCTGACGGCGGAATTTCTCGACATCGTCGGCCCAGGTGGCCTTGATCTCGTCGGCGGTCTTGCCTTCGATTATCATCGTGCGTATGTCGCCACGGCCGATCAGCAGCTCAAAAAATCGTGTAAAGAACCTGTCGCCCAGACCGGTCTTGTTGTATGCGTCGATCACATAGCTGAGATCGATGCCTTTGGCGATGATCTCTTCGTTGTCGAGTCCGCTCAGGTCGACTCCACGGCAGAGCTGATCGAGCAACGGCGGATTTTTTGCTCCCGGCACGCTGCGGGGCGTAAAGGTATAGTCGCCGCCCTTGTAATCGGGATGGCCGTAGATCTCAAACGGCTTGTCGGTGCCGCGGCCCAGACTTACGGGCGTCCCCTCGAAATAGCATATCGACGGATACAGGTATATGGCGCGCATTGTGCGCAGATTGGGCGACGGGGCCACGGGCAGCTCATAGCGTGTCTGATGAGTGTAATTGTCGCAGGGCACTACCGTCAGATCGGCCTTGCGGCCATCTTGCAGCCAGCCCTCGCCGTTGATCATCAGAGCCAGTTCGCCCAATGTCATGCCGTGCACCACCGGTATGGGCAGCCGTCCTACGCCCGATTTGTATTTCATGTCGAGAATCGGACCGTCGACATACATGCCGTTGGGGTTTGGGCGGTCGAGCACCACAAACCGCTTGCCGTTGGCGGCGGCAGCGTCCATCAGATCGAGCATCGAGCAATAATATGTGTAATAGCGCAGGCCGACGTCCTGTATGTCACATACGATCACGTCGATGCTGTCGATCACCTCCTGTGCCGGTCCGCGCTTCTTGCCGTCGTAGAGAGACGCTATGGGTATGCCAGTCTGTGCGTCTACGCTGCTGCCCACATGTTCGCCGGCATCGGCCGTGCCACGGAATCCGTGCTCGGGCGAGAAAATCGCCACGACATTGAGGCCGCTGTCGATCATCACGTCGAGTGTGTGGCGGTCGCCAACCATGCCTGTATGGTTTGAGAACAGAGCGATGCGCTTGCCTCGCAACGCCGGCATATAGCTGTCAGTCCTGGCAGCGCCAACGATGACAGCCGTATCGGCCACGGCGACAGAGTCCTGACCGGTCCCGGCTTCAGATGCGCCCTTGCATGAGAAGGCGATCACCGGGGTCAGGAAAATGATTATTGCGAGCAGAGATGCTAAGCGTAAATTCATGCCTGAGACAATATTATGGTATGAGAATCTAAGATTAGATAATTGCGAAAATACAATTAGTACAAAGTTAACAGAAAAAGTCGGCACTAATTTACAAACTTATGCTAATAAAGGTAAAAATAAATTAAAATCGAATAATCTCTTGTCTGAATGAAATAAAGTCTCTAAATTTGCAAAGCAAACCACGGGGTACTAGCTCATCTGGCTAGAGCGCGACACTGGCAGTGTCGAGGTGAGCGGTTCGAGTCCGCTGTACTCCACATCCGTCAAGCGAATCGATTTTTCGGTTCGCTTTATTGTTTTATCATTAAAAATGCCTATATTTGCGGTGTATGAAGCTGATAGAAATGAACATCGATAAGATAATCGCCTTATGTAAGAAATACAAGGTGGCTAAACTGTGGGTGTTCGGCTCCATCCTCACCCCACGCTTCAACGACGACAGCGATGTGGATTTTCTTGTAGCTTTCGAAGAAGAACGAATCGAGTTACTCGACTATGCTGATAATTTTTTCAACTTTATCCACGAAATAGAGGCTGTAGTAGGGCGAAAGGTAGATATGGTTGTGAACAAGTCGATTAAAAACCGCTTTTTCCGCACAGAAGTTGACGAAACCCGAAAATTGTTATGGAGCGTGCAGTAAATAAGACTCTTGAAGATATTCGAGGTGCTATTTTAGAAATTGATTCTTTTTTTGAAACTCGTCCAAGGCGATTCGATGTGTATCTGTCAGATGTGTGTTTGCGGCGTGCTGTGGAACGTAATATAACTATAATCGGCGAGGCAATGAACAGATTGTTGCATATCGCACCGGATATCAATATTACAGCAGCGCGCAGGATTGTAGATACACGCAATTATGTAATTCATGGCTACGACAGTGTAACTGACGATATTATGTGGGGAATAATAATGCGGCACTTGCCCCTGCTTAAAGATGAGGTGGAAAAGTTATTGGATTCCTCCCACTAAAATCGGAATAAATTCATCGAACCCTCTCAGGAGGTTCGATAATTTGTCAGAATACTCCACATCCGTCAAGCGAATCGATTTTTCGCAGGGCTGGCGCATGAGATTTAACTATCCTTAAAGACTTTGGTAAGATAGTCAA
>JAUNGA010000067.1 GCA_030524765.1 Bacteroidales bacterium | reverse complement strand
TAAAGATGCTTAATTCTACTCAATTTTTATTTATTCCCATGCGGTTGCCCTGCCGGGCAAAGCTATAATTTGCATATTTGCATTATTTTTCGTAGCTTTGCAATCCGATTACTTCTATTTAAGAGAAACCATTTCTGCTTTTGGATTATTGTATGAGACGTAAGATTTTAGATCTATTGCACGACAGTCCCCTCATCACCCGTTTTTTGTCAACACCCAGTCCGTGGTGGCTGGTGCTTATGGCCGATCTGATATTTGTCGCTTTAAGCTGTCTGGCGACCTTCACATTCAATCCCGAGCCACAAGACCGCTTTCTCGGCTGGTGGGGATCTGCCCTGGCCCAGAGCATAGTGGTGTTCACAGTCTACGCGGTGCTGATGATGGTCACACGCACGTTCCGCTATATAGTGCGTCTGTCGGTTGTCGAGGACATGTACCGCGTCGTGGCTCTTACAGTATCGGCATCGGCCGTCCTCGCCGTCACATCTATGGTTACGGCATTTGCATTCGGTGCGCCATATTTCAATCTGTGGAATATATTTGTGATCGGTCTGCTGTCGTTCTCGCTGATGATGTTCAGCCGTCTTGGCATCAAATACATCTATCGTCAGTTTACAGCCAACGGCATCCAGCGCCGTCGTGTGATAGTGCTGGGCTCGACGGTCGACTCGTTTGCCTTTGCTTCGGCGCTGCTCAACGAGCCGGCCGGCATCTACAAACCCGTGGCTCTGCTGTCGCTGTCGAGCGACAGTCTGCCGGCTACAA
The DNA here is from genome assembly GCA_030524765.1 of Bacteroidales bacterium. Classification (GTDB taxonomy): domain Bacteria; phylum Bacteroidota; class Bacteroidia; order Bacteroidales; family Muribaculaceae; genus CAG-873. Next base: position 11,509 of record JAUNGA010000067.1, on the reverse strand, counting down.
TCAACGGCCTGCCGCTCTTCCCCTACTCGCCCGATACGATCAAAGAGATATTCGACACATACAAGTGCGACACGCTCATGTTCCCGTCGGCACAACTCAAATTCATGCGCAGCGGCGTGGCCGATGTATTCCTCAAGCACCACATACGCCTGCTGGTCTTCAATCAGATCAAAGAATTTGACGACAAGGGCGGCAAATCGGTGTCGAGCTCGGTTCGCGACATCCACATCGAGGATCTGCTGTGCCGCGACGTGATACAGGCCGATACGACCGAGGTCGAACAGGTGCTGCGCGGCCAGGTGGTGATGATCACCGGCGCCGCCGGATCGATCGGATCAGAGATCGTCAATCAGGTGGCGGCCCTGCGCGCCTCCGAGGTGGTGCTCGTCGACCAGGCCGAGACTCCGATGCACGAATTGCAGCTGGCCATGGAGGCCAACCACCCCGAAATCAAAATGCATCTCTTTGTGGGCGACGTTGCCAACCCTGCCCGTATGGAGCAGGCTTTCATGCGCTACAGGCCGCGCTATGTGTTCCATGCCGCGGCCTACAAACACGTGCCCATGATGGAACGCAACCCTTCTGAAGCTATTCTCACCAACGTATTCGGCACCAAAAATCTGGCTGATCTGGCCGTCAAATACAAGGTCGAGAAATTTGTAATGATCTCGACCGACAAGGCCGTAAATCCCACCAATGTGATGGGTGCGTCGAAGCGTATCGCCGAAATCTACGTGCAGTCTTATTTCTATCATCTGCGCCATATATCAGACAACGGCTCGACCCGGTTTATCACTACCCGTTTCGGCAACGTGCTCGGTTCAAACGGTTCCGTGATACCTCTTTTCCGCCGTCAGATCGAGCAAGGAGGGCCTGTCACACTCACACACCGCGATATCATCCGCTACTTCATGACCATTCCCGAGGCATGCTCGCTCGTGTTGCAGGCAGGCACGATGGGTCAGGGCGGCGAGATATTCATATTCGACATGGGCCAGCCTGTAAAAATCTACGACCTGGCCACCCGCATGATCTCGCTCTCGGGTCTGCGTCCCGGCGAAGACATCGAAATCATCGAGACCGGCCTGCGCCCCGGTGAAAAGCTCTACGAAGAGCTGCTCAACGACAAAGAGCTCACGATGACCACCCGCAACAACAAGATCATGATCGCCAAGGTGCGCGTTTACGACTACGACGAGGTGCAGCGGCATCTCGAGACGCTGCGCGAACTCACCACCGAGGGCGAATATCACGACATTGTGGCCGAGATGAAACGCATGGTGCCCGAATACAAGTCGCAGAACTCTGTCTGGGCAAGTATCGACAAAGAAATATCAAAAACCGAAGTAATCAACGAAATCCCACGATGAATCTACGTAAGATAACAGCCGTGCTCGCCATGGTCCTCTGCCTGTCGGCCTCTATCGAGATATCGGCCGGAAATCCATTTGAGAGCCTTGGCAACATACTGTCGGGACTTACCTCAAAATCAGATTTTGACCTCGCCGACCTCGAGGGTACATGGACCTACACGTCGCCGGCCGTGACATTCAAGAGCGACAATGCCATAAACAAGATAAGCGGAGTGGCCGCATCTGCAGCGCTCGAAAACAAAATCGCGCCATACTACTCGCGTCTCGGCCTCAACAATGCCGTCGTAACAATCGACAAAGACTGTAATTTCACCATCAAACTCAAGGCAATCACACTCAAGGGTACCGTCACCCGCGACGAAGGGGCGGCCGACGGCTTCCTTACCTTCAATTTCAATGCGGCCGGAAAAATCAAGCTCGGCAAAGTATCGGCAATGGCATCGAAGAGCGGCAACACGCTCACTCTGACATTCGATGCCTCTCGGGTCATCAGTGTGATCGACAAGGTTGCAAGCATCACCAAAAACCAGACAATCACAACTCTGTCAAACCTGCTCAACACCTACGACGGCATCTATGCCGGCGCCCGTCTCAAAAAACATTGATTTTAAGATTCGCAGGTATATTTATTATACCCTGCATCCTACCTGACAGCTGACTGCATACGCTAAGGGCCGGCTCGAAAATCATCCCGTACAAATATCGTGTACCGTTCCAGGCCGGCACAATAGTCAGGGACCCGGATATCACACCGGCGATTGGCAACAATCGTCGGTTTTGCTTTGTTGTTTAACAGGCTCTTTGTATATTTGCACACATGTCAGGCAAACTAAAGAAATCGATATCCCGACGATTCAAACTGTTGCAGATGGGCTACGGACGGTTTACACACCACTTCAACAACGCTATCCGCAACGGCAACAGTGTACTCGCTGTCATCACACCGATAATGGCGATGATGTGCCTGATATGCCTGACAGTATATTTCGGGTTTGACCATCGGCCCGACGATGCACGGCGACTGTTGCATCTGATACGGCTGTCCCAGAGTGTATTTATCTTCAACGTGCTTTACGGGCTGATACTGATGTTCCGTACCACGCTGCGCACCAACCGCATCATCAAATGGATAGTAGACATAGCCGTGCTGTTGTCGCTGTTGCCGCTTGTCTATCCCCGGCCGGCTCATCCCTGGCTGCCGTGGATGGAATCGCTGCTCTACTCGCGCGCATTCCTTTTTGCAGTCACCGGCGCCTACTCGGTGGTCGAACTATGCTATGCGCTGATGCGTGTGACATCACGGCGCACCAATCCCTCGCTGCTCATGTCAGGCAGCTTCCTGTTTTTTATACTGATCGGCTCATTTGTGCTCATGCTGCCCAAATGCACCATTACGCCGATCAGCTATGCCGACTCGCTGTTTGTGGCCACGAGCGCGGTATGCATCACAGGACTTACCCCGGTCGACATCGCCACGACATTCACCCCGGCAGGTCTGCTCGTGCTGGCACTGCTGATGCAGATCGGCGGTCTGGGCGTGCTGACATTCACCAGCTTTTTCGCACTGTTTTTCAGCGGATCGACCTCGGTCTACAATCAGCTGCTCATACGCGACCTCATCTATTCGAAGACGATGAACGCCCTCATTCCCACCCTGCTCTACATACTCGGGTTCACTATGGTGATCGAAATAGCCGGAGCGGCCGCCATTTATCTGGCAATACCCGACTCACTCGGTCTCGACGGCACCGACAAATTGATTTTTGCAGGCTTTCACTCGCTGTCGTCGTTCTGCAATGCCGGTTTCAGCTGTCTGCCCGACGGCATGGCCAACCCGATACTGATGGCCGACGGATTATCGATCTATGTCGTCACGTCGGTGCTTATATTCGCCGGTGCGATCGGCTTTCCCATATTAGTAAATTTCAAAGAAATCGCCGGTGGTCATCTGCGCAAACTGTGGGGCAGGCTGCATCACCGTCGCGTCAACGTGCCGCTGCATCTGTTTGACCTCAACACCAAGCTTGTACTGGTGACCTCGCTGGGAATACTGGCGTTCTCGACCGTAGCTTTCCTTACACTCGAGTATGACAACACCCTGGCCGGCATGAGCTGGGATCAGAAACTGGTGCAATCGGTCTTCAACTCGCTCACGCCCCGCAGCGCTGGTTTTGTATCGGTTGACCCGGCCGACTTCATGACCGTGACCCTGTTTCTTGTCGTAATACAGATGTGGATCGGCGGTTCGTCACAGTCGCTCGGCGGCGGTATAAAAGTCAACACTGTCGCAGCCATTTTTCTGAACATGCGTTCTGTGATCACCGGCCAGCAGCGCGCAAGAGCGTTTGACCGCATGATATCGGTCGGATCGATCAGGCGTGCCAATGCTGTGGTGACCCTGGCCATCGGAGCGTTTATCGTATTCACCGTGGCCGAACTGTTTCTCGAGCCCGACATGGCTCTCAAGCCGCTGTTGTTTGAGGTGACATCGGCCTTGTTTACCGTGGGCTCGTCGCTGGGCGTCACGTCATCTCTGTGCGATGCCTCAAAAGTGACGCTCTGCCTGGCCATGTTTGTCGGCCGCGTAGGCATCATATCGCTGCTTGCCGGCCTGGCCGGCACCCGCCGCGACAAATCGCAATACTTCCCCGAAGAAAACATCATAATCAACTAAAAGCATGAAATATCTCGTTATCGGACTCGGAATCTACGGCGCCAACCTGGCGCGCGACCTCGTGGCCATGGGTCACGAGGTGATCGGCGCCGATTCGTCGCGCACAACCGTCGACGCCATCAAAGACTATATCACCACCGCCTATGTGATCGACACCACCGAGGAAGCCGCCCTGGGCGTGCTGCCACTGCGCAATGTCGATCTGGTGATTGTGGCCATCGGCGAGAATTTCGGCGCATCGGTCAAGACTGTCGCCATGCTCAAAAAGGCCGGTGTCAAAAAAATCTTCGCCCGTGCTATCGATGAGCTGCACGAGTCTATATTGCAGAGTTTCAACGTGTCGCGGATACTAAAGCCCGAACAGCGCGCCGCTGCCGACCTGACCCACGAAATGGCTCTCGGTGCCGATATCGAGTCGATGTCTATCAACCAGGATTATGATGTGATCAAGTTTGAAGCTCCCGGATTATTCATCGGTCTTAACTACAGCGATCTCGACCTCAGTCGCGAATACGGGTTGCAGCTGGTAGCCGTGACACGTCAGACCGACCACACCAACGTGCTTGGCGTTACCCACCGCGAACCCCGCGTAATAGACGTCGCCGGCGACTCTGCCATGAAGGTAGAGGCCGGCGACGTGCTGACTGTATTCGGTCCGGCAAAAGGATTCAGAGCCCTTTACCGCAACATAAGTCACACCTCGTAATCGACACAGGCCCGGGCCTCCTTATGTCCGGCCAGCAGACCGGCGGCGGCCACGTGGGCAGGATGTCGGGCATAGACCTCGACATCGGCCATGGTGGGCAGCAGCGCAGTGAGCACCACGTCCCAGTCTTCGGCAGGATTGGCGTTGATGCCGACCTCTATCGACTGCAGAGGTTCGATTACGGCAGGCAGAGCCTCGAGGGCTGCCTTGAAACGGCGGGCTACGTCGAGACGTTCGTCGGCAGTGCCCGTAAGCTTGAATGAAACTATGTGTTTTACCATTGTCAGAATAGATGTTGGTTGAGCATATTGAGAGCGCGCACCTTGTCGGCGGCACGCACAAGTACCGATATATTGTAGTTGCTGCCGCCATATGATATCATGCGCACCGGCACACCGCGCAGCGCGTCGAGCGTGCGGGCCTGAAAGTCTGATGAATCGTCCCACTCGAGATCGCCCACCACACAGATGATGACCATGTCTGACTCGACAGTTACGGTGCCGAAGTTCTTGAGCTCGTCGACAATATCGGCCAGATGCTCGGTGTTGTCGACAGTCACGCTCACACCGACCTCTGATGTGGCCATCATATCGATGGCGGTATTGTACTTGTCAAACGTCTCGAAAACTTTATACAGGAATCCGTAGGCCAGCAGCATGCGGCCCGATTTGATCTTGATGGCTGTGATATCGTCTTTGGCGGCTACGGCCTTGATGGTGCCGTCGGGCGGGAAATTGGCGATCAGCGTACCCGGTGCCGATGGATCCATGGTGTTGAGCAATCTCACCGGTATGTTATGGAGCTTGGCCGGCAACACGCAGGTAGGATGCAGAATCTTGGCGCCGAAATAAGCCAGCTCGGCAGCTTCCTCAAAATGCAGATTGCTCACCGGACGGGTATTCTCGACAAAACGGGGATCGCCGGTGTGCATGCCGTCGATGTCGGTCCATATCTGTATTTCTTCGGCATTGAGAACGGCACCGATGATCGAGGCCGAATAATCGCTGCCGCCACGGCGCAGGTTATTGACCTCGCCATACGCATTGCGGCAGATATATCCCTGTGTGAGCCACAGGTCGACGTCAGGCTCGAGATCGATCATTCGGCGCAGATGGGTGGTGATATACCTGATGTCGGGTTCGCCGCCCTGAGCCGTGCGCATATAATCGAGAGCCGGCAACATACCGCACCGCACTCCGCACTGCTCGAGATAGCCCTGCATGAGAGCGGTCGACATCAGCTCGCCGCGGGCGAGCACCTCTTTTTCCTCGGCATGTGTAAACTCATTTTCCATCAGGTGCGAGATAAACGAGAACGTGCGTTCGAGCTCGTGACTGACCCGTTCTGCTATCTCGGCATTGTCGTATAACTCCTCCACGACAGCGTCATATTTAGATCTGAGTGAGTTGAGGGTCTCCTGTGCGCCGGGAATATTTTTTTTATGCAGATAATCGGAAATCTCTACCAATGTATTGGTTGTGCCCGACATCGCCGACAAGACCACGACATTGCGGCCTGCGTCGGTTACAAGACGGGCGACATTGCGGATACGCTCGGCCGAGCCGACCGATGTGCCGCCAAATTTCAGAACCTTCATATGCATATGCTGATATGTTATTCGATAATAAGTTTTTTCGCGTCGATACGCATGGTGCGTCCGGCAAATGTCTCCCGCAGAGCCAGATTGTGCGTGGCCATGATCACGGTGGTGCCTGCGGCCGCTATATCGTGCAGCTGCGACACAATCTGCATGCCCGTATCGGGGTCAAGATTGCCCGTAGGCTCATCGGCCAGTATCAGATCCGGGCGATTGAGCAACGCACGCGATATAACCACACGCTGCTGCTCGCCACCGGACAATTCGTGAGGCATCTTATATGACTTGTTGGCCATGCCGACCTGTCGCAGAGCCTCATCGATGCGTGCCTCTTTCTCGGCCTTGTCGCGCCAGCCGGTCGCATCGAGCACAAACTCAAGATTGGCATATACGTTGCGGTCTGTCAGCAACTGGAAGTCTTGAAACACTATGCCGATCCGACGGCGCAAAAATGGTATCTGCTTGCGGCGGATAGCACGCAGATCGTAGTCAAACACACGGGCCTCGCCGGTATCGACCGGCACCTCGGCATAGAGCGACTTGAGCAGCGAGCTCTTGCCCGAACCGACCTTGCCTATAAGGTAAATGAATTCGCCCGGCTCGACAGTAAAACTGACATCCTTGAGCACCACATGCTCCTTGCGCAGTATCTCGACGTTTTTGTATTCGATTATTGACATTTGCAAAAAATATGTGCAAATGTAACGAATTATTCCGATAGTTTGTTATACAATCCGATATATTTGTCAAAGGCATGTGCCGCATCAAAATGCGCAAGTATGTGATTGCGGCATTCCGCGGCATGATACTTTTGACGGCGGCTATCGAGCACCCGCATCACGGCATGTGCCATTGCGCCGATATCGCCGCGAGGCACCACAAGACCGGTCTCGTGGCTGACCGTCTCGGGCATTCCGCCCGAATCATAGCACACCACCGGCGTGCCACAGGCCTGTGCCTCAAGATTGACCGACGGCAGATTGTCGGCTGACGACAAATTGATGAACACACCGGCCTCACTGTAATACGTGGCGAGTCGGGCTGTGTCGTCGCACCTTGGCAAAGCGGTAATTCCGGCGGGCATTCTTTTGCACTGCGACCGGCTCAGCCCCAGCACACATACACCGACATCGTCAGGAAGCAATGCACGCAGACCGACGAGATCGCCAAGCCCCTTGCGTTCGTCCCACACCGATGCCGCAGCCAGTACCGAGCGCGTAGGCACAGCATCGGTCCGATTGAATATATCGACATCTATACCGTTATGTATCACTAACCTGGGCTTGTCGCCGAGAAACGATCCGGACACGATGCTGTTAAGCCAGTGCGACACCGGCACAATGGTCAGATTGGCCACACTGCCGAATGTCTCAGCCTTCCGGTGCTGATTGGCAGAGGCCCTGCTTCTCAGCCACGACGCCGGATAAGAGCGAGTCTGGCTGCAATCACGGCAGACACACTGATGGCGGTCGCAGCCGGTCGCGGCAGGGAAAGCGCAATGCCCAGTAAGCGGCCAACAGTCATGCAGTGTCCACACCACAGGTATGCCCGAGCGCGACAGATAATCGAAAAGTATAGGATAGTTGATGTAATAGCCATGTATGTTGTGCAAATGCACTACATCGGGCGACAACTCGTCTATACGGCTGATCAATCGCCGGGTCGCAGCAGCCGAGCCAAGCCCATGGGCATCGGTCAGACGCGTCAGCAGACCGTGGGCATATCGGTCTGGACGACTTCCGATCCTGATCAGTTGCGATGTACTGCCGCCCGCGACGCCCCCGGGGTCGCGGCTGTAGGCGATATAACTCTCCCATCCTGCCGCAATGGCCGCATCGCCGATCTGGCCGGCTATACGGCCCACCGAGTTCCAGCCGATATTAGTGTTGATCTGCAACAATCGTCTCATTGCGGGGGCAAGATGCGGTAACCTTTGCTCAAGATAAATTTCAGGGTCTCGACAGCGGTATGGCGGTCATACTCGCGCTCACTGTCGGGCAAGTCCTCATACGGTACAAGACAGCTGTGCAGTTTGGCTTCCTCGTCACGTACCGGGCCATACCGCCAGCCATCGCGCATGCGCCCCTCGGCCCATACTTCGTGCACATTGCGTGCCATTGCCTCTATCAGTCCCTCAAGATCAGGGCCGATGCTGATTGCCGATGTATCGGTCGGCGCGGGTATATACTTATTGTTCATTTTTGCGTTCCGTATAAATTATTTTGAGTATCTCGACCATTGTCGACAGAGTCAGCGAGAATGCATCGTCTTTTCTCCGGGCAGTCTCGTTCAGTTGCTCATAAGCACGGATGTCGGGATGAATCATGTTTTTGCGCATAGCCTTGACAGGATCACCTGTATCGGCAAAACGTGCGCGGTCTCCCGGCAACTCGGGCCTGAATCCGAGTGTCAGCTGCTCGATGTTCCAGCGATTGTGCTCTACATGCGACAGGAGCCGACTGTCTTCGGCCGTCATTGCTTTACCTGCTTTGATACCAAACGAATCTATCTTGACCGGGATTGACAGCGCATGATACACATTCGACCATTTGAGCACCATAGCAGGCTTGCCCGTGCCTGTGTTGATCTGTTGCCAGAAATATTCGGCGGGAGCCGCATTGTACGTGCCGTCAGCGATAAGGTGAGCAAGGCCGTCGACTTTGCTCAACTGTTTGCCGTCAAACTTCTCGGGCAGACAATAGACATAATTTATGATTTTGGCCAGCATATCGCGCACACGGTTGTTGTAAATACAGCGGTCATGCATACCGAATGCAGTCAGTTTGCCCAAACGGTGTCCGTCGAGCCCCTCGCTGCCGTGCATGATCGCCTCGACAAGTGCCGACGAATCTGACTGATTGACCAATATGCCGCACGCACGGTCATATATAGCACCGGGCATGTAAAGGGCCGCGGCCAACGATGCCGCCGCACTCTCATGACAGAGCGCCACTGTCAGTTCACTGTTATCGTCGCGGGCCGACTCGGCCAGATACCATTGTATATCGGGATTGGCCACATCACCCTCAATAAACTCAAAATCAACATCTATGAACCTCTCGCCCAGACCGGCATCTCTGTATGGCGAATACACATCTGTGTCGACGAGCGGATCTTTCCAGCCATTCGTGGCGTCAAACCGCGGAGTATAGCGACACGTACCGCCCGCTTTTGCACCATAATTGACCTTAGGCCTGACATATCGTTGACGTGCCAGCTCGAATAAGGCTCTGTATTGTCCGCGCAGATAGTTCATCTCGCGTCCGGCATTGGGATCAATAAACGTAATCAGAGTACGTACCCCGCGAGTGACAAAGTTCGGGAAATGGCACATGCGTGCCGCCTCGAAAGCGAGTGCCACCCCTTGCGCCGTCATACCCACCACAACAAGATGCACGCGGCGCCCCGAATCGGACTTTATCGGATTGCGGTAAAGTGCAGGGCTGCCGTTATCGAGCAATACACTCTGGGCCCACATCTCATGAAAACCGAAAGGCACTATATCGACCATCGCTGTTTTATCGGGGTCGATATCAAAATACTGGAAGGCCGAATAGGTCGACCGGTTCATGAACATTATATGGCATTTCAATCTGGGAGCGCATTGGCGTCGCCAAGGTGCCACTGTATCTTCTCGCCGCATTACAGACCGATAGACCTTATTGTCTGCCATCTGCGCTGCGGCCTTATAATAACAGTCGAGATTGAGAGCATCATGCGAGTCGCCGTCTGTCGCAGAATCTTCGCCGATGATAAAAACTTCAGCGGCCTCATCGAGCTGCAGATCGGCAAGGTCAGGCACCGACGTGCGGCTGCCGTGATATATCACTACGCGCTTGTTGTCGCTCTTGCTGTCAAAGCTGTCACAAATCGCTTCACGCACCGACTGAGCCTCGCAGGCTGTCTGCACAAGCACGATACGATGGCGCTGCAGCAGATGGCGACACAGCTCTGCTGTCATGGGGTGGCCGCCGATCACGACCGCGAATTCTCCGGCAGGCAGACGATATCGCGCCATACCCTGCTCATATCGGTCTTTGCGATTGTCGACCCAGCTTATAAACAGAGATATGAACAGACCGGAGATCACAATAGAGCCGATCAGGGTGATCAGTGCACCGGTCAACTGCCCCAACGTATTGTCGATCGAATTCGGACTGAATATCTGCAAAAAAGTGCCGTATGGGCTATAGCCCTTGCCGAGCACTATGCCCATCGGACAAAGTATCAGGAAAAATACCACAGCCGATATGACCGTGATAATAGCCGCATGTTTGCCGAATTTACTCGACAGCGAGCGGTCGACCCACCGCAATGGCTGTATATGATGCTTCATAATCTGCAAATATAGGTATTTTTCGCTACAATGCAAAGCGGCCCGTCACGATTGATCGAGACGGGCCGCGAGTATTGAGCCGCAAATGGGCTTAGAAGTTGTAGTAGAAACCGAGGTTGAGGTTCATGGTGCTGAAATTCAGACCGAATTTCTTGTCATAACCTGCGGCCTCGCCGGCATTGTTGCTGCCCTCATAACCGAGGAAGCCCATGTGAGCCACGATGCTGAACTTGTTGGTCAGATTGAGAGCCACACCCGGTTTGAAACCGATGCTCCATACAGTCACGGTCTCACCGTCATAATCCTCGTATTTGGTTTTGCCGAAACCGATACCGAAGCCTCCGTCAACGAAGAGATTGACGAGATTGTTCTCGGTTGCAAAGTAGGTATAACGGGCATAGGGGTTGATCTTGAAGACGTTGGTCTTACGGCCGTCGTTGTAGTTGTAGTTGTAGGCCAGTGCCACGGCTGCCGACCATTTGCTGTCAAACTTGTAGCCGATCTCGGGAGCGATAGTAAATTCGGTCTGGTTGTCGGTGATGTCGCGGTTTACGCCGAATGATCCACCGATGAATGCATCCTGAGCGTAGGCGCCAAGCGATGCAACAGCAAGGATAAGTGAAGCAATAATCTTTTTCATACCTTTTGTCTTTTAAGTTAATTATTGAGTGTCTTTATTGCAGTGTGTTCCGGAAATTGCGCTGCAAAGGTATGCATTTAAAACTTATTAACCAAATTTATTTAACACATAGGCCAATTTTCGGGCGTTCAAAGTTTCCAATAAGAAGTGCAACGGCAATTCACCTCACTCCTCCTCAGGGGA
>JAUNGA010000066.1:5902-12335 GCA_030524765.1 Bacteroidales bacterium | reverse complement strand
GGGCAAGCGTGCCGTCGAGCCGTACGGGACGGCTTGTGAATGTGAGCTGCGGGGCGGCTGTGGTGAAGACGCGTATCATAGATCGGTTGATTTTTGTGCAAAGTTAAGGCGCCGACTGGCTGTCTGCTCAACTTTTGGCAGAATCGACCAAAAGTCTGAATAAATTTTCGGATAGTGTGCGATGCCGGGCCATTCTCTTTTCGGCCATATTATTAAAGGCAGTCCGATATTTTTAGTTAATTTTGCAAATTAAATCATCATACGATATTTTATGTCGGCTATATCGAGGTTAATCCTTTATTATATAATTTGCGTTATATCGGTATTTATTTCAGAGTACCGACTTGCCGCAGATACGCAAAGCCTGTCGACGCTGTCGCATGACATGACCGTTTATCTTGCCGACAGCATTATGCTGCTCGCGCCCTTATGGGTGCTGAAGCGAAAGGGCTACGCATACGGGGCTATCGCAGCTATAACCGTAGCGATCGTCACTTATGCCAACATACTATATTACAGATACTGGCAAAGTTTCATACCCGTAGACGCCATATTCTCGGCAAACAGCTACAACAGCTTTGTATTTGACAGCATCAGGCATCTTGTCAGACCGGCCGATATCATCACATTCATATCAGGCATTATACCTCTTGCGTCATACATCCTGCTCAAGGTCAAGGATGCCGGACATGTAAGCCGGAAATTCAGAGCCACAGCTATCACTCTGTCAGTAGCCGCATTCGTGACCGCGACACTGCTTTCGGCACTCTCAATCAACAAATACAATCTGTCCAACGGTGATGACACGAGCACTATCTCAAAGGTCGTGCGAGATAAATTCTCAGGAGAAATCCCACGCTGGAAAAATAACGGATGTATCATATACACAATCAACAGTTTTTTTTGCAAATGGCTGTTTAACAAGCATTTAAGAAATAAGTCATCAATTACTCCCGACGCCGGTGAAATTGAATTGATCGAATCGTTCGTATCCATGGCATCTACATATCATCATAAACCCGACAGTGTGTTTGCGCACAACAGACATAAAAACCTTATATTAATAATTGTCGAATCGCTGAATTCATCCGTCATCGGAGCCAGATACGGCAACAAAAGCATAACGCCTACAATTGACAGTCTGCTTGACAATGAGGGTACAATAGCAGCATTAAACGTAATTCCGCAGATTAATTTCGGCGGTTCGGCCGACGGCCAGATGATTTACAACACCGGTCTACTGCCAATCTCAAACTCGGTAGCGGCAAATCTATACGGCGACAATGTCTTCCACTCACTCGCCGGATCGTCGCGGTTTGCCGAGAAGGCAGAGATCATATGCGAGAACGGTACAGTGTGGAATCACCGTACGACATCGATTTCGTATGGCTACGACCATCTTTACGAGAAGAAAGACTTCGAACAATACGGCATAACCGACAGCCAGGGCGAAGATGCCGCCCTGTTTGATATGGCAATCAAGATAATCGGGCATATGAGACAGCCGTTTATGCTTGAGCTTACGACTATCTCGATGCACTTTCCGTTTAACGATGCCAACGCCACGGCAGCCTCAGACATACCGGACCGTACCATAGACGACAGATACCTGCGCATGACCAATTATTTTGACCGACAACTCGGCATTTTCATAGACAGGCTGAAAGCAGACGGCATATATGACAATTCAGTGATAGTAATCGCGTCAGACCATCATTTCAGCATGGCCGAAGTGACCGACGACATGAACGACCGGTCAGTCTCACCTATCGCGTTCATAGCCCTCAACACAGGTCATACCGAACGAATAGTGCGCACGGTAGGCCAGGCAGATGTCTATCCTACCATACTGGAGATCACCGGCATCGGCGATACCGAAATCTGGCACGGCGTGGGCATGAGCATACTCGACCCCGCCAATCGCTCGGCCGTTGACCGCAACGGTGACCTGCACGGCACCTCGGGCGACAGTATAGACGAGCGCAAACGCCGGGCATGGCAGGCGTCGGACCTCATAATACGATCAAACTATTTTCAAAAAAGATAAACCAAAGGCCGTCTTTCAGGGTTGTAAATATAATAACAGACTTTCGCATTTATTTCATCACAACAATTCATCATCGTCGACTCGTGAAGGCATCAAAAATAATCGTCAAGTCGCTAAAAATCACCGCATGGACGCTAATGGCAATCATCCTGCTGCCGATGGCGGCCATCACCCTGCTCTACTCGGCATGGGCCCAGGATCTGATACGCGAACGCGTGTTGCCCGCACTAAGCAGCACGGGCACCGAAATCAGTGTCGACAGCTTCAGACTGCGTTTTCCGCTCGTTATCAGTGTCGAAGGGCTCAGTATCGTATCAGACGGCATCGAGATGGTGCGTGCAGAGTCGTTTGACGGCAACGTCGAGGTGCTGCCACTGATCTCAGGCCATGCCAGGCTCTCAGAGGCCGCCCTGCGTAACGGCGCGCTCAATATCGGGGGCCCTGACTCGGCGATGTACATGCAGATCACGGCAGGCGATCTGACGCTCAACAATGCCGACGTGCGTCTTGCCGACATGGCCATCACACTGCCATCGGGCCGTATAAGTCGCGGTGTAGTAGATCTGACCATAAATCCCGACACAACTGCGACCGACACGACTGTAACGCCGCCGACACAGATGAGTATCGCTCTCGGACGGCTCGAGCTCGACGACTTTACATATCGCATGCGCCTGCTGCCGACCATCGACTCACTCGGGGCCAACATCACCCGCGGCGTACTGTCTGACGGCAACATAGACATGATCAAGCAGACCATCGATCTGAAAACATTCTCGGGCAGCCGTCTCGATGTAGCCTATATCACGCCCGACTCTGCCACTGTGGCAGCCACACCGATAATCCCCGAATCGGCCGACACCGCCGCTACAGCACCATGGACGGTGACAATCGACTCGATAGCGTTTACCGACTCAAAAGCTCTTTATACCACCCGCGGTGTCAAGCCGTTGCCGGGCCTCGACTTCACATATATATATGTAGACTCGCTCGACCTCACCATCAACGATTTCTATAATCAGACAGCCGTCGTGAGGGTGCCGTTGCGCATCAGCGGCACAGAGCGCTGCGGCGTCAGGCTCAATGCCTCAGGCACGCTCGACATCAACGAGACCGGACTGCAGTTCAAAGATTTCAATGTTTCGACTGACAACGCTACAGAACTGACATTCAAGGGTATGCTCGGCACAGGCGATATGACCGCCGACCCGTCACTGCCGCTTGCTCTGACAGCCAAAGGCTTTGCGGCGGCATCTGATCTGAAACTCATGTTCCCGGCATTCATGCCTTATCTCATAACACTGCCGCGCGACAGCCGGCTGTATGTGCAGACCGAGGTCGGCGGAACGGCCGGGGCGCTCGACATCGACGATCTGTCGGTAGCTGTCAACGGCGTGGCCAGACTGAAAGCCTCGGGCCGCGTGCTCAACGTATTCGATCCCGACCGCATGGGCGGAGAACTGGCGCTCGAAGGAGCACTCATCGATCTAAACCCGATGAAGAAAGCGCTGCTTGACCCCGCGACAGCCAATCAATTCAATTTTCCGCGCACGACTTTCACCGGCAATGTCGACATCGCCGACGGCAACATAGCCGGCGAGCTGCGCGCCCACACAAATCAAGGCACCCTGAGCCTCGACGCCGACTGGCACAGCCGTGCCGAGGACTATAAGGTGCATCTGTCGGCCGAGCGGTTCCCAATAGACGCATTCATGCCGCTGCTGGGCGTAGGCGAGATATCCGCCGACATCACAGTCGACGGTCACGGATATGACCCGTTCAGCCCCAAAATGCGTCTCAACGCCGATCTCGACGTAAAACGGGCCATCTATCAGGGTTATGACTACAAAGGCATCGCCGGCAATGTCAGACTGGCCGACGGACAGGCCATTGTCGACCTCAGCTCGACCAATCCCAACGCCATGCTAAGCCTCAAGGCCAACGGCAATCTCGCAGGCGACACTTATGACTGGAACGCTACCCTCGACGGGCGGCACATCGACCTGCAGGCGCTGGGCCTGAGTTCCGAAAAGGCCGTGATACAGACACAGCTCGATGCAACCGCATCGCTCACCCCCAGGCAAAACATCATAGCCGCCGATGTACGCCTGCAATCACTCAGCTACACCGACAAGATAGGCACCATCGAGCTCGATGATGTGACAGCCCGTCTCAACGCCAACGATTCGGTCACCAACCTGTCGATGCACAACCGCGACCTATATGCATTCATGAGCTCGGATGCGCGGCTTGACACACTCATCAACCGGTTTGCATCGGTAAGCGAAGTGATAAAGTCGGAAATCGACACCCGCACCATAGATGTCGGCCGTCTGCAACGCGCACTCCCCCCATTTGTCATTGACGTCAACGCAGGCAGCAACAACCTGATCAACGACATGCTGGCCGACAGCCGGTCGTCGTTCGGCAGCCTGCATTTCACCGCGGCCAACGATTCTGTGCTGACTGCCGATGCCCGCGTACTCGGCATAATGTCGGGCGCCACCCGCATCGACACGCTCACATTCGGATTGTCGCAGCATCACGAAAATCTCATTTTTGACGCCGCCATAAACAACCGCCCCGGCACATTTGACGAATGGGCGCACGTAAAACTCGACGGATTTGTAGGGTCAGACCGCATCGGCATGCAGCTCAGGCAACACAATATCCAGGGCAAGGAAGGATATATGGTGGGCTTACGCGCCGAATTGACCGACTCGACCGCCGTGCTGCATGTCGATCCCACCGATCCGGTGATCGCATACAAAGACTGGACAGTCAACGATGACAACTTCGTATCATGGTCATTCGCCCACAAGCATCTCGACGCCAATCTGCGCATGCATGGCGCAGGCTCGTCGCTCGCACTATATACCAACCATGTAGCGGGGCACGACGACGAGCAAGAAGAGCTGGTGCTCGAGCTCACCGACATACATCTGTCAGACTGGGTCTCGCTCAACCCATTCGCACCGCCTATGACCGGCGATCTGAGCGCCAACCTCAATATATCAGAACACGATGGCGCCATAAACGGCACCGGCAAGGTGACGCTGGCCGACTTCAAATACGACCGTCAACGCGTCGGCACTATCGAAACCGACATAGACGTCACTACCGACCTTAACGGACAGATACGCGCCACAGCCGATCTGAGCATCGACAGCGTGCGCACCATCACGCTGAGCGGAGCGCTGAATGACTCGGTGAGCGGCTCGCCGCTTGCCCTTGATTTCTCGATGATACACTTCCCGCTGACGGCCGTCAATCCCTTCCTGCCCACAGGCATAGGCCGACTGTCGGGCACCCTCAACGGCCAAATGGACATCACAGGCACAGCAACCTCACCGGGACTTGACGGCTGGCTGCAGTTTGACTCGACGGCGATGCGCGTCGACATGACCGGCACCACCTATCCATTCAGCGATGTGAAGATTCCGGTCGACAGCAATGTCGTGAGATTCAACGATTTCGCGATAATGGGCGTAAACGAACATCCGCTGGCGATCAACGGCACAGTCGACATACACTCACCGTCGGACCCCAAAATAAATCTGCATCTCACCGCCGACAACATGCAGATAGTCAACACGACCCGCGCGCCCAAGAAAGCCGATGTCTACGGTAAAGGTTTCATCTCGCTCGACGCCACAGCCCGAGGCGACATGAGCTATATGAGCGTCAATGCGAATCTGAGGATAATGCCCGGCACCAATATCACTTATGTGATGGCCGACGCCGCCACCACCCTCACCAACCAAAGCAACGACGGGCTCGTCAAATTTGTCAACTTCAACGACACTGCGGCTGTCGTGGCTGCCGACAGTCTTGTCACAAGCGAGATGGCGCTCATGCTGCAGGCATCTCTCAATATACAGAACGGCTCGACCATCAACGTCGATCTGTCAGCCGACGGCAAGAACAAAGTGCGGCTGCAGGCCGACGGAACAGTCGAGATGACCATGGCGCCTTTCAGCGACCCGCGCGTCACCGGCCGTATCAACATCAACAAAGGTTTTGTGCGTTACACGCCGCCGCTGATGAGCGAGAAACTGTTCAACTTCAATGACAATTCATTTGTGGCATTCAACGGCGATATGATGAACCCGACCCTCAACATCCACGCCGTGGACGTGCTCAAGGCCAACGTCACCCAGAGCGGGCAGAACTCGCGACTTGTCGACTTTGACGTCATGCTCTCTGTCACGGGCACACTCGAGACAATGAAAGTGGCCTTTGATCTCTCTACCGACGACGACATCACCGTAGCCAACGAGTTGCAGTCGATGAGCCCCGACCAGCGTGCCAACCAGGCCATGAACATGCTGCTGTACAATGTCTATACAGGCCCCGGCACCACAGCCAATTCGAGCCTGTCGGGCA
>JAUNGA010000066.1:0-5892 GCA_030524765.1 Bacteroidales bacterium | reverse complement strand
GCTCAACACCTGGGCCGCCAACACCATAAAGGGCGTAGATGTGAGCTTCGGCATCGATCAGTACGACCGCACCTACAACGGCTCGACATCGCAGACCACCAGCTATAGCTATCAGGTGTCAAAATCGCTCTTCAACGACAGATTCAAGATCGTGGTCGGAGGCAACTACTCGACCGACGCCAACGCCGACGAGAACTTCTCGCAAAACCTGATAAAGGACATCTCGTTTGAGTATTTCCTCAACAACGCCCAGACGATGTATGTGCGCATATTCCGTCACACCGGCTATGAGAGCATACTCGAAGGCGAGATCACCCAGACCGGCGTGGGCTTTGTCTACAAACGTAAGCTTACCTCGCTGCGACACCTCTTCAGACATCATCGCAAACGCCGGAATACGGCCACAACATCAGATACTATAAAAGAAACACCCGCAAAACCCGAGGAAAACAATGCGACTGAATGACATCAACATAATGCGGCTGATACCTGTAGCCGCAGTAGCAGCGGCCTTGGGCATAGCCACCTCGTGCTCGACCACACGCAAGATACCCGCCGACGACCAGCTTTATATCGGCACAAAAAAGATCGAATATATCGAGCCCGACACCGCACGTATGCCACAGGAGATCAAAAGCGCCCTGACAGAAGCTGTATTTGCCGCACCGAACAACTACTGGAAACTGCTCGGCTGGCGATATCCGTTCCCGCTCGGGCTATGGGTCTACAACAACTGGCCCAATCCCGAGAAAGGACTGCGCCACTGGCTGTATGAGAAACTGGTCGAGGAACCTGTGCTCGTGTCAGACGTGCGTCCCGAGGTGCGCACACACATGATCGACCAGATACTTGACAATAACGGATACTTCCGCGGCACTGCATCATACGAGCTCATACCGGCCAAAAATCCCCGCAAGGCCAAGATACAATACACCGTACACCCGGGACCGGCCTTCGCGCTCGACACCATCGAGCTGTTGGCCGACACATGCCATCTCAACCACCTCATCGACTCTATCGCTCGCCGCGACAGCTATCTGCGTGCCGGCGTGCGTTACAGCGCCGACTCGCTGAGCATGGCCCGGACACGCATCACCAACTGGCTGCGCAACCGAGGATACTACTTCTTCCGCCCCGACTACATCGAATATCTTGCCGACAGCATCAACAATCCGGGCCATGTGGCCCTGCGCATAGACCTTGCCGCGAACATCCCGGCGTGGGCATCGAGGCGATATGTCACCGGCAAGACGACGGTAGTCGTCAACCGCTACCGGGGACGTCAGACGCCCGATACGGTCATGATCCGTCCGGACATGACGCTGATACAGATGCAACCCTCGCGACTGCGCCGGCAGATCATACCCGAGTGCGTGACATTCCGCGAGGGGCGCACATTCTCGGTGCGCAACATGAACCGCACCCAGACCTATCTCGCACGCCTTGGCATTTTCAACGCCATCAACATCGAGGCCATACCGGACACCACCGCGGCAGAACCGACACTCGACGTGCTGGTCAACTGCACATTCGACGCACCGCTCGAGTTATCGCTCGAGGTCAACGCTTCGTCAAAGAGCAACAGCTATATAGGCCCCGGATTGTCGTTGGGTGTGACCAACCACAACATCTTCGGCGGCGGCGAGCAGCTGAGCGTACAACTCACGGGCTCGTACGAGTGGCAGACCGGCAAACGAGGCAAAGGCGGCATCTTCAACTCATACGAACTGGGACTGACCGGGTCGCTGGCGTTTCCGCGACTGCTCGCGCCAAAATTCATACCGCGCAGCCGATATCAGCTCAACTGGACACGTTTCCAGCTCAACGCCGACCTGCTCAACCGTCCCCACTATTTCAAGATGGCCCAGTTCAATGCCTCGGTCAACTATGACTGGCGACTGCGCCGGCATGTATCAAACACACTGACTCCGTTCAAGCTCACATATACGAAACTGATGCATACCACTGTCGAATTTGACTCGATCATGGCAGCCAACCCCGCTGTGGCCCAGAGTTTCATGAGTCAGTTCATACCGCAGATGATGTACACCTACACCTATGACCGCCAAATAAACCCGCGAAACTCAATCAACTGGACATTCACTGTACAGGAGGCCGGCAACATATTCTGGAGCATATGGCGCGCATGCGGCGTTAAAGGTGAGAAACGCATGTTCGGCACACCATTCTCGCAGTTTGTCAAGGGACAGACACAACTTGTATGGGACCATAACCTCGGTTTTGACCACCACATCGTCGGACGTGTGGCTGTGGGCGCCGAGCACGCCTACGGCAACTCGGCACAAGTCCCCTATGCCGAACAGTTCTACTGCGGAGGCGCCAACTCAGTGCGCGCATTCACCGTACGCAGTATCGGCCCCGGCAGTTACCGTGCACCCGAAGGTACACCGGACGACTACTTCGATCAGACAGGTACATTCAAGTTCGAGGCCAACGTCGAGTATCGGTTCCCGATTGCCGGCGCCCTGCACGGTGCCGTATTTCTTGATTCAGGCAACGTGTGGTTGCTCAAAGACGATCCGACGCGTCCGGGCGGCACACTGCGTGCCAAATCATTTCTGCGCGATCTGGCAGTCGGCACCGGCGTAGGACTGCGTTTTGACATCAGCATGCTTGTCATCCGCGGCGATCTCGGCATAGGCATCCACGCCCCCTACCCGACAGGTCATGGCGGATACTACAACATGCCGTCATTCGGCAAATCGCTGGCCTTCCATCTTGCGATAGGCTATCCGTTCTGAACCTATTTTGAGTCAAAATGTCAATCTTGCCTGCTTTTTAATCGCAAAAACTTGTCATATCGGGCGATTTTGTCTATTTTTGCGCATCTAACGTGAAAATCTACAGAATCTCTTATATGAAAAAACTTCTTCTCGGATGCTCGTTCGTCCTGGCCCTCGGCCTACAGTCGGCATGGGCTATACCCGCGCGACGCGGTATTGTCAAAGAGCTTACACAACCCGATGGCTCGAAGCTGGCAGTAAAAGTGATCGGCGACGAGCGTACACACGTCTACATGACCACCGATGATCTGCCCCTTGTAGCCGACGACAAAGGCTATATGTGCTATGCCGACCTCGACGGCGACGGCAAGCCGGTGGCATCACGGTTTATCGCCCGCGACGTAACGTCGCGCACTTCTGCCGAACGCGCCTTTGTATCGGGTATCAATGCCGATAAGGTCGGCGAAGCCATATTTGACGAGTCACTCACGTCATCGCGCTACAATACCACCTCTGTCTCCGGCATACGGCGAGCCAACCAGTCGACGGGCATCGGCCTCGACGAGGGCGACGCTCTATTCCCACACATCGGCGATCCGCACGCGATAGTATTGCTGGTCGAATACAGCGATGTTAAATTCTTCACCGCTGATGCGGCCTCGTATTACGAAGAATTTCTCAACAAAGAGGGATTTAACCGCGACGGTGGCTGGGGATCATGCCGCGACTACTTTATAGCATCGTCGGCCGGACAATTCCGTCCGACATTTGACTTATACGGGCCGGTAACACTGCCCCACAAGCAAGAGTACTACGGCGGCAACGATGCCACATGGGCCCAGAATGACCTGCGTCCCGAGCAGATGGTTGTAGACGCAGTAAAAATACTCGACCCCGAAGTCGATTTCTCTAAATACGATATCGATAATGACGGACGTATCGACAACATATATATAATATATGCAGGTCAGGGCGAAAACAGCTATGGCGGTCCGTCGACGGTATGGCCACACCGTTGGAAACTGACCTCGGCCGGAGTGTCACTGACGGTCGACGGCAAGATTGTCGATGACTATGGATGCTGCAATGAATACGACCAGTACGCGCCCACAGGTATCGGAACATTCTGTCACGAATTCGGTCACGTAATGGGCCTGCCCGATCTCTACTCCACGACCTACAACAACGCACAATATCTCACACCCGGCGACTGGAGCGTGATGGATCACGGCTCATATAACAACGACGGCCGCACCCCGCCATCGTACTCGATATTTGAGCGCAACTCGATGGGTTGGATCGATCCGATAGTGCTCGAGAAGGCCGCCCACATCACCCTACGCAACATCCACGACACCAACGAAGGCGCCATAGTGCTCACCAACAGCAAGAACGAATTTTTCCTCTTCGAGAACCGCCAGCAGACCGGATGGGACACTTTCCTACCCGGCCACGGCATGCTCGCATGGCACATAGACTACCGTCCGTCTATCTGGAGCAGCAATCAGGTCAACAATACCGACGTGCATCAATATGTAGACATCGAGGAAGCCGGCGGCTACGTTGACAATGGCCGCGCCGACTATATGTCGGCCTATCCGTTCCCCGGGACAAGTCAGGTGACATCATTTACCGACGACACCAAACCGTCGATGCGCAACTGGGCAGGTCACGCTCAGGGCAAACCGATCACAAACATCACCGAGCAGGGCGGCGTCATACACTTTGATGTCTGCGGCGGCGAACCTATCGATGCCCCCGTTGTAAGGCACAGCGATGTGACATCCGGCGGGTTCACTCTCTCGTGGACTGCTGTAGAAAACGCCCGTAGCTATCTCGTCGATGTATTCACACGCGATGCTGCCGGCAACGCTGTCGCAGCCGGCCGTTTCAAGGATTTTGAAGTCTCAGGAACCACTTGCATCGTCGATCGCCTCGACGGAGCGACCCAATATGCCTATACCGTGCGTGCTGCCGGCAATTCAAATATTTCCGAACCATCGGCCGAAGGTACAGTCACCACGGGCCAACCTGTATTTGAGCTCGCTGTGCCCCGTGTCAACGACGCCACCGATACCGAGGCCGGCGCCTTCACAGCCAACTGGCAGACCGTCAACGACGCTACCGACTATCTGCTCACAGTCATGATCGTGCGCAATACCGACGCCGCTACCGATCTCTGCGAATTTGGCGTTGGCAACAGTCTCAGATTCAATGACGGCTGGTCTTCAAGCTCAAAAAAATACTATGGCACCATCAGCCGTACATTCTGCGTTGTCGCCCCGGCGCTGCAGATGGCCGAGCATGGCGACTATCTGCTATCGCCCATCTACCCTGCCGAGATCCTCTCAATGCAGACATGGCTGCGAAGCGCCTCTGACTACATCACAAATGCCATTGAGATCAGCGTCCGCCCCGACGAGAATTCAGACTGGCACCGCGTGCTCTATCGCGATAACCTTGAGGACACCAAGGGTGGCGAATGGATCTCGGCAGACAATATCCCCGCAGGCATGCATCAGCTAAAACTCACTTATTACAAACCCGATCATGCCGGCAACGTCGCCATCGACAATCTGAGTGTCGAGACCGGTCATATCATCGAGGGTGTGCTCGACGGCTACAACGCAGTATCCACGGGTAATGCGACATCGATGCGTGTCTCCGGCCTTCCGGCAGATGCCGTATCGGCATCATATCAGATCGTGGCCCGCAAAGCCGACGGCACACTTTCTCTCGTATCAGACAAAGCATATGTCGATCTCAAGGCCAATTCGGGCATCGGCGATATCATCGCGTCAGACGACAAGGCCCTCGGCATAAGTATAGCCGACGGTATAGTAACAGTATCGGGACGCGCAGGCACAGATGTGATCGTGGCCGACCTCTCGGGTCGCATAATAGCCACTGCCGTCATAGAGGCTGATGGAACAGCCCGCATAGCCGTGCCGACCGGATTTGCAATCGTGCGTGCCGGCAGCCATAGCGACAAGATTTTCGTGAAATAAACAACATCAGACTTATCTCCTAAAGCCTGCATTTATCACAGATGCAGGCTTTTTTAATGACCGATTAAAGCAAAAAAGTATCATATTCGCAGATTCTACCCGCAAGTGCAAAATTAGGAAATAAATTTGAAGAACTCGGC
>JAUNGA010000065.1 GCA_030524765.1 Bacteroidales bacterium | reverse complement strand
TTCTATCATAAAATCAGATAAAAACTGTATAAAAAGACTATGATAACATCGCGGTGGATGTTTATAAAGCACTGTCTCGTCTTAGATAGTGTGATATGCTATTTATGCTCATCTTGTTTATCAACACGTTCTTGACACAGTTATCAACATAGTTATTAACATACTTTTTCCACGTGAAAGAGGAAAATTTATGTCAAATATATCCACTCAAATTTGGTAGACGTATGTTTTTTATTATATCTTTGCAAAAACACTAATAAAATAGGCATTTAAAATAAAATATAGATATGAGTATATTAAAGCCGGGGCATGTCATAGCCGGTTTTACGGTCGATACACTTATAAAAGATGGTGTGTATAATGTGACGTATCGTATTACTTCGGGTGATGGCGAGGCTTGTTTCATGAAACTGTATGACCCCAACCGTATGCCCGCATCTGTACGATCGTCTGAAGGCGATGTGATAGAAATAAAACTTTGCCGCGGGCTTGATTCACCCAATGTCATACGCTATATATGCGACGGCGTGTATCAACACGACGGTAATGCTTATCCATATATTATAACAAATTATTTTTCGGGGCGCCTGTTGTCTGAACTTGTTTTTCAGGAACAGCCGATGAGTGCCGGCGAGGCAGTGGCCATATATCGCGAGATGCTGGCCGGTCTGTCGTATCTGCACGAGCACGGTCTTGTGCACAACGATATCACGCCACGCAATGTGATGTATGATCCCGAGAGTGGTCGTGTGCAGCTGATAGATATGGGGCACGTGGCCCATGCCGGTACATCTGAGCACCACTATCTGCAAGACGATATGACGCCGTTTTTCCGATCGCCCGAATCTTACCGCGGTCTGAATGATCCTGCAGGTGATGTATTTTCGGCTACAGCGGTGTTGTATGCTCTGCTGACGGGTCGCGCTCCGTGGGAACGTGATCTTACAGTCGACGAGGATCATCCGCTAAAGACTGCCATACACATGGCACGTAAATCTCATCTTGATTTAGATAGTCTGACCATAGAACCGTGGTTGGCCGATGTGTTGCGTGGCGGTCTGGCTGTGAAAACAGCCGAACGTCTGTCGATAGACATTCTGGTCAACGCGATCGACAAGGGTCGTTCGCCTTATGAAAAAGATGATAAAAAAGATGCCGGGACCGATGATCGCGACAGTGATAAATTTGTAGACAAAGGTACTGATCGGCCGGGAGTCAAGCGTCAGAAAACAGCCGAAAGCACCAACACTCCAAAAGACGATACCGCTGTGAAACGTGGCAACGGCTTTGCAGATGTTGCAGGCATGGACGAGCTGAAGGAGTTGTTGCAGAAAAAAGTTTTATTTATCCTTAAAGATAAGGAAAAAGCCGAGCGCTATCGCCTCACGCCGCCCAACGGCATGTTGCTCTATGGTCCTCCGGGATGTGGCAAATCATATTTTGCCGAAAAATTTGCAGAGGAATCAGGGTTCAACTACAAGTTTGTCAAGGCATCTGATCTTGGCAGTATTTATGTGCACGGCGGTCAAGGCAAGATAGCCGAGCTGTTTGACAAGGCTCGGCAGAAATCGCCCGTCATCATATGCTTTGACGAGTTTGATGCTATGGTGCCCGACCGCACGTCGCGCAGTGCCGAGCATATATCAGGCGAGGTCAATGAATTTCTGAGTCAGCTCAACAACTGCTCGAAAGACGGCATATTTGTGATTGGCACTACCAACCGTCCGGATCTGATCGATCCGGCTGTTCTGCGTAAGGGTCGAGTGGATATCTCGGTATATATACCGGCGCCGGATGTGGTTACTCGCAAACTTATGTTTGATCTCTATCTCAAAGATCGTCCGTGCGACAAGATAGACACTCAGCAGCTGGCCGAGATGACTGACAAATATGTGGCGTCAGACATCGCTTTTATAGTAAATGATGCTGCTATGATTGCTGCCTTCCGCGACGAACCTATCACCCAGGAAGGCCTTATAAATTCTGTCAAGACTACGCGTCCGTCGCTCACCGAGAGCATGCTTGCCGATTATGAGCGCACACGTCAGAAACTCGAAAATACAACCGGAGCCGAGCCTCGTCCGCGTGTCGGTTTCGTACAGTATAGCTAATATCAATCTCAAAACTCACAAAGACATGTCAAACATGGAAATCTACAAGAACTGGCTGTCGGAGAACGGCGTTAAGTTCGAGGAAAAAGACTACGGTCTGACCTTCAAGTACCAGGGAGGCTACTTTATCATCGGTGATAACTCAAAAGACCTGCAATACTTCAACATCGTGATGCCCGGCATCTTTGACTTTGCAGATAATCCCGATATGCCCCGTATCAAAGTTCTCGAGGCCCTCAACAAGATCAACGCGCAATACAAGGTCGTAAAGGCCGTGTGTGATGAAGAGGACTGCTGGCTGACCACAGAAATCTTTATCGACAGCACTCCCGATGTCGAGGACTTCATGGAGCGTCTGCTCAATATCTGCCATCAGGCACGTATGGAGTTCTTCCAGTACCTGCGCGAGTAATAAAAACCGCAAATCCTTAAAAAAAGCGTGTCAATTTTGACACGCTTTTTTTATATATCAAACGCTTTGCGTATTGCAGCGCGTATGGTTTCGGCGTCTTTACTGTCGTGTTCGAGCAGATTGAGAATGTAGGTTATGAATGTTTTCTTATCGTCGCCTTGCAATCCGCACAGCGATGCCACATGTGTCTCAGAGAGCATTGATTTGTGATTGAACACGCGCAATACAGCTGCATAGTCGCCCGAGCGCACATAGCTCTCAAACTGCTTTAGAAGGCTCTGATAGATGCCTCTCGGATTGATGGTAAGCATCATCTCTGTAATATGGCGCTCAAGCTCGGTAATATTGTCAAATTTGCCGTCGACACGGTGGGCTACCTCTTTTTTGAGTCGATGACGGGTGTGTTCGAGAGCCTGGCGTTTGATCTGTCCCTCGAAGAGGTGCAACAGGTTGCGACGCACTTTGGCGAACACCTGGTCGGGACGACGACGGTTGCGTGCGGCCATGGTGCGCACCACGTCTTCGAGCATAAACAGATTTTCAATCTCGGCGACTTCGGGCACAAGCACCTTGCGTCCGCGCAGATAATTGACCTCGGCCGTGTCGCGACGGTCTCTGTCTACGATGCCGAATGCATCAAGATTATGTATCGAACGTAGGCCGTTGAACGAGCGTGTGGCTTCGATGACTCTATCGCATCCACCGAGTGACTTGACGGTAAATTCCTTGAATATAAGCGGATAAAGTTTGGCATCATAGCTGTTTATTCCATCACCCTCGATAAAGAGCACCGGTTTTCTCTCACCCAGAATCGCCATGAAAATATCGTCGGGCAGACTTTGTGGCGATCTTAGCCGCTCATAATCCCATTCACCGGTATCATTATCGCAGCTACGTACCCATATGACCGCACTGTCGGTGCGTGTGGCGGCGAATCCGAGATCGTGGGTGACATAGACAAACGTACAGTCGGGTCTGAGCGATTCGATACGGTCCCACAGCGGTCGTACGACAGAGGCATGCAGAAACATCTCGGGCGATGATACGACTACTACACCGCCTTGTGGTGCAAACATGGCGGCCCCCAGATAATACATGACAGCCCGCTCGCCAGACGACAACAGTCCGGTGGGGTATATATCATCGTTGTCGGCACTGTTGACGAGCATGCGCCCGTAGGTGATCAGAATCTTGTTATCGGGAAAAAGTTCCTGCCAGTAGCGTATTACTGTGTCGAGTTTGTTGTGTCGTGAAAGGTTTTCGGCTTCATCCGATCCAAACCTCGCAGCCATCAGACCGGTTGCCGTATCGTTGATCAGCAGAGCTATGACACGGTCAAGTTCGCCACGTATATCGGGGCGTATCAGCGCTGATTTTGCTACTGCGGCGTGATAGAGCGAATCAATAGAGGCCGGCAGATTGTCTTCTTCGTCCCGGCCATATATAGCCTTTATTGCCGACATATTAAAGGCCAGATCGCCTGCTGCCTCGGCTATGCGTCGGGCAAAACGGGTTTTTCCGGCGCCGTTTGCGCCTATGACGGTAATTCGTCGCTCATCTATAGTGAGTGATCTGTCGCCTGATCGTGGGGGGAGAGTGAGTTTCATGGCCTGTGGTCTTACGCGTAAAGTATTTTTGCAAATATATACAAAATCTGCGATACGCCAATTGAAAATCGCTTTGGTGTTTGTGCTAACACACAGGGTCGGCTGTTGACTTGACTAAGAGTATAGTCAGAATGGCATTCCTTGAGCTGTTGCTCCCCAGGTCGAGCGGTCGAGATTGCGGTAGCGGATGGCTTCGTGCATGTGTGCCGGGAGAATGTCGGGCGAAGCATCGAGGTCGGCGATTGTACGCGCTACTTTGAGTATGCGGTCGTAGGCACGCGCACTCATGTCATATTTGGTCATAGCACGTCGCAGAATGGCGAGCACATCAGGGGTAAGGTTACAATGCCTGGTGAGCTGCCTGGCTGTCATCTGGGCATTGCAGTGGGTGTCGGGATCGTCGCGGAAACGGTCGGCCTGTATGGCGCGGGCTTTGACAACCCTCTCACGGATGGCTGCCGAGGGTTCGCCGTCGGTCATTCCCGACAGTTTTTCGAATGGTACAGGCTTTATTTCTATCTGTATGTCGATACGATCGAGCAAGGGTCCGGATATTCGTCCGAGGTATTTGGTCACTGCTCCGGGCAGACAGGTGCAGTGTTTGGTGGGATGGTTATAGTAGCCGCATGGGCATGGGTTCATCGATGCGACGAGCATGAATCCGGCAGGATAGTCGACGGCATATCGGGCACGGGAAATTGATATATGACGGTCTTCGAGCGGCTGTCGCATGACTTCGAGTACCGTGCGTGGAAATTCCGGGAATTCGTCGAGAAACAGGATACCGTTGTGAGCGAGCGATATCTCGCCGGGCATTGGGTTTGAGCCTCCGCCGACGAGTGCCACCGGTGATATGGTGTGGTGCGGCGAGCGGAACGGCCGACGGGTCATCAGTTTTGATCCGCTTTTGAGTTTTCCGGCGACAGAGTGTATTTTGGTGGTCTCGAGGGCCTCGGCCAGTGTGAGCGGGGGCATGATCGATGGCAGGCGTTTTGCCATCATCGATTTGCCTGAGCCCGGAGGGCCGACAAGCAGAATATTGTGGCCGCCGGCACATGCTACCTCGAAGGCTCGTTTGACCTCTTCCTGACCTTTTACATCGGCAAAATCGCAATCGAAAGTATGCTGACATCGTGCAAACTCGGCTCGGGTGTCGAATTGCACGGGCATGGGATTTGTGGCTCCGCGCAGCAGATCGATGACGTCGGTGAGATTTCGCATGCCGTAGACCTGCAGGTTGTTGACGACGGCTGCTTCGGTGGCGTTGGCTTCGGGCACGATGAGAGCCTTGAAACCTTGCCGTCGTGCCTCAATAGCCATCGGCAGGGCGCCTCGTATCGGCAGAATCGAGCCGTCGAGCGACAGCTCTCCCATGATCATATAGTCAGACAGAGCCGGTGCCTCGATCTGTCCTGTGCCGACGAGAAGTGCTATGGCTATCGGCAGGTCATATGCCGCTCCCTCTTTTCTGACATCTGCCGGCGCCATGTTGATGACGGTCTTTTTGCGGGGCAGACGGTATCCCGACTGTGTGATGGCTGACTGCACGCGTTGCTGGCTCTCTTTGACAGCTGCGTCGGGCAGTCCGACCATACAATATTTGACGCCTGTCTCGACCGAAACCTCAATGGTGACGATAATGGCATCGATGCCTTGAACGGCTGATCCGTAGGTTTTGACAAGCATGTCTATCAGAGATTTGAAATTTGTTGTATGAGGTGCGACCGGGCACTTTGTATTGATGCTCCGCGCCATAGCTGCTGACCGGCCGAGTCGGTGATTATGAAGTAGGGCAGCCGAGGCAGGCCGAGTGGTCCGAGAGCGGATGATGCGACTGAACCGCCTATCCAGGCCTGGACCCAGACTGTCGAATCGGTCATAAGATTGCGTCGCCACGAGGCTGTGTCCTGTGCTGTAGAGAGTTCTATGATCTGTAGCCGGCCCTGTGAGATGTGTGGCCGCAGTGAGCGCAGCATGTCGGTGATGCTGTCGTTGTTGCGTCCGTCAGAACATACGGCGATCATCGATAAGCGTGCGTCTGAGGGTTTGAAGACACCACGGCGGTTACCCGTCATGACGTAGGTAAAGGGGCGCACCGGGGCATGGGATGTGGCTGATGATACGTGTGCGAGCTGGTCGGCGAGACCGGCTGTGATGATGTTGAGCCGTGCGTCGTCGTCGATAAGGTTTAACAGAGAGTCGGCGGTGGCGGCCCGTTGACCTGATGCGTCGTATTCGGTCATCATGAGCAGGGCGGCTACGGGCGATGATGTATTGGCGGTGACGTAGCGGGCGATGATGGCATTGCGTGTGTCGGGCGATGCGTCGGCAAGCGAGTCGGCGCGCGAGTTTAGCCACTCGGCCCACTGGCGCGATAAGTCGTTGCCTTTGGCCGAGATGCGATATGGGTTGTCGCGGTCGAGATGCAGTTTGATATCCTGGCCGTTTTCGGCGACAAGTCGACCTATTATGCGATAGTCGTTGTCGTAAATCTCGACGAGAACGGGTTTGGGCGATGTGCCCTCGAATGAGAACTTGCCCTCGCGCGAGACGGTAATAGCCGAGCGGACACCCTGCTGGCCTATATAGACCACACGCAGGTTGATAGACGGAGCACCCTCTATCTCTCCCTCGACACGGAATGTCTCGGGGTGGCCGCATGCAACGGCGATCATGGCTATTGATATGATTATGTAAGTGATTATATTGCGCATTGCAGACAGTGTTTTCGGCAAAAGTAGCAAAAATCTGTCAGACGGCAAAACCGGTAAAACCATAGCAGCGATCGATGTGTTAATCTTTTATGACCTTATCAACTAAAAAGGGAGTGTTGAAGAACGCATTCGATCGTGTCAGAGACGGATTCGAGGCGTTTTTGATATGGCGTCAGCGCCGTGTCAACGATCAGGCTTTTTTATTTATCCTGGCCGTTGTCACCGGTATTGTGACGGGCTGTGTCTCGGCGTCTCTCAAGACGGCGATCGATCATCTCACACAATTTATCACATCGCATATCGATGCCTGGGGGGCAAACTGGATGCTGCTGATAGTACCTGTTGCCGGCATATTGTTGACGGGCATATTGCAACGGTATGTGTTGCACCAGAATCTTGAACATCCGTCGCGTAAACTGGGTAATGTGCTTAACAAGCAGCGATATGACATACCGTTGTCGATATGTTTCACGCCGGTGCTCACAAGTACTGTCACGCTGGGTATGGGTGGATCGGCAGGCTCGGAGGGGCCTATCGCATATGCCGGCGGTGCTGTTGGCAGCAATATAGGCCGTCTGTGCCGTCTTGAGCCCAAACTGATGATGATAATGATAGGCTGTGGCGCCGGTGCCGGCATCGCCGGTATATTCAAGGCGCCGATAGGAGGAGTGTTGTTTACGCTTGAGGTGCTGAAGATGGAGCTGACGACAATGTCGGTGATGGCTCTGTTGCTGGCGTGCGTCACATCGGCGGTGACGGTATATGTGACGACAGGCTTTACGGTAGATCTCACGTATCTGCAGATGACGCCTTTTGAGACGCGGTTTGTGCCGTTTATCCTGCTTTTAGGCGTATTCTGTGGCTTTTACTCGCTGTATTACTCAGCGGTGATGAAGAAGATGGAGTCTGTCTACGACAGCATCGGCAACCAATGGGCCCGCAATCTGGTGAGTGGCGCCGTGCTGGCTTCGCTGGTGTTTGTATTTCCGGCGCTGTATGGCGAGGGCTATGATGTGATGGATCACCTGCTCAACGGCGATCAGTCGGCGATGACGGCCGACAGTTTTTTTTGCGTCTGCTACTTCTATGGGCTGGCCTCTGGTGCTGGTCGCCGGCGGTGTTATGCTCGTCAAGGCGTTTGCATGTTCGGCAGCCAACAGCGGCGGCGGTGTTGCAGGCGACTTCGCCCCTACCCTTTTTGCCGGATGTATCGTGGGATTCTTTATGGCCGGGGCGTTAAATCTGGCTTTTCATCTCGACTTGCCTGTCTCGATATTTGCTTTCTGCGGTATGGCTGGAGTGATGGCGGGCACTATACGCGCCCCGTTTATGGCGCTGTTTCTTACGGCCGAGATGACGGGCGGATTCAATCTGTTCTTTCCCTTATTGATTGTATCGGCGATATCATATTGCATCGTGATCATCTTCAAGGGTCCGGTCTACTACCGCACAATCTGACGTGTAGAGCGCAGGAAGTAGGTGAAAAACAGTGCCGCTGCCAGGAACAGACTTACCGAAAAACTGAGTATGACGCCGTAGGTGCCAAGGCCTGCTGTAAAACACAGGATGTAGGTGGCCGGTATGCCCACGACAATATAGCTGACAAAAGCGATCCAGAGCATCGGCATGACCTGCGATGTGCCCCGCAGGGCGTTGGCGAATGTGATCTGTGTGGCGTCGCCGAGCTGATACAGCACCATTGGGAATATGAGTGTAGATGCGAGAGCGAGTACCGCGGCATCGTGTGTGAATGCCGACATGAGGGTGCGACCGAAGAATATGAATGTAAGCGATGCCGCGCACATGAGCACGAGTATGATGTGATAACCTGCCCAGGCCATGTGACGCATACCGGTGCGGTCGCCTGTGCCGGCGGCATTGGCTACCTTGACCGATATGGCCGAACCGACGCTGTAGTAGATACAGAATCCGAGTGTGCCGACGATAAGGAATATCTGGAATGCAGCCAAAGGGATGCCGCCGAGCCATCCGACCATGACGGCGGCAACAGAGAATGATCCGCTCTCGAAAGTCATCTGCAGCGATACGGGCAGACTTGTGCGCCACAGCAGTCGGCTGTCGCCCGGTCGGGCCGGCTGTGACGCGAATCCGTCGCGATAGTCGCGGTAGGCCGATGATGAGAAGAATACGATGAGCATGACGGCCGGACAAAGGATACGGGCACCCAGAGTACTGAGGCCTGCGCCGTATAGACCCAGTTCGGGTGCTCCCCAATGACCGTAGATAAGCACGTAGTTGCCGATGACGTTGAGCAGGTTTGCAACGAGAATCGTCCACATGGGCAGGCGTGTGTTGTTGATGGCATAGCTCCACTGAGCCATGACGTTGAATACTGTGATGGGCAGCATGCCGCATAGATAGAGCACGTAGTATGGCTTGATGAGATGCATCAGCTCGACGGGTTGTCCGAGGCGCTCAACGTTGAAATATAGAATGGTCATCAGGGCCATTATCAGCAGCGAGAAGCCGATGTTGATCCACATTGCAAGGCGTGTGAGCGATCCTATGTCGCGTTTCTTGCCGACGCCGAACAGTGCGCCCGCGAGCGGTGTGAGGCCATATGTGAACCCAATGCAGCAGAATATGGCCACATTGAAGACGTTGTTGACAAACGATGCCGCGGCGAGCGAGTCGGTGTTGTATCGGCCGACCATGATGTTGTCGGCAAAACCTACGATGATCATGCCTACCTGCCCGACGAGTATGGGCAGACCGAGGCGGATGATCTCGCGGTAGGCGGGTGTGAATTTGCGGAGGCGGTCGAGCATATATCTATGACAAAACAAAGGGAAAACACACGGATGACGGCTCCGTGTGTTTTCCCTGTATTGCGGTTTATGTATCAGTCGCGTGATGCGCCGAAGAAACGGAGCAGGTAGAGGAAGAGGTTGATGAAGTCGAGATAGAGCGTCAGAGCACCGATGGTGGCGAGACGGCCTTCCTGACCGGCGGGGAGTGCCTGTGCCATCTGTTTGATCTGCTGGGTGTCCCATGCGGTAAGGCCCACGAATATGATTACGCCGGCAAACGAGATGATCCAGTCGAGGGTACTGCTGTGTGTGAAGATATTCACTACCGATGCGATGATCAGACCTATAAGTGCCATGAACAATATACGGCCGAATTTTGAAAGGTCTTGACCGGTGGAGAATCCGAATACACTCATAGCACCGAACGTGCCAGCCGTTATGAAGAATGTCTTGGCGATGGAAGCGCCCGTGTAGACGATAAATATCGGTGCGAGCATGAGGCCGTTGACCACGGCGAAGAGATAAAAGAGCATGGTGGCCACAGCCGAACTCATGCGGTTGATCGCCCCCGAGATGCCGATGACCATGCCGATCTCGGCGATGAGGAGCACCCACATGGCCCAACGGTTGGTGACCATGAACTGCAGATATGCCAGGCTGTTTGAGCAGAACCAGGCGATAAGTCCCGTCACGACAAGGGCAAGTGTCATCTTGAGGTAGACGAGTTTCATTGCGGCGGGTACCGATGCTGTCTGCACGGGCGCCGACTGATAGTTTTGATAGTTGGGATACTGATTCATATTGTTTTGAGGATTAAGAGATTGCTGAATTACATTCGCTCGGGCACCTTAATGCCGAGCAGCCCCATGGCTGTGGCGACTACGCGGGACGTGACCTCGGTGAGCTCGAGACGCAGCGACAAGACGGCCGGGTCGCTCTCGCGCAGGATGGGGCAGTCGTGGTAGAACTGGTTGTATTCTTTGACCAGATCGTAGGCATAGTTGGCTATTAGTGCGGGTGAGAACGATCGGCCTGCGTCGGCAACCGTCGAGGGGAAGTCGGCAAGGCGTTGTATGAGTGCGATCTCGCGTTCGCCCGGGCTGACGGCGGTATAGTCGCCTACGGTATGGCCGGCCTCGGCCGCGCGGCGTATCACCGAGCGCATGCGGGCGTAGGCATACTGTATGAAAGGTCCGGTATTGCCATTGAAGTCAATTGACTCGGCCGGGTCGAACATCATGTTCTTGCGGGGATCGACCTTGAGCAGGAAGTATTTGAGGGCGCCAAGACCGACGATTTCGGCAACATCGTCTTTCTCGGCATCGGAGAGTCCCTGTATCTTGCCCATCTCGTCAGAGACACGCCGGGCGTCGCGCACCATTGTCTCCATAAGGTCATCGGCGTCGACCACGGTACCCTCGCGGCTCTTCATCTTGC
The DNA here is from genome assembly GCA_030524765.1 of Bacteroidales bacterium. Taxonomy (GTDB): domain Bacteria; phylum Bacteroidota; class Bacteroidia; order Bacteroidales; family Muribaculaceae; genus CAG-873. The sequence continues at coordinate 1,307 of JAUNGA010000065.1, read as the reverse complement.
CGGTGGGCAGCTCGACCATGCCGTAGCTGAAGTGTACGAGGTCTTTGCCCCATTTGAATCCGAGACGGTCGAGCAGCAGCGACAGCACCTGGAAGTGGTAGTTCTGCTCGTTGCCGACGACGTATATCATCTTGTCGATGGGGTAGTCGTCAAATCGCATTTTGGCAGTGCCGATGTCCTGGGTCATGTAGACTGATGTGCCGTCTGAGCGCAGCAGCAGTTTATGATCGAGGCCTTCGGCGGTGAGATCGGCCCATACCGAGCCGTCGTCGCGGCGGTAGAGCAGACCGCGTTCAAGGCCTTCGAGCACTTTTTCCTTGCCCTGCAGATAGGTCTGCGACTCATAGTATATTTTGTCGAAATCGACTCCCATGCGGCGGTATGTGGTGTCAAAACCGTCGTAGACCCAGCCGTTCATGGTCTGCCATAGCGAGCGTACCTCGGGGTCGCCCTGCTCCCAGCGGCGCAGCATCTCGCGAGCCTCGGCCATGAGGGGTGATGAGGCCTCGGCCTCTTCTTTGGTCATGCCGGTTGCCATGAGTTGTTCGAGCTCGGCTTTGTAGTGCTTGTCAAACGCTACGTAGCAGTCGCCGATCAGGTGGTCGCCTTTTTGTCCGAGCGACTCGGGAGTGGCTCCGTTGGCCCATTTCTGCCATGCAAGCATGGATTTGCAGATATGTATGCCGCGGTCATTGACGATGTTTGTCTTCACGACGCGGTTGCCGCATGCCTTTAATATCTCGGCGAGACTATATCCAAGCAGATTGTTGCGCACGTGACCCAGATGCAGGGGCTTGTTGGTGTTGGGCGACGAGTATTCGACCATCACGAGGGGGCTGTCGGGGCCGGGCTCGGTGATGCCGAAACGGGGATTTGCGGCGATTGCCTGCAGCACACCGTTCCAGAAGCGTGGCTCGATGACGATGTTGAGAAAGCCTTTTACAACGTTGAAACGTGCCACGGCGGGCTCGTTGGCCTCAAGCCATGCACCGATTTCCTGACCTACGGCTTCGGGCGCTTTGCGGGCTGCCTTGACCCAGGGGAAAACGACGATGGTGAGGTTGCCCTCAAACTCTTTGCGTGTTGCCTGAGGCACGATAGCCTCGGGTGCGGTGTCGACACCGTAAAGCTCTTTGACGGCCTTTGCTACGGCCTGTGATATGAGATTATCGATTGACATCTGTTTTATTTGACTTTAATTTGCAAAGATACGAAATAATTTTAAGACTTGACAGCTATTATAGCTAAAATACAGGGCTGGCGCATGAGATTTAGGTAAAATTTAGCCAATATCATACTCCATATAG
>JAUNGA010000005.1 GCA_030524765.1 Bacteroidales bacterium | reverse complement strand
TTCCAGCTCTCTTTTTCAACCCTTATGCTGTCCCAGCATGCTCCGGTCTCTCCATCATACTCTCACCGTTCCTGCTGATAATATGGATTGTGGTGTGGGTTGCCGTCCGTCTTTTCCGTCTGGCTCTTTTCCTTACTAAATGGGCTGTCATACTTTCCTACAGGATGCTGCGTTGGTCGGCTGCCAGGCTTGCCGTTGGTATCGGTTGGCTATGGCGTCGATATGTGGTGTCTCGACCGAATCCCTGACGGGAGGGAAATGAAAAAGCCATGCCGGTTGTGATGACCGACACGGCTTGGCAGGGTGTGTTGTGAGTCTGTTCCCTCGTGTGGAACTTCTCAAACGTTGCTTCGTGGTGGATTAAAATCCTTTTCCTTTAGTTCGTTCATAGACCACATGAGTCTCATGATCTATATTATCTATCCTGAATTGGATAGCAGCCCTCATGGGGATAGAATCCGGAAGCATGGGAACAAGGGTAGATATTACCTGTTCGACATTGCTGTAACCGGTATCCATGATTTCGGCAAGGACCTTTCCCTTGAAATAAGCCCGTCCCTGCACCAGCATTTTAGGAGAGATTCGGAAATACTTATCTTCTGTTTCATCGAGGTCCTTTGCCTTACCTTGCTTACTTTCCTTCTCTGTGAAGAAAATGAAGTCGATGACTTTCGCATTTAATGTCCATGCAGGAGAAAAGTCCACTTTAACATACCCACGAGTGACATTAAGTCCTCGGCTATGATTCATGCCAAAAGCAACTTCATAGAGATTAGCTTCGCAGTCATTCTGTGCGATTGTGCCCCAGGTATGACGGAAAGTGTAAACGCAATATCTATCCTCTTTTTCCATACCCATATCGTCGCATATCTTCTTAATGCCATTGTTTACATTGGCACAGAAGCTGTCATGGTCACAATAGCGAAGATGAAAGGTAAAGAGATATTCATCGTCTTCATCAGCAAGGTATTTATCAAAGATCGGACGGATAAATGGCTCTACCCGCATTTCTATATATGCTTCATCGGCGCGACAATGGCGTGTCTTTGCTCTCTTGTAGCCTATGACACCATTATTGAAGTCTGTCTTTTTCAAGGCATATAGATCCGCTGTATTGATGCCGCCAAGACATAATACCAGCAAAGCTACGTCTCTGCCAAGTTCCGGAAGAGATGAGAGCATTTTGGTTTGGGGAAGTGGTCTGTTGAAAAACTCTCTACAAGCCTCGGCGCTTATGGCACGTTGAGTAGTCTTGTCTGCCTTAGGAATCTTGATTTTGTTCCATGGATTGAATTTAATCTTTACGATTCCTTTCTCTTCATCATTAAGCTCCATAATCGCGGCCTTAAATATCTGTCTGATATTAATGGGGTACATTTCCTTGGCGCGATTGGTATTCTTCAGTGAATCGATCCATTTCTTTAACACCGCTGATGTTAGCTGTCCAAACATAAGCTTGTTTGAGCCAATATAGCGTTCAAGATTTTCTACAGCGTATTTGTAGTTCTTGGATGTACGCTCATGTCCACTATTGATCATTCGATTGATATGGATTCTTGCGTAATCGCTGAAACATATGTCCTGTGATTCGGTCGTCAGAAATTCGATAACCTGATTTACGGTCCACTCCTCAGCATTCACTGTGTTGAGAAGATTATTGTACCGGATTATGAGATCGGCACAGTAACTAAGGACGAAGGCATCCTTTATCTCACTGGTTTTGGTCAACTCCTTCTTCGTGACCATCTTGTCTGTTTTGATGTAGCCAAGTCCTCTGTGGTGGGTGACCCGGATGTAAACCTGCCAGAACCCATCGCTTCGAGGTCTTCGTACACATGCTTTGAAATTTGCCATGTTTACTAAATTATTTGATATTTGTTTGATGTTTAATATTTAACCTTAATTACCTAATACACAATTAATTGCAGTGGTAAACATTTGGTAAACATCTGGTAAACGGGCATTGTTCAAATGGTAAACAATTGGTAAAAACTTCTGATTATTTGTACTCAGAAAGCGATGCCAAATGCACGGGAAAAGTCAAAAAAATTAGGCTGTAATGTCCTGATTTCAGAAGCATTACAGCCTAAATTATTGATTGTCTATCGGATAGAGACTATATCGAATTAGTCCTCTATCGCGGCCTGAGCCGCAGCTACGCGGGCGATGGGCACACGATAAGGTGAGCAGCTGACGTAGTTCATGCCGAGTTTAGCACAGAACTTGACTGACGAGGGCTCACCGCCGTGCTCGCCGCAAATGCCGACTTTAAGGTCGGGACGTGTGGCGCGGCCTTTCTTTACACCCATCTCAACGAGCTGGCCAACACCTTCCTGATCGAGGACTTCGAAGGGATCGACCTTGATGATGCCATGCTCTTTGTAGTATTTGAGGAATTTGGGTGCATCGTCACGCGAGAAGCCGAAGGTCATCTGGGTGAGGTCGTTGGTACCGAACGAGAAGAACTCGGCTACGGTGGCGATCTCATTGGCGGTCAGTGCCGCACGGGGAACCTCAATCATGGTACCAACCATGTAGGGAAGTGAGCGGCCCTGCTCGTCGAATACCTTGGCAGCGGTCTCGTTGATGACGTTGGCCTGGTGCTGAATCTCTTTCAGCGAGCCTACGAGGGGAATCATGATCTCGGGCTTAACGTCGATGCCACGCTCTTTGACGGCGAGGGCGGCCTCGATGATGGCGCGGGTCTGCATCTCGGTGATTTCGGGGTAGGTGATGCCGAGACGGCAGCCACGGTGACCGAGCATGGGGTTGAACTCCTCGAGTGAGTCTACTTTGGCTTTGACTTCAGCCAGAGAGATGCCCATTTCGTCGGCAAGTTCTTTCTGGGTAGCTGTCTGATGAGGTACGAATTCGTGCAGAGGGGGATCAAGCAGACGTATTGTCACGCCAAAGCCGTCCATGGCCTCGAAGATTCCCTCGAAGTCGCCACGCTGCATGGGGAGGAGTTTGGCGAGAGCGGCACGGCGGCCTTCCTCGTCAGATGCGATGATCATCTCGCGCATAGCCTTGATGCGGTCGCCCTCGAAGAACATGTGCTCGGTGCGGCAGAGGCCGATGCCCTGGGCACCGAAGCTGCGAGCCTGACGGGCATCGCGGGGTGAGTCGGCGTTGGTACGCACGAGTGTCTTGGTGTATTTTGCAGCGAGATTCATGATCGCGCCGAAGTCGCCGCCGAGCTCGGGCTCGGTTGTGGGCACCTGGCCGTCATAAACTTCGCCGGTCGAACCGTTGAGTGAGATCCAGTCGCCTTCGTTGTAGGTCTTGCCGCCCATCTCGACGGTCTTGGCCTTGTAGTCGACTTTGATCTCTCCGGCGCCCGATACGCAGCATTTGCCCATACCGCGGGCAACGACTGCGGCGTGCGATGTCATACCGCCGCGCATGGTGAGGATACCCTGGGCCACGGCCATACCGCGGAGGTCTTCGGGCGATGTCTCGATGCGCACGAGCACGACTTTGCGTTTTTTCTCGGCCCATGCCTCGGCCTCGTCTGCCGAGAATACGATCTGACCGGCAGCTGCGCCGGGAGATGCGGGAAGACCTTTGGCTACGACAGTAGCGCGCTTGAGGGCAGATTTATCGAATACGGGGTGAAGGAGCTCGTCGAGTTTCTGGGGCTCCATGCGCAGCAGCACGGTCTTTTCGTCGATTTTGCCGTCGCGGAGCAGATCCATTGCGATCTTGACCATGGCAGCACCGGTGCGTTTGCCGTTACGGGTCTGGAGCATCCAGAGTTTGCCGTCCTGGATGGTGAACTCCATATCCTGCATGTCGCGGTAGTAGTCCTCGAGACGGTCGGCGATAGCGAAAAGCTCTTGTGCGCAGGTAGGCATGGATTCCTCGAGTGAGGGATATTTGGTCTTGCGCTCTTCCTCAGAGATGCCCTGCAGAGCGGCCCAGCGCTGCGAGCCCTCGATGGTAATCTGCTGGGGAGTGCGGATGCCGGCAACGACGTCTTCGCCCTGAGCGTTGATCAGATACTCGCCGTTGAAGATGTTCTCGCCGGTGGCAGCGTCGCGCGAGAAGGCAACGCCGGTTGCCGAGTTGTCGCCCATATTGCCGTAAACCATGGCCTGTACATTGACGGCAGTACCCCATTCCTCGGGGATCTGGTTCATGCGGCGATAGAGGATGGCACGCTCGTTCATCCAGCTGTCAAATACGGCGCAGATGCCGCCCCACAGCTGCTCCCAGGCGCTGTCGGGGAAGTCTTTGCCGGTGTATTCCTTTACGGCACCCTTGAAAAGTTTAACCAGGTTTTTGAGGTCGTCGACAGTGAGCTCGGTGTCGAGTTTGACGCCTTTCTCCTCTTTGACCTTATCCATGATTTCCTCGAAGGGATCGATATCTGTTTTTGATTTGGGTTTCATGCCGAGCACAACGTCGCCGTACATCTGCACGAAGCGGCGGTAGCTATCCCATGCGAAACGGGGATTGCCGCTCTTGGTGGCGAGAGACTCGACGGTGGCGTCGTTCATGCCGAGGTTGAGCACGGTATCCATCATACCGGGCATAGAAGCACGGGCACCCGAACGGACCGACACGAGCAGAGGGTTGGCAGGGTTGTCAAATTCCTTGCCGGTGAGAGCCTCAACGTGTTTGATAGCTTTCTCGACTTCGTCTTTGAGTCGGCTTACGACCTCGTCTTTACCAAACTGGGTATATTCGGTGCAGACTTCGGTCGTGATAGTGAAACCGGGTGGCACGGGCATGCCCAGGAGGTTCATCTCGGCGAGGTTGGCGCCTTTGCCGCCGAGAAGATTTCTCATCTCCGCATTGCCTTCGGCCTTACCGTCACCAAATGTATAAACTCTTTTCATAAATGGTAATAAAATATATTTGAGTGTTCAGTTTAAAAATGTGTCTGCCGCAGGGGATGCGTACCTGCATGCCCCACGGCGGTGCAAATTTACTAAATTGACTTTACATTTGCCAATTTAGAGAGGAAAAATTTGCGTAATAATCGCAAAAATTGGTTGCTTTTACCGAAAGTTTCGGCCGTGGCCAAAAGTTTTGTAAATTTGCACAAATTATCAAACAAGATCATAAAGTTTACGAAAGTGTCAAGAAAACGCAAACCATATCCCTTGCTCGAGGGAGTCACTATCACCGATGTCGCCGCCGAGGGCAATGCGCTGGCCCGTGTCGACGAGATGGTGGTGTTTGTGCCTTATGGCGCGCCCGGCGACGTGGTCGATATCCGCGTCACCAAGAAACGCAAATCATATGCCGAGGGTCGCATCGAGCGTATCGTCAGACCGGGCGATGTGAGAGTCGAGCCCCGCTGCTCACACTTCGGCGTGTGCGGCGGATGCCGTTGGCAGCATCTGCCCTATGATGTGCAGCTGCAATGCAAGCAACGTCAGGTGACCGACGCCCTCAAACGTATCGCCAAAGTCGGGCTGCCCGAAATTTCGCCTATCAAAGGTTCGGCCGACATCTGGGGCTACCGCAACAAGATGGAATATACTTTTTCGAACCGTCGCTGGCTGACCCACGAACAGATGGCTTCGGGCGAGGTGTTCGATGACCGCGACGGTGCAGGATTCCACATCCCGGGGGCTTTTGACAAGGTGCTCGACATCGATCGCTGTTATCTGCAGGACGATTTTTCAAACCGTCTGCGACTTTTTATCAAAGATTACGGCCGTAGCCACGGCATGACGTTTTACGATCTGCGCGAACAGCACGGACTGCTGCGCACCCTGATGGTGCGTATGGCATCGACCGGCGAGATTATGGCTGTGATGAGTTTTGGCGAGGATAATCCCGGCCAGATCAAAGAGTTGCTTGATGCAGTACGAGCCGAGTTCCCCGAAATCACTTCGTTGCTCTATGTTGTCAATCTCAAGGCCAACGATACCATCACCGATCAGGAAATCATCACTCATAGCGGACGAGATTATATCGAAGAGGAGATGGAGGGGCTGCGTTTCCGCGTCGGCCCGAAATCATTCTATCAGACAAACTCGCGTCAGGCTTATGAATTATATAAAGTAGCACGTGAATTTGCCGGGCTGACCGGCGACGAGCTTGTGTATGACCTATATACCGGTACGGGTACAATCGCCAATTTTGTCAGTCGACAGGCACGCCATGTCATCGGTATCGAGTATGTGCCCGAGGCAATAGCCGACGCGAAGGTCAACTCGGCTGTCAACGGCATCGAAAACACCGAGTTTTATGCCGGCGACATGAAGGATGTGCTTACCGATGATTTTATTGCCTCGCATGGACGCCCCGACGTGATGATCGTCGATCCGCCCCGCGCGGGCATGCATGCCGATGTGGTGCAGGTAATACTCAACGCGTCGCCCCGCCGGCTGGTATATGTCAGCTGCAATCCGGCCACACAGGCGCGCGACCTCGCGCTTCTTGATCAAAAATACAAGGTGACTGCCGTGCAGCCGGTCGATATGTTCCCGCACACCCACCACGTAGAAAACGTGGTCAGGCTTGAGCTGCGAGATTAGAATTATAGTACTGCGGATCGCCCGACACCTCGCGCCCGATATAATCAGGTATAATGACCGGGATGTCGGCCGCGGGCAATTCGATTTCGGCCAGGACAAGACCCTCGAGCCGACCGTGAAACTCGTCGATCTCCCAATCGCCCGACTCGGCCGGCACAATATAGCGGGTCTTCGCAAGGACCGGTCCATCGCAAAGACGGTCAAGCATCTCGACGGCATCACGGGCCGGGATCTCGTACTCCCATTCGTCGCGTGATATGCCTCTGTTGCGCGATTTTACGGTCAGGAATCCTCGATCGCCCATGAGCCGCACGCGCACGGTCGCGTCGGGATTGCGTGACAGGTAGCCCTGACGTATCTCGCAGGCCGATACACTCAGTGTGCGATAGGCGTCGGATGTCACCAAAAATTTACGTTCAATTTCTTTTGCCATACTATCGACTTTGAAATATTGCACAAATATACATATACAGTCTGACTTGAGGCATGTGTTTCTTGTCATTTTTGTCATGATGACTTTTTTTGCCGGCCGAGCCGACACTTATTTTGTGCGCGGCATCGTGCGTGATTCTGTCACTGACGAGCCGTTGCCATATGCCTCGGTTGTCGTTTCCGATGCAAAAACGGCATCGGTTACCGACAAAAACGGTATTTTCGAGATGGCAGTGCCCGACCGCGCCCGCGCACTGCAGATCACATGCGTGGGATATGAAAAAAAACTGTTGCCGATACATCGCGGACAGCTCAATACCTATGCCGTGTATCTGTCACCGTCGACCACCGAGCTCAACGAGGTGGTAGTGCACAGGAGCAAATATTCAAAGAAAAACAATCCGGCTGTGGAATTTGCCCGCCGACTCAAGGAGAGCGGACCGCTGACCGATCCTGAGCGAAATCCATATTACGCCTATGACAAATATGAACGCATATCACTCGGCATAAACAATTTCACGGCAGAAGAAAAGCGCAACATGCTGTCGCGTTTTCCGTTTCTGATAGAGCACGTCGACACGTCAGACATATCGGGCAAACCGGTGCTCGGCCTTATGGTAAAAGAGAAGTCGTCGCGCGTCAGCCGGCGTAGGTCGCCGTCAGCTTACAAGGAGATAGTCAGTGGCGAACGGTCGCAAGGCATCGACGAAATTATCGACCAGGCGTCGATGCGCACCCTTATCGAGGATGTAATGCGCGAGATCGATCTATATCAATCAGACATCAATCTGTTGCAGAACAGGTTTGTAAGTCCTCTGTCGCCAATCGCTCCGGATTTTTATAAATTCTATCTGACCGATACTGTGACGGTCGGCGACGAGCGATGTATCGTACTGTCGTTTTACCCCCGCAATCATGCCGCATTCGGATTCATGGGACATGTCTATGTACCGGAAGGCGATTCGACAATGTTCATACGAAAAGTCGAGATGCATCTGCCACGCGAGATCAATCTCAATTTTGTAGACAACCTCTATATTTCACAGTCATTTGAACGTTCGGCCGATGGTTCAAGACTCAAGGTGCTCGATGATCTCACAGTCGAAATGAGCGTGCTGGGCAAATCAAACGGGCTGTATATGCGACGTAACAGCGCATATGACAATCACTCGTTTGAGGCGATATCAGACTCGGTCTTCAGCGGTGACGGCAATGTGGCCGTAGAACCCGGCGCCAGGGAGCGCGACGAGGAATTCTGGCAACATGTACGGCTCACCGCAATGCCCAAAGGCGAGAGCAGGGTGGGCGAGCTGATGGCACGCCTGCGCAAGGTGCCGCTGTATTATTGGTCTGAAAAGGTGCTCAAGATACTATTTTCGAGCTATGTGGCGACGGGCAGCCCAAGCAAATTCGACATCGGACCGGTCAATGCCATGATGAGTTTCAATTCGGTCGAAGGAACCCGTCTAAGATTCGGCGGCATGACCACGGCCGAACTGTCGCGCCGATGGTTTGCAAGGGGATTTGCCGCATACGGATTCAAGGATCATCGATGGAAATATAAGGCCGAGCTCGAATATTCGTTTATCGACAAAGATTATCATTCCCGCGAATTTCCGGTACAATCGGTGCGACTGACTTCGTCTTACGACATCGACCGCCCGGGACAGCACTATCTTTTCACCTCGCCCGACAATATCGTGCTGTCGCTCAAGCGCGAAAGCGATGACCGCATCACATATCAACGGCTCAACAAACTTGAATTCATTTTCGAGACCCGCTCAAATTTCACAGTCACGGCGGCCGTTGCGAATGATTGTCAGGAGGCCTCGCGTTACATGCCGTTTGTCGACGGATACGGCAACCGCATAGCCCGATTCACAGAGAACACCCTCGAGGTCTCGCTGCGCTATGCTCCCGGCGAAAAATTCTTTCAAGGCCGCACACACCGCATACCGGTCAATCTCGATGCACCGGCCATAACACTCATGCACACCTTCGCGCCCCGTGGGTTCCTCGGCTCGAAATACGAGGTCAACAAGACCGAAATAGATATCCAGAAACGATTCTGGATGTCGGCATTCGGTTATCTCGATGTTTATGTCGGCGGCGGACATGTCTGGAGCCGTTCGTCCTACCTCAATCTACTGATACCCAACGCCAATCTGTCTTATATCATACAGCCGCGGTCTTTTGCGCTGATGAATCCGATGGAGTTTGTCAACTCGTCGTATGCGTCGTTTGATCTTACATACTGGGCCAACGGAGCGATACTCAATTACGTGCCTCTGATCAAAAAGCTCAAGTTGCGAGAGGTATTCGGATTCAGAGGGTATTGGGGACATTTGTCAGACCGCTGTAATCCGGCCGACAATCCGGAGTTGCTGCAGTTCCCGGAAGGCGCCGGTATCGTAAAACTCAATCACGGCCCTTACATGGAAGCTTCGGTAGGTATCGAGAATATTTTCAAGGTTTTGCGCGTCGACTATGTATGGCGTCTCAACTACCGCGACGTGCCTTATGAAATCGACCGCAGCGGTGTGCGCATCGCTGTACACGTCACATTCTAAGACCGGCCATCCTTGTAGGGCAATGTCAGCACAAATCGCGCGCCGTGCTTGTAGGTTGTATCAAGTGTCAGATCGCCGCCAAGCAGTCGGGCGAGCATACGCGATATTGTCAGTCCGAGGCCGACTCCTTGTGCCTCCTTGTCGAGCTTGACAAATCGGTCGAAGATGCGTTCGGCCTGATCGGCGGGAATGCCGATACCTGTGTCTGAAACCGATATAACGACCATACGTCGGTCATTTGACAGGTCATATGACAGTGTAATTTTACCGTTTGTTGTAAATTTAGCCGCATTGTTGAGCAAATTGTTTATAATCTGCTGCACACGCCGCTGATCGCTGTAGATCTGCAGACGTGGCGATGCGGTGTCAAAGCTGACGTCGACACCATTGCCGATGCGTCGCGCGATAGTGTCGACGCTTAGCGATGCCGTCTTGTAGAGGTCAAACAGGCTGCTGTTGAGCGAAACGGTGTCGCTGTCGATCTCGCTGAGATGCAGCACATCGTTGACAATCGAGTTGAGCAGGCCGCAGTTGAGCTCGACGAGCTCGGCATAACGCTCAAGATATGGTTTTCCCTCGGATTCGGAGCAGTCGACAATGAGGTGGGTGTATTCTGTCACCGCCTTCAATGGAATCGACACCTCACGGCTCATATTCTTTATGAAATTTGTCTTGAAATCGTTGGTGCGCTGGGCCTGATCGCGTGCCTTGGTGAGCTCGGCCTGCGACTGGCGCAGGTTGGCACTCTCGAGCGCAAGAGCCTTGTTTGAATCGACCAGAGTCGTAGTCAGTTTACGTGCTTTGCGATAAAGACGCATCGATATGATCAGCAGACCGGCAAGCAGTAAAATAGAGCAGACCGAAATGATGATGATCAAACGCTGATTGTTGAACCTGCTTGAATTGTGCTCGGCCTCGAGCTGTGCCATCTGTTTCTTCATGTCATAGACATCATAGATGATCTGAATCTCTTTATAGCTGTCCTCGATGCGTCTGTCGATCAGAAGCTCGAGCATGGCGATATATTCCTGAGACGCCTTAAGCACTGTCTCTTTGTCGCCGAGAGCATCGGCACATTCTATGAGATACTTCAGCAGTTTGCGTTTGTAGGGTTTGTTGGCCGGATAGTCGATGCAGCCTTTGATCAGCGGCATAGCCTTGGAATAATCCTGCGTTGCCATAGCATAATATATCTGCGGTCTGGGCGATATGCTGTTGCTGACTGTCGCACGGCTGCTGCGCGACAGGTAAGTCATGGCATTGTCGTAGTAGCTCTGCACCGAATCCTGAGGCAGATTCTCCCAGTTTGAGAGAAGGCGGGTATAGGCGATATACCGGTTTGCATCGTAATCGCGATACGGACGTCCGATGCGGGAATAGTGTTGCTCGAGCGAATCCATTATGTCGAGCAGCCGATGGTCGGCGGCTATGGCTTTTTCAGACAGACCGGCCTCGGTATATATTATCGCGCTCTGCACATAAAACGTGTTTGACAACGCAAGATTATCTGCGGGCAGACGGTCAATCAATTCGCCAAGCTTCTCGATATAGCGTATGAGCAGTTCGCCCTTTACCGAGTGTGAAATATTGACACATATCGAGTGAAGCAGGGTGATACGGTCATAGATGTCTTCGGGCGGATTGACCGTGATGCGTTCAAGCTCATCGTGCAGACGCTGACTGCGCTCGGGTTCGTCGAGATTGCGGGCATAGTATGAGTTGAGCATTATATCAATAAACGTCACGGTAGCAGAACGGTCGTCTGACTCGGGTAATTCAAGTGCCAACCCGCGCAATGAATTGAGAACAGAATCGTAGCGCGAATAATAATTTGCCCGCTGGCGCAGCATGTCGAGTGCTGTGGCATCGTCGCCGGCCCGTCGTGCCACGTGATAAGTAAGTTCGGCCAATGAATCGCTGGCTGTTGTGCGGTAGCTCTGCGAGAGATCGAAAATATTCTCAAGCAGCAATATGCTGTCTTTTGGTGTTGTGGCTTCTGCCAGCCGACCTTCGAGAGTGCGCATGATGCGCAACCCCTCGCCTTGCCGGGGCATAGCAGATATGTTAAGGTTGCTGAGCAGGACAATGCCCGACAGCAACATCAGTTTGAATAATTTCATCTAAATAAGGTTAGAAGTTGCCAACGGCAACAAAACTGTCACAAAATTAATACAAAATCGTTAAGCGACAAATTAATTTGATGTTTTTCTAACCTTGTTGAGCAAAAAATATCAGTTGCCTTTTAATTCGCCCGTCGATATATCGTAAGTGAGCGATGAATTGAGCAACGTGACGGAGTACTGCCGGGGCGTACGCTCGAGCATGAATACCGATGAGGTGTTTTCCGTCTCCTCAAGATAACGGTAGAGTGGCGACGGCAACTGATCATAAAGCAATACCTGAGGCAGCGGCATGCCGTTGCCGTCGATCTCGGTCCAGCTCATGCTACTGTCGAAAACAATCTTTGGACCGTTTTTGATAATCACAATGTACGAACCCGAGGTCGGATGTGTATAAGACTCTATATCAGCGTTAGGCCAATACTGGCTCACAAATGTGGCGACAGGATCGGCGAGAGATCTGTAGTTGTCACTATCCTGACAAGATGTCAGGCAGGCAAAAAGGATAAATATGAGAGAGTAGATGTGTTTCATGCTTTATTAACAAAACGGTCTTGTATCGGGTTCGTCCATAAGAGCCGTTTCGATAATAATTCAGGACGTAATATTGTCGTGAGACATGCCTTTGCTCCGGTTGAGTCTGTTAAGTAAAAAGCCCCGAAGATTGCTCTCCGGGGCACTATATGATTAGGCAGATTGTCAGAGTCTGATCAGACTGACTGATCGGTCGATAAAGGCGCTCAGATCTTTACCGCGCAGCAGACCGTTGCCCAACAGGGCCAGATCGATGAGCTGACGCACTACGGGCTGAGATGCGGCATAGGTCTTTATTACTGTCTCCTGCTCGTCACGCGACTTGGCGACGGCATCCTGGAGTTCGTTTGAGCGTTGCTCGCCCTCGGCATCGAGTTTGCCGTCTTTGGCACCTTGACGCAAGGCCTCGATAGCGGCATTGTCGGCCTCGATCTTATCTTCGAGAGGTTTGATCTTGTCGGCAAGGGCGGCAGTAGCCTCATCGCGCAGACGCTCGACAAGGGGATTAGAGGTGTTGACGGCCAATGTATAGCTGTCGGGCATCTCGCCGTAGAAGTTCATACCTGGCTGCAAGGCTGCCATATCTTTCATACGGCGCATGTACTCGTTCTGAGTGATTACGATAGGCATGTCGGTGGGAGCCAGCGCCTCGAACGATACAACAAACATGGCCTTGTCGACCTTGGGAGTCTGCGACGAGAAGAGGGTGGTGAGGATATTGCGCTGAGTCGGTGTCAGATCGACACTACGCTCGTTTTCCTTGCGTATGAGTTTGTCGACCACATCCGAGTCGACGCGTACCAGACGGGTTTTCTCGAGTTTGTGCTCGAGCAGACCTACGAAATGAGTGTCGAGCTGACCGTCCATGAGCAGCACGTTATATCCGCGGTCGTTGGCCGCTTTGATATAGTTGTATTGCGCGACGGGATCGGTGGTATATAGATATATGATCTCGCCGTCCTTGTCGGTCTGCGATGGCTCAACGAGTGTCTTATACTCATCAAGAGTGAAGAACTTGTGGTCGGTATCCTCAAGCAGGGTGAATTTCATGGCGGCATCGCAGAATTTCTCGTCTGTGAGCATGCCATACTCTATAAAGATGCGGATGTCGGGCCATTTTGCCTCAAATTCCTTGCGGTCGGCCTTGAAAAGTTCCTCAAGTCGCGACGATACTTTCTTGGTGATGTAAGTCGAGATTTTCTTGACGGCGCTGTCGCTCTGCAGATACGAACGTGACACGTTAAGGGGAATGTCAGGCGAATCAATCACACCCTGAAGCAGCATCATGAACTCGGGTACCACTCCCTCGACAGAATCGGTCACATAGACCTGATTGCTATAGAGCTGAATGCGGTTTTTGGTCACCTCGAAATTGTTTTTGATCTTCGGGAAGAAGAGGATACCCGTAAGAGTGAACGGATAGTCGACATTGAGGTGAATCCAGAAAAGGGGATCATCCTGGCCGGGATATAGCTCATGATAGAATGCGCGGTAATCGTCGTCGGTGAGTTCCGACGGTTTCTTCATCCACTGTGGCTCGGTGGCGTTGATGACTTTATCGCGGTCGGTATCAACCATCGCGCCGTCTTTCCACTCCTGCTCTTTGCCCGAAATAACGGGGACGGGCAAGAACCGGCAGTATTTCCGCAGCAGGGTGTCGATACGTGCCTGCTCAAGGAATTCCTTGCTGTCGTCATCGATATATAGAATGATGTCGGTACCGCGGGTGGTACGGTCGCCTTTCTCCATCGAATATTCGGGCGAACCGTCACACTCCCAACGTACGGGCTCGGCGCCTTCTTTGTAGCTCAGAGAGTTGATTACGACTTTCTTGGCAACCATGAAGGCCGAGTAGAATCCGAGGCCGAAGTGACCGATGATGGCGTTGGCTGTATCTTTGTATTTGGCGAGAAATTCCTCTGCGCCGGAGAATGCTATCTGATTGATATATTTCTCAATGTCGTCGGCGTCCATGCCGATGCCGCAGTCGCTGACCGTGAGAGTGCCTGCATCTTTGTCGACCTTGACACGCACGTCGAGTGTGCCGAGCTCGCCTTTGAACTCGCCAAACGAGCTGAGAGTACGTAGTTTCTGTGTAGCGTCGACGGCATTTGACACCAGCTCGCGCAGGAATATCTCGTGATCGCTGTATAAGAATTTTTTGATGACGGGGAATATGTTTTCGGTAGTTACCCCGATTGTTCCTTTAGCCATATTATTGATTATATGTGTTGGTTTGTATTTCTTATAATAACAACATACAAAAAAAATGCCACACCGCAGGGTGTGACATTTTTGCCATATTATGGATAATTAACTGTCGCTTTTGTCAGTCGGCTCCTTGCCGGCAGATTCGTGCGAAGAAGCTTCGGGACTTTCGGGCAGTTCTTTTTCGCGCACAGTAGTCGTGATTTTTCGCTGCTCAGCATCGAAACCGACCACAACTTCGTTGCCTGCATGCAGCGATGATGACAGTATCAGCTCGGCAAGCTCGTCTTCAAGATACTTCTGAATTGCCCGTTTGAGCGGACGTGCGCCGAACTGCGGGTCATAGCCGCTCTCGGCAATAAAGTTTTTGGCTTCGTCAGAGAGTACCAGACTGTAGCCAAGTTCGGCGAGACGCTTATAGAATCCGCGCAGTTCGATGTCTATAATCTTATATATGGCCTCGCGGCTGAGCTGGTCAAACATGATGATGTCATCGACACGGTTGAGAAACTCGGGTGAGAATGCCTTGTTGAGAGCCTTGCGTATCACGGCATGCTCTTGCTCGGCCTGTGAAGCGCCGGTAGCAAAACCGACACCGGTTCCGAAGTCTTTTAGCTGACGTGTGCCGATATTTGATGTCATGATGATGATCGTGTTCTTGAAGTCGATACGTCGGCCGAGACTGTCGGTCAGGCGTCCCTCGTCGAGTACCTGCAGCAGCAGGTTGAACACGTCGGGGTGTGCCTTCTCGATCTCGTCGAGCAGCACGACAGAGTAGGGATGACGCCGCACCTGCTCGGTGAGCTGACCGCCCTCGTCGTAACCCACATAGCCCGGAGGAGCGCCGATGAGCCGAGAGACAGTGAATTTCTCCATATACTCGCTCATGTCGATGCGTATCAGTGTATCGGCCGAGTCAAACAGAAATTCTGCAAGTTTCTTAGCCAAATGAGTCTTGCCGACACCTGTCGGACCAAGGAACATGAATGTACCTATAGGCTTGTTGGGGTCTTTCAGACCTATGCGGTTTCGACGGATTGCCTTGGCAATCTTCTCGATGGCATCGTCCTGACCAATGATGGCGTTACGAAGGACGGGCGCCATCTCAAGCAGACGCAAACCTTCGGCCTGTGCCACCCGCTGAACGGGCACACCTGTCATCATGGCCACGACCTCGGCCACCTTGTCTTCGTCGACAATCACCCTGTCGGCCTCAAGCGATTCCTCCCAGCGAACTTTGGCCGTCTCGAGTTCTTCGGAAAGTTTCTGCGAACGGTCACGCCATACGGCCGCCAGTTCGAAATTCTGCGAGTGGGCGGCTTCGAGTTTTTTGGCGGTCGCTTCCTCTATGTCAGCCTCGAGTTTCTCGATTTCTCTTGGGACGGTCACATTGGTGATGTGCGCCCTCGAGCCGGCCTCGTCGAGTGCATCGATGGCCTTGTCCGGGAAGTTTCGGTCGCTAATGTAGCGGTCGGTGAGTTTCACACAAGCCTCAAGAGCGTCGTCGGTATATGTCACGTTGTGATGTTCCTCATATTTGCTCTTGATGTTGTTGAGTATCGTCAGAGTCTCCTCGGGAGTGGTGGGCTCGACCATCACTTTCTGGAAACGACGTTCAAGCGCGCCGTCCTTTTCAATATTGACACGATACTCGTCAAGGGTCGTGGCGCCGATGCACTGCAGCTCGCCGCGTGCAAGAGCCGGCTTGAGCATATTGGCGGCATCCATCGAGCCCTGTGCGTTGCCTGCGCCGACGATGGTATGTATCTCGTCGATAAACAGTATGATGTCTTTGTTTTTGCTCAGTTCGTTGAGGATAGCCTTGATGCGTTCCTCAAACTCGCCACGGTATTTGGTGCCTGCCACGATCGACGCCATATCGAGGGCGATGACACGCTTGTTGAAAAGCACGCGTGGCACCTGCCGGCGATTGATTCGCAGAGCCAGCCCCTCGACGATGGCCGATTTGCCGACGCCGGGCTCGCCGATGAGCACGGGATTGTTCTTTTTGCGTCGGCTCAGGATCTGTGCCAGACGCTCGATCTCGGTCTCACGTCCCACAACGGGGTCGAGAGAACCGTCGGCCGCCGCTTTGGTCATGTCGTGGCCAAACTTGTCGAGCATAGGGGTATCACCTGCGCCCGAGCGAGTGGCCTTTCGTCCACGATGGGTAGCCGATTGAGACTGTCCCTGACGGTCGCCTCCCTGCTCGGCCGACTCACGACGGTCGTCAGAAGGCTCGTCAGTGTCGTCACCCTCCATAAAACCGGCCCCGGCGCGCGGTGTGAGGCCACGTGCTTCCTGAGCACGTCGGAATAAGCCCTCGTAGCTTACTCCGGCATTGAAGAATGGTCGGAATATCTCCATGTTCTTTATTTCGTAATTGTGAAAGACTGCGAGCATCACGTGCAAGGGTTCGATTATCTCGTCTTTGAGCATGCGGGCCTCGAGCACCGACAGCTTGGTGATGCGGGCTGCAAGGTCACTGACAGAGATATCGGCCGAGCGCGGTCCCGACAGATCAAATATAGCATTGTCGAGGGCCGAGATCAGCTCGTCGAGCGAGCTGCCGCTTACCAGGCTGTCGATGGTCTCATATGCCTCGCCGCCTTTGTCGGTGAGGATCGCGAGCAGCAAATGCTCGGGAGCAATGACACGGTTGTTGTGCCGCATCACCTGCCGCCTGGCCTCGGCCATCATATTTTTAAAATTATCTGAAAACTTATTCTCCATTGTTAGTCCTTTTCTGTAGCACTTATGTAAGCGATTATGCAATTACCGTGCCAAAAATGGTAAAAGCATGCCAACTATTATAAATAATATAAAAAAGAGCGTGTGTGTTTTGTTCAAAGTTACAAAGAAAACCCGATCGGAGCAAGAGCCCGACCGGGTTTTATATATGTTTAACAAATGGTTATCGGCGTTGCCTTATTTTTTGATGCCACCTTTTGTGCCACCACCCATCGCAAAGATATTCTGTGCAAACGTGAGAGTCTTGCCCTCGCTGTCGCGACGACGTTTAAGAGCGAGTTTTACCAGACGGTCCATAAGTGACTCGAATGACAGCCCTGCCGCCTCCCAAAGATAATATGAAAGCGAACCGGGGATTGTGTTTATCTCGTTGACATATACCTTGCCGTTGTCGTCATCCATAATAAGATCGACACGGCTGACACCATGACATGACAAAACCCTGAATGTCTCGCCGGCCAGACGTTTGCATTCGGCGGTAACATCGTCGGGGAGACGGGCGGGAATCCGCTTCTGTGCGGCATGCATTCCACCGGCCATATATTTGTCGCCGTAGCTGAGAATTTCATCGGCCTTGATGGGTTCCTCGAGCACCGAGGTCTCATACTCGTCGGCATCGCCGAGCACCGAACAGTTGATCTCGCGCAGGGCGGTGACCATGTGCTCGACAATCAGACGGCGAGAGAAGCGGGCCGCCTCGTTGACTTTCTCGATCAGCTGATTGCGGTCGTGCGCGGCGCCAATGCCGATACTCGATCCGAGATCGGCCGGCTTGACTATAACGGGATAACCCAACGTAGCCTCGACACGCTCTATCATTGCATCGCGGTCGTTGGCCCACTGGCGATCGGTAAACCACACATAGTCGACCACAGGGATACCGTCGGCCCGCAGGATCATTTTCATAGTGATTTTATCCATGCCGTTTGCCGATGCGAGAGTGTTGCAGCCGGCATAGGGCAGACCGATGGTCTCGAGCACACCCTCAAACTTGCCGTCCTCGACATTGGTTCCATGCAGCACCGGCACGGCCACATCGAGCGTGGTCACAACGTCCTTGCCAAACATCGGCTTTTTGACGCTATAGAGATTAAAGTCGCCGTAAACGGGTCGCATGTAGACCTCCTGCACCTTTTTGAGCAACTCGGGGATGTTGCGGTAATTTGACAGGGTGAGCAGCTCGGCACCGGTGTACCAGTGTCCGTCTTTAGAAATGTATATCGGTATTATCTCGTACTTGTCGGGATTGAACGCATTGATAGCCTGATTGGCCGAAATGACCGAAATCTCGTGTTCGGTCGAACGGCCGCCGAAAAATACGCCTACTTTAGTTTTCATTATCTGATATTATTTGAATGTATCGGGAAGATCGTTTTCGTAAAGGACGGTGTCACCCTTGGCGGCTACACCGGCCAGAATCTGCTGGGCCTCGGCAAACGTATCGACTGTATGGAGAGCATCGGACGGGTAATTGCCTGACCGGATGCCTTCGACAAGAGCGTCGCGGTTGTATCGGCCCACTATTATGGCTATATCGGTATGTCGCGAGATGGTCTTGCCGAGCTCGCGGTTGAGTTCATATTGTCTGGTGCCGAGCTCAATCATGCCCGGAGTGATGACGATGCGCTTGCCGCCCTTGAATGTGCCGAGCACCTCAAGAGCCATGCGCGAGCCGACAGGGTTTGAATTGAAAGCATCATCAAGAATTGTAATGCCTGAGGGAGTGGTCTTGACAGATAACCTGTGCTCGACCGGCTCAATCGACGCTACAGCGGACCTGACGGCCGAGTCGCTCACGCCCATTGCATGGGCGGTGACGATGGCCGCAAGCAGATCTGAGACATTACACTCGCCCATCAGGCGTGTGGCGACGGGCAGTGACCAGCCGTCGGGGCCTGTGACGGTGAATGTCGTGCCGGCAGATGTATAGACGACGTCAGTGGCGCGATATGCGGCTTTGTCGTCCCGTACTCCGTAACGCATACAGCGGGTATTGTCGACCTTGCGGTCGGCTATTTTCTCAAAATCGTTGTTGACAACAGCAATACCGTCGGCGGGAAGGGCGTCGGCAAGCTCAAATTTTGTCGCCTGTACGTTTTCGATAGTCTTGAATGATTCGAGATGCTGTGGACCTACGGCAGTGATGATGCCAATCTGAGGGTGCACCAGATCGCATATTTCTTTGATATCACCGACAGATTTGGCTCCCATCTCGACGATAAAGACCTCGTTGTAGGGTTTGAGATACTCGCGCACGGTGCGTATGACACCGAGTGTGGTATTGTAGCTGCCCGGAGTCATGAGCGTGTCGAATTTCTCAGACAGGATGCGATATAGATAATGCTTGGTGCTGGTCTTGCCATAGCTGCCTGTGATACCGACAATCTTGAGGTCGGGCATATCGGCAAGACGGCGTGCGGCATCGTTGTAGTAACGGCGGTTGATCGCCTTCTCGACAGGAGACAATATCAATGATGCCACAGCTATGACCAGATGCGAGCCACAATAGCAGCCAAGAGCGGCGACAGTAGCCGAATAGAGACGTGCGAGCTGTGTTTCACGCCCGAATATAAAAAGTGCGGCGACGCATATGCCTACCGAGACAATGGCACATACAGTGTAGATGCGTTTGGCCCGGGCGGTCCATACCAGCGGTTTCTTATATTTTACACGGGCGAGCGTCAGCCAGCGCGATGCGGCGAATATACCGATAAGGGCCAGAGACACGACAGGTTTGCTCAGGCTCGAAAGGGCGATGAAGAAGACCACCAGGCCGATCAGACGCCATACTGAGGTTGTATCGCCGCTCTCGCCGAGCCATCGGCGGTAGCGGTCGATGCGATAGGAATTCTGCTGGAACATCATCAGGTCCCGACGCAATTCTGTTACCAGAGCCGCGAGAGTGAGGAACAAGACGACATAGGCAATCGCGATAATCATTATTCGGCTGAATTGTTGAGTGTGGGATAAATGAATCTGCGGAATACGGCTGCCGACTGGTAAGGATTGTCGACAAAACTGAAGTGACCGGCGCCGGGGAATGATACCAGACCTGCATCGGGAATCAGTTTGAGCATGATCTTGGCATCACGCATAGGTGTGGCTGTATCATTCTCGCCCCATATGAGCTGGGTGGGGGCCTTGATGCGGGGCATCGCATGGCGCAGGTCGGTATTTACGACCTTGACCATAACCTGACGCATCATAGGCGAACAATTGACATAATCATACGAACCACGGCGTGAACGCATGTTCTCAATCATCTCCTCGGCTTTCTCTTTGCCTACGATGGTCGGATACAGCCACTTTGCAAGTTTATATGAATAAACCTTGAAATAATAGTCAAGCGAGCGTTTTGGCTTTACGCCGGCGGCATCGACGAGAACGAGTTTCCTGACAGGATTACGCGATGAGTAGAGAATCGCTATACGGCCGCCAAACGAATGGCCGAGCAGAATGATATTCGACAGGCCGAGCGCTTTGACAAACTCCTCGAGCATGGCGGTGTACTCTTCGATACCCCATGGAGTGGGGGGCTCACCCGATTTGCCGAAACCCGGCAGGTCGATGTTATAGAACGAATTGTGCTCCATCGCCACCCGCTGGAACAGGCTCAGAGTCGACGAATCGCATCCCCAGCCGTGCATGAGTATGACAGGGGCGCCGCTGCCACCTGTGCGATAATGCACGTTGACACCGTTTATATTTATATCTTTTTCTATTGAATTCTGCATAACGTTGACAAAGTTACGAAATAACTATGATTGTGTCAAACATCGTAACCAAAGCGTAACAGCAAATGTTCATCAGTAGTCGTAAAGCAACTCGAGATCGTCGAGATAGAGCACCGATCCTGCACCACCGGTAAAGTAATCGCCGTATTTGCTCGCCGAGGCCGTGATGAGAATATATTTTGGCACTCGCGAGGTCGATTTGTAGTCGAGTTCAAATTCAAACGGGATATACTGCGGTATTGTCTGTCCGAATTCAACCTTGCCATATGCCACGACATAGCTGCCGTCGGGATCAAACAGCTGCCGGTTTTTGGGATTGGTGCGGATTTCGAATGGCTCGTTCTGATCGATAAGCGCCACCCATACGATACAGGTGTCGGGCTGATTGCGCAGATTCTCAAAGCCTGCCGTCACCGAACTGATTGGCGCGGAAGTATATTTGAGATAGCCGCGCAGCTTTGTCGGGCGCTGTGTAAACTCACGACCGAAACTGAGGATACCGTTTGTGCCGTCGGTCTTGACATATCTGCCGACAAACAGATTGCCCGCGGCAAGTTTGCCGATTGAGCCTATGCCGACAAAGCGGGTCTCGAGCATGGCTGCCCAACCCTGGCCTGACGAAGTGTCATCGGTCGGTACACTGTTTGACGAGCCGAGCGTTGTGGCGCCCTTGTTGCCGGTATCCCAATAGGGCTCGCCGCCTTCAGACCACGGATTCCATACCTTGCCGTCGAGCCACCAGTCGTCGAGACTCGAGTTGGGTACCTGCACAACTGATCCGGTGGTAAATTCAAGAGTCTCGCCATAGGCGTCGCCCGAATAGGCCCGGGCCTCGTAGGTAGTGAGAGGCGAGAGATGTATCAGACGTGTGTGGAACGAACCGCCGTCAAACGTTATATCATTTTTATCGACGCGAGTCCATTGTGCATCGCCTTTGATGCGGTATTCCAGGCCGTTATCGCGACCGGCCTCAGCGCGTCCGTATATCCATCCGACATTGGTCCAGCCATCGGCGGCGACAGTCTCTACCGATACTTCGCTGCGCTCCACATAAATTGTCCAATAGGTCGATTTGCCATATGGCGCGGTGACCATGACCTCGACAGGATGTGTGAAATCGACCTTGACACCCGGAGCGCCGATATTTGGCGACATCTTGCTGCCGGCCGGACCGAGCTTGATCGACTCGACAGTCATAGACGTCAGCGAGGCAGTCTTTGAGACATAGGCTATGATACGCTTGCCTGGAACGTCAATGAGCGAGTTGCCGACCTGGCCGCTGACCGTGAAATAACGTTCGATATCCTGCTGACCGACAATACTCCACTGCCAGTCTTGATATAGCCGCAGGTAAACGTTGAGAGGGACCGACAAGTCAATCGGTTGGGAAAAATCGACGTCAACGACTTCAGATCCCGGAGTAACGGAGTATTCCTCGACTCTGACCGCCTCGATATCGACAGATTCGTCGAAGTGCAGAGTCACTGTGCGGTTTATCGAGTCGATTGTCGTGCCACGGTCTTGTCCTTCGGCTGTGAAAGTCAAGAAATTGGCTTGTATGCGAGGATATGGTATATCGTTTTTGATGCAGCCGCTCAGACATGCCGCCGCAATCGCGATTGTGCAGATTGTAATTTTATGAATGCGCATGACTGTCAGATTACTACCATCATACCGAAGTTGATGTTGAAAATATTAAAGCGGAAATTAGCACCCGACGTAAACCGTGTTCCCTCGTCGAGCCCGTCGGTCATCTGGTGTTCACGACGGAAATTGATGCCAAACACGCCGAACGAGACGTTGAATGCCACATACTCCTGAATAAATACGCATACACCGGGGCTGAAGTTAAGACTGCCCTGTGTGATTATAGTGCGGGTGTCTTTAGGCTCGCTGTTATAGATACGTTTGAAACGTGTCGAACCGCTGCCGACCGTTACATCGACCTCGTTGAATATACCGAAACGTTTGGATTTGTTAAGTCCGATATAGTTGCGATAGAATATCGATGCCGAGTATGACTGAGTATAATAGCTCACGTCGTGGATTGAGAAATTGAGGTCTTCGTCAAAATCCATCGACAGATTGTCGAGATCACCAATGCCACGGGAATAGTTGAAACGCAGACCCACCGACTGGTTGTTTCTGATAAAATATGAGATAAAAGGCTTGATCGAATAGATTTTGCCTTTGAAGTCGACATTTTTGAGCAGCGAGAGCACTTGCACATCCTCGGTGTTTAGCTCACCGTATGATGCAGTCAGTCCGAAGCTCCATTTTCCTTTGGGTATAAAAAGATAATTGAATAGTCCGCGGTCATATCGGCCGAAATTACGCTCGGGTATCACCAGAGGCACGGTATCGTTGCCGACGATCACCATCTCGTGTTTGTCGGGATTATCAGGAGCCAGCGATTTGCGCACGATGATTGGTGAACCGGCTACGGCGACACATGCCGTGCAAAGCGTCAGTATGATGAGCAAGTACAGTCTACGCATAGCCATTAGAGATAAAACGCCACACCGAAGGTGATCGAGAACAGATTGATACGGAAATTGGCACTCGACACGGTACGGTTGGCCACATAAATCTGGTCGGTCACCGAACGAGTCTTGCGATAGTCAAATCCGAGCACACCGACATTGACCTCAAGTGCCGAGTAATTGTTGAGAAATACAATCAGACCGGGAGCTACACCCACGTTGAGGTCAAGGTATCGCTCATATGTTCCGGTGAGACTTTCACCTGAACCACTGCAGATCTTGGCCTGACCGCCACCGATCTGCAGCTGCACCTCATTGAAGAGGCCGAAGCGTGTATTCGAGCCCAGCGATAGATACTGTCTGAAAGCTCCCATACCATAATAGCTGTGACTTATCGAGTAGAGATTGTCGACATTGTATTCAGTCTCGGAGTCAAGTACTATATCGGCGGCATCGAGACGGGTACGCTGGCGCGAATACCCAACGCGGGCACCGGCCGCAAGATTATCTTTGAATGCAAACATCAGCATAGGACTGACCTTGAACGTGTAGGTGTCGCCGGAAAGATTCTCTATCACAAGAAACTGGTAATTGTCTTGGTTAGACTGCGAATAGCTGACACTCACACCCGTAATCCACAGTCCTTTAGGTATGAAAGAAATTTGCTCTATATCACGGCTGAAGCGCTCCTGAGCTGCCGCGCCGGGCAGCACAATACTGCACAGCGATGCAAGAACGACAGCAAAAAGCACTTTTAAGCGATTGGTCATCAAGAACGTTTTTGATGCCCCTTGGCGGGTAGTTCACACGGGGCTGATTAACACTTTGAGCCACAAAGTTACGACATTTTTAGCAAATATTCATAAATAACTGTGACCAACATCGCACTTATGTATAAAAAATGAGCCTGCCAGAGCAAAATCGCTCCCCGGGCAGGCTCACTACAAGCTGTGATTCGGGATTATTTATCTTTGTGCTCGTAGAGCAGGGTCAGAGAGGGCTGATCGCATACCTCGGCCGGGCCAAAGTACTGGATAGGACCGGGATATACATAACAGGTATTCATCGACCAATCATCGCGCTGAGAGGCGAACTTGCGGAATGGAGCTCCGTCGAGACGCACCAAAGCCTTCTGGATAACGGGCTTGTCGGCACCGTTGCGGTGCTCGATATTCATCATCATGGTGATGGGAATACCGCCCGCAGTCCACTGAACCGAAGGTTTTACCAGGTTGCGGATAGACGACATGTAGCCGGTCACACCTGCATTGACAAGACAAGCGGCGTTGAAACCGAGGGCATAGCAGTAGTCGGCGTCAAAGTTCGAGGGATCGGCGCAACGGCCTTCGTAACCGAAGAAGTGGTGCAGGGCAGAGAACTTGCCTTTGAATTTGCCCTCGGCAGCCATTGTTTTCAGACGGTTTCCAACCATCTCGCTGAGCAGTTTCTCGGTCTCGATAAGCGATACCTGCACATTGCCGTGGGGGTCGCGGTCGAGCATGAGCTGACGTGCAACGTTGTCGGGCAGAGACTCGAGAGTAGCACGGTTGTCGGCGCTGAGGTGCTCCTTGATGAATGTCTCGAGGGCCTCGCCTGCGAGATCTTTTGTGGCGTCAGCATTTGCCGCAAGCACATTATTGAGCTCGGCAATGAGTTTTTTGATAGCGGGAATAAACTCGATCAGACCCTCGGGAATGAGAACGGTACCGAAGTTGTTGCCATATTCGGCGCGGGCGGCCACTACGTCGGCGATTGAGTTGACAACATCCTGCAGGGTCATATTCTTGGCCTCGACCTCCTCAGAGATGATGCAGATATTGGGCTGAGTCTGGAGAGCGCACTCAAGAGCGATATGGCTGGCCGAGCGGCCCATCAGTTTGATAAAGTGCCAATATTTCTTGGCCGAGTTGCAGTCGCGCTGAATGTTACCGATCACCTCAGAGTAAACTTTGGTCGCGGTATCGAAACCGAAAGATGTCTCAATGCACTCGTTCTTGAGGTCGCCGTCGATGGTCTTGGGGCAGCCGATTACCTGCACGCCGGCATTGATGCTCTTATAGTACTCGGCGAGTACGGCGGCATTGGTGTTTGAATCGTCACCGCCTATGATTACAAGCGCCTTGATATTGAGTTCCTTTACAATCTCGAGACCTTTGTCAAACTGCTCTTTGGTCTCGAGTTTGGTACGACCTGAGCCGATGATATCAAAACCGCCCGTATTGCGGTAGTCATCGATGATAGCCGAGGTGAGTTCGATATATTTATGGTCGACGAGACCGCCGGGGCCCATGAGAAAACCGAACAGGCGGCTGTCGCGGTGTATTTTCTTGATACCGTCAAAAAGGCCGCTGATAACGTTGTGACCGCCGGGGGCCTGACCGCCTGAGAGGATAACACCTACATTGACCGGACGACCGGCTGCGGGAGTAGTGTTCTTCTCAAATTTGAGTTCGGGCAGACCGTATGTGTTGGGGAACAGACGTTGTATCTCAGCCTGATCGGCCACTGACCGGGTAGGATTGCCCTCGACAGCCTTTACCGCGCCTGTGAGCACGATGGGCAGCTTGGGCTGATAGGCCGCGCGGGCCTTCTGCAATGGACTTTTTTTCATTTTCTTATGTGTCGTTTATGTAATTTTACTTGATGAGATACTGCGACGAAATCGACTGATTGGAGTGTACGCGACGGATGGTGTCGGCAAACAGTCGGGCTACCGAGATTATGGTGCATTTCTTGCAGTCTTTATTGTATGGAATCGAGTTGGTGAATATCATCTCTACCAGACCAGACTCGTTGACGCGATCGGTAGCGGGGTCGCTCATGATGGCGTGAGAGCAGAGAGCGCGCACGCTGCGTGCACCGTTCTCAAGCATCAGGTCAGCCGCCTTGGTGATAGTGCCGGCTGTATCTACCATATCGTCGACGAGTATCACGTTTTTGTCTTTTACGTCGCCGATCACTGTCATGTTTGCCACGACATTAGCCTTGGCACGCTGCTTGTGACATAGCACCAGAGGCAGATCGAGATATTTGGCGTAAGAGTTGGCACGCTTTGCTCCGCCGACGTCAGGTGTTGCAATCACCATGTTATCGAGCTTGAGCGACTGAATATATGGAATGAATACCGATGATGCGTAAAGGTGGTCAACAGGCACGTTGAAGAATCCCTGAATCTGATCGGCGTGCAGATCCATTGTGATCACGCGGTCGACGCCTGCTGCGGTAAGCAGGTCAGAGACGAGCTTGGCGGCGATAGATACGCGGGGTTTGTCCTTGCGGTCCTGACGGGCCCAGCCGAAGTACGGGATAACGGCAATGGTCGATTTGGCCGAAGCACGCTTTGCTGCATCAATCATCAGCAGGAGCTCCATGAGATTGTCGCTGTTGGGGAATGTCGACTGCACCAGATAGACTTCACAGCCGCGTATTGACTCTTCAAACGACACTTCAAACTCTCCGTCGGCAAAATGCTGGATATTCATTTTACCCAGCTCGACGCCGAGGTCTTTACAAATTTCTTCGGCCATGTAACGCGATTTGGTACCGGCGAAAATCTTGAAAGGGGGTAGGGCGGTATTCATTATATATTATAAGGTGGATATGAAATACGGGTGCAAAGTTACGCTTTTTTCGCTGTATCAGCTACATTTTTATCACCTTTTTTATGCTCGGGTGATATATTCGGCGTTTTGATTTTCCAGATGACAGCTCCGCGGGCAGGAATATGCGAACGCAGAGGCTGGCTGTCGCTGAGGCATTTCAGCGATTCGGCGCCTGTAAGCAAGTCGGTGGCGATGACAAATCCACGAGGCAACTCAAGGTAATCGAATGCATGACCCGGGATATTTACCTCGACCTGAACCTCATTTTCGGCAAAGTTGACCATTATGACGAGCAGATCATCGCCATACGAACGCATGAACGCATAGTTGCGGTGGGGATCGAAACGTGGATTCTCGTAGTTGACATACATCAGGTCAAAGAATTTACCCTGACCCACGGCTGGCTCCTCGTTGCATATATTGAGCACGCGGGCATACATGGCACGCAGGCTCTTCTCCTTATCAGAGAGGTGCCCGTCGCAGCGGCCGCGGTTGAGCCAGCGACGCACGGTGGGTATGCTCCAGTAATCAAAGATGGTTGTGCGTCCGTCGCGGCCACTATAGCCCTCGGAGTCAAGAGCGGCTTCGCCGAGTTCCTGACCGGCATATATCATAAACGGACCGGTCGACATCATAGCGCTGACCACCAGCGACGGCACTACGCGCCAGGCGTCGCCGGCATACTGCGGAGAGGCAAAACGCTGTTCGTCGTGATTCTCAAGGAAGTTGAGCATATGGTCTGATATGCCGTCGACTGTCTGCCAGCACGAGGTGAGTGTGGCGGCCGAATGGTGCGCTGTCTCGATAGCCCGCAGACTATCGTAGAGATTCACCTTGTCGTACAGGTAATCGAAGCCGGCCGTAAATATAAATGAGCGATAAAGCGACACATCATATATCTCGGCAATAAAAATTATATCGGGATTTATGGCCTTGACCTGCGGAATCGCCCAACGCCAGAAATCGACCGGCACCATATGTGCCATGTCGCAACGGAATCCGTCTACACCCTTCGACGCCCAATAACGCAGTATATGCAGCATTTTAAGCCAGGTAGACGGTATTGGGTCGTAGTGGCGGGTATGGTCGCCGTAGTCATAGCCATAATTGAGCTTGACAGTGTCATACCAGTCAAACTTACCGGGGAATGCCGTGAAGCAGTCATTGCCCGATGCCTTTGCGGGGAACTCAACATAAGCGTCCTTGCCCTCGCCAAGATCGACATCTACAGGCGAGAAGAGCTGACGAGTGATATAATAGAAGTTGTTGTGCGGGTCAAAGAACATCTCTTTGTTGTCGCCCTGACCCAGATCCTCGACGCCGCTCGGTGCAGCATCGCTGTGATATTCGCGAGCCACATGATTGGGCACGAAATCAATGATTACCTTGAGCCCGGCTTTGTGAGTACGGGCCACGAGTTTTTCGAATTCCTTAACACGGTCTGGTACACTCACAGCCAGATCGGGGTCTATGTCGTAATAGTCGGTGATGGCATATGGACTACCGGCTTTGCCTTTGATAATGTGCGGGTTGTGACGGGGGATACCATATGCTGTGTAATCAGGCGTATGTGCATGCTCGAGCACACCCGTGTACCACACATGCGTAGCGCCAAGCCGGCGCAATTCATGCAGTATGGTGGGGTTGATATCATTGAGTTTGCCCGATCCGTTCTCTTCGATGGTACCGCCGGGTACCGGATCTGTATTATAATTGGTAAACAATCTCGGCAGTAGCTGATAGATTATAGGTTTTATCACCCGGGCTTTTTCCATTTGCATTGGTTCCTTGTTGGCTTGATTGTAGATTTGTTAGACTTTTATCAGGATCGACCTCAACTCTTCGGCTTCCATAGCCCCGCGTCGCGCAATGCCTTGCGGGTGTGTATGTAACCGCTAAGATACAACTCCCGCACCGACCTGAGGTCAAATGTACGGTAACTGGCTATTTCGGGCGTTTCTACCGACACATCACACAGTTGCATATCGGCCAACTGATTGGCTTTGGCCATAAGATTGTATGTGCGCATGGCCACGTCGACAAAACTCGAGGTGCCGGGACGCGGTTTCAGCGGACTGACATTTATACCTATCAGAGTCTCGCATTTGTCACGGATGATCCATGCCGGATGGTTGCGCAGTACGCCGCCGTCGACATAATTTACACCGTCGATCTCCACCGGTTTGAAAATGATCGGTATCGAACAAGAAGCGACCACACGGGGCAATATCTCGCCCTCATGGAACTCTACCGGTACACCGTGATCAAAATCTGTCGCACCGATATATACTTTTATCGGGAAATCCTCGAGATTGACATACGGCTTTGTATTTTCGGCAATGAACTTCTTGAACGGCTCTACGCCGAAAAGGCCGCCATGGTGAGGCCTGAACTCGACAAGATCCCTGAATCCGATACCGGTAAACAGCTCGAGTATGTGTCTGGGAGTGTTACCGGCCGCATACAGTACCGCTGCGAGACTACCGGCGCTGACGCCGGCCATGATATCGGGCCTGAGCCCCGCCTCCTCAATGGCAGCAAGGGCACCGGCATGTGCCAGCCCGCGCGCACCGCCGCCGGTCAACGCCACGCCGAGTTTGAACTTTCGATCACATGTTTCGGTGTCTTTTTGCATCGGTTATCCTGATTTCACTGCAAAATTATAAAAAAGTAATGAATTAATGTCATCAGCACTGACAAAAATTCGTAACTTTGCACTCGGTTTGCGTCATTGCCGCCTACCGATCATATCACGCAACAAGTCTATAACAGAATATGAAAGAATTAGCTACGGTCTACAATCCTGCTGAGGTTGAAGACAAATGGTATGCCTACTGGATGGATCACAAACTATTTCACTCGGTGCCTGACGCACGCGAGCCTTATACGATTGTAATTCCTCCGCCAAACGTCACCGGCGTGCTCCATATGGGCCACATGCTCAACAACACGATCCAGGATATCCTCGTGCGTCGAGCACGCATGCAGGGCAAGAACGCCCTTTGGGTGCCCGGCACCGACCACGCGTCGATATCAACAGAGACAAAGGTTATCGCCAAGCTGGCCGCAGAAGGCATAAAGAAGACCGATCTCACACGTGAGCAATTCCTCGAGCATGCCTGGGAATGGACCCGCAAACATGGCGGCATAATACTCGAGCAGCTGCGCAAACTCGGTGCATCCTGCGACTGGGAACGCACCGCATTCACAATGGATCCGCTGCGCTCGCAAAGCGTGATCAAGGTCTTTTGCGATCTTTACGACAAAGGACTTATCTATCGTGGCCTGCGCATGGTCAACTGGGATCCCCAGAACCGTACAGCGATCAGCGACGACGAGGTGTTTTTCGAGCAAGAGCAGTCAAAACTCTACTACCTTAAATATTATGTCGCCGACGATGACATGACCGGAGCCGAGGGTGAGGGCAATGTCGTGCACACCGATGCCGACGGCCGACGCTACGCAGTGGTGGCTACCACACGTCCCGAAACCATCATGGGTGATACAGCCATGTGCATCAACCCCAAGGACCCCAAGAATGCATGGTTGCGCGGCAAACGTGTGATTGTGCCGCTGGTCGGCCGCGTTATTCCGGTCATCGAAGACCGCTATGTCGACATAGAGTTTGGCACAGGCTGTCTCAAGGTCACACCGGCACATGACAAGAACGACTACATGCTCGGCAAAAACCACAAGCTCGAGACCATCGACATCCTCAACGAGGACGGCACCATCAGCGAGGCCAGCCCCCTTTACGTGGGCATGGATCGCTTTGAGTGCCGCAAGACCATCGCCAAAGACCTTGCAGAAGCAGGCCTGATGGAGAAAGTCGAGGATTACACCAACAATGTCGGCCTGTCTGAGCGCACCAAGGTACCCATCGAGCCGCGCCTGTCATTGCAGTGGTTTGTCGATATGCGGCATTTCGCCGAGACCTCGCTCGCCCCGGTCATGGACGATATCATCAAATTCGTACCCGAGAAGTACAAGAACACATATCGCATCTGGCTCGAAAACATCCAGGACTGGTGTATCTCGCGTCAGCTTTGGTGGGGACATCGTATCCCGGCATGGTACTATACCTCGCCCGTCGATGGCAGCGAGCAGATTGTCGTAGCCGAGACATTCGAGAAAGCGGTCGACAAGGCCCGCGCTCTGCCCGGTTGCGACTCGCTCACGCCCGATGATTTCCGTCAGGACGAGGGCGCGCTCGACACATGGTTCTCGTCGTGGCTATGGCCCGTAACACTCTTCGACGGTATCAACAACCCCGGCAACGATGAGATAAACTATTACTATCCCACCGCCACACTTGTGACAGGCCCCGATATCATCTTCTTCTGGGTAGCACGCATGATCATGGCCGGATACGAATATGTCGGCAAAGAGCCCTTCCGCAACGTCTACTTCACCGGCATCGTGCGCGATAATCTCGGCCGCAAGATGTCAAAGAGTCTCGGCAACTCGCCTGATCCGCTTGAGTTGATCGCTAAATTCGGTGCTGACGGTGTGCGCATGGGCATGATGCTCGCTGCTCCTGCCGGCAACGACATCATGTTTGACGAGCGTCTGTGCGAGCAGGGCCGCAACTTCTGCAACAAGATCTGGAATGCTTTCCGCCTCGTCGAGGGCTGGACGATTGACGACACCATTGAAGTCGACGAAGTCAGCCGTCTCGCCATCGAGTGGTTCGAGTCGCGCCTGAGCGCAACCGTCGCCGAGGTCAACGACCTGATGGACAAGTTCCGCATCAACGAGGCCCTGATGGCCATCTACCGGCTTTTCTGGGACGAATTCTCATCCTGGTATCTCGAAATGGTCAAGCCGGCCTACGGCAAGCCGGCCGCCCGTGCCACAGTCGATGCCACACGACGCTATTTCGACGCCCTGCTGCGCCTGCTGCACCCCTTCATGCCCTT
The DNA here is from genome assembly GCA_030524765.1 of Bacteroidales bacterium. Classification (GTDB taxonomy): domain Bacteria; phylum Bacteroidota; class Bacteroidia; order Bacteroidales; family Muribaculaceae; genus CAG-873. Next base: position 28,643 of record JAUNGA010000005.1, on the reverse strand, counting down.
CATCACCGAGGAACTTTGGCAGCACATTGACAGCCGTGCTGCCGGCGAGTCGATCATGTATGCCGCGCAACCCGAAGCAAAGACTGCCGATGAAGCCCTCGTTGCCGTGATAGAGCAGGCCAAAGAAATCATCTCGGGTATCCGTGCCGTACGTGCCAAGAAAAATATCCCGTCTAAAGAGGTATTGTCGCTCAATGTCCTCGGCAAGCTTTCAGAGCAGGTTATGCCGCTGATCAAAAAACTCGCCAACGTCGACAATGTTACAGTTGATGCTGCAAAAGATGCCGCAGCCGCGTCGTTCATGGTCGGTACGCTTGAATTCAACGTGCCGCTGACATCGGCGATCGATGTTGACGCCGAAATAGCGCGTCTTGAGAAAGACATCAAATATCTCGAGGGATTCAAGACATCAATCGAGAAAAAACTGTCCAACGAGCGCTTTGTCAGCGGCGCCCCGGCCGCCGTTGTAGAGGGTGAACGCAAAAAACTCGCCGACACTCTCAGCAAACTCGAGGCCAATCGTGCGACCCTCGCGGCCCTCAAAGCCTGAGATAGCTGACCGTCAACATATTCTCTGCCCGCATCAACAAGTTGCTTGCGACTGTTGATGCGGGTTTTGTCATTACCCGATTTTTTGCTATCTTTGCAAGTTGAATAGGCGCTTGCGCCATAACGAAGAGACATCAGTGATATCACAACTCATAGACGACAAAACAGCCCGCACCCTGCGATCGCTGCTTGACGAGAGCGACCGCATAGTCATCCTTACCCATATGTCGCCTGACGGCGATGCAATCGGTTCGTCGACCGCCATGCAGCGTATGCTCGCGGCGATGGGCAAAGAGGCCCGCATCATCATACCCGACATGATGCTTGCCTCGCTGCGCAGACTCCCCGGAGCCAAAGAGGCGACCGACGCTACCCGCTATCCCGATTTTGCGGCCCAGCTGATCGCCGACGCCGATCTGATCATATGCCTCGATTTCAACGAGCTCAACCGCATAGGCCGACTTGCACCACATGTCGAGAAAGCCACAGCACCCAAAGTGCTCATTGACCATCATCTCAATCCGTCAGACTTTGCCACAGTGACAATCTCGCACCCCGAGGCATCGTCTACCTGTTATGTGCTTTTCAAGGTATTCTGCGCGCTCGAACTTTTCAGCGACATAGATAAGAAGACCGCAGAGTGCATTCTCACCGGCATGATGACTGATACCGGCAACTTCTCATACAACGCCTCAGACCCCGATATATATATCATCGTGGCCGAACTATTGCGCAAAGGTGCCGACAAAGAGCGCATATACCGCGAGCAGTTCGAGACCCATTCGGCCAACAGCCTACGCCTCAACGCCTATGCTTTGCTCAACAAAATGGAGGTCTTCGAAGATGCCGGTGCAGCCCTTATCATCCTTACCCGAGCCGAACTCAACCGGTTTCATTACACCAAAGGTGATACCGAGGGTCTGGTCAACCGTCCGCTCGCCATTCCGGGCGTCTATTATTCAGCCTTTATGCGTGAGGAAGACGGCTATGTCAAAGTGTCGATGCGTTCGCTTGGCAAATTTCCGGTCAACGAGCTCTGCCATGACCATTTCGGCGGGGGCGGTCATCTAAATGCGGCCGGAGGCGAGTTTGAAGGTACGCTCGACGAGGCTGCCGACTTATTCCGTTCGCTACTCGAGACCAACAAAACCAAATATCCCACAGCTTAATAAAACGATAAAAAACATATAATGAAACTCTCACAGATTCTCTCCCCGGTTGCTGCAGCGATTGTGCTTGTTCCCGCTGTTTCGTCGTGCTCTGACAGCAAGACATATGCCGAACTGCTCACCGACGAGACTCACTACGTAAACTCTTATCTCGCCGATCAGCGTGTGGTCGATGCCATACCGGCAGACAGCGTATTCGAGTATGGCGAGGATGCGCCTTATTACCGCATTGACGAGGACGGCAACATGTACATGCAGGTGATCGACCCCGGCACACCCGGCAACGACGTCAAGTCAAACGAACTTATCTACTTCCGTTTCACACGCTACAACCTGCAGTCATACGTCGACGGCAAATTCCTGCAGGCCGAGGGCAATGACGACGTGCTCGGCGGCAACTTTGCATTCCGCTACGGCAATTACGAGCTTAGCTCGTCATACAGCTACGGCAGTGGCATACAGAAGCCTCTCGAATTCCTGCCCATAGACTGTCAGGTCAATATAGTCATCAAATCGCAATATGGCATGCCGTCAGAGATGAGCAACGTAGTGCCCTGGCTCTATTCGCTGCGCTATTTCCGTCCCAAATTCTGATAATCAATAACACATTATATAATAAAGGTCTAATATAATGGCACTCATCAAGTCAATTTCAGGTATCCGCGGCACTATCGGCGGACATCCCGGCGAGGGTCTTTCGCCACTCGATGTTGTAAAATTCACAGCTGCTTTTGCCAAATTCATCGCAGAAAACACTACTAAAAAATCACGGACTATCGTAGTCGGCCGCGACGCACGGCTGTCGGGACCGATGGTTAGTGACCTTGTGTGCGGTACACTTGCCGGCATGGGATTTGACGTGGTAAACATAGGCCTGGCCTCTACCCCCACCACCGAGATCGCCGTTGTCGAAGAGAACGCCTGCGGCGGCCTGATACTCACCGCATCGCACAATCCCCTGCAATGGAACGCCCTCAAGCTGCTCAACGAGCATGGCGAATTCCTTAATGACGCCGAGGGCAAACAAGTGCTCAGAATTGCCGAAGAAGAGTCATTCGTGTTTGCCGGTGTGACCGAACTTGGCAAAGTCTACACCAATGATACCTATAACCGCAAACATATCGACAAGGTGCTCGCCCTGCCTCTGGTCGACACCGACGCAATAGCAAAAGCCGACTTCACCGTTGCAGTCGACGCGGTCAACTCTGTCGGCGGTGTCATTATCCCCGAATTGCTCAAAGCTTTGGGGGTCAAAAATATTATCACTCTCAACTGTGATCCAACCGGACATTTCGCCCACACTCCCGAACCGATCCCCGAAAATCTCACCGATATTTCAGCTCTTGTGGCCGAAACCGGTGCAGACGTCGGTTTTGTGGTCGATCCCGACGTTGACCGTCTCGCGATCGTCCAGAATGGCGGTGAGATGTTTGGCGAAGAATACACACTCGTGGCCGTAGCCGACTATGTGCTGGCCCACACTCCCGGCTCGACAGTCAGCAACCTCAGTTCAAGCCGCGCCCTGCGCGACGTGACCGAGGCTCACGGATGCAGTTACACAGCCGCAGCCGTAGGTGAGGTCAATGTGACCACCGAGATGAAACGTACCGGAGCCGTGATCGGCGGCGAAGGCAACGGCGGTGTCATTTATCCCGAACTACATTATGGCCGCGACGCCCTGGTGGGTGTGGCGCTGTTCCTCACTCTGCTTGCAAAATCGGGAAAGAAAGTGAGCGAATTGCGCAAGTCATTGCCCGAATACTCGATCTACAAGACCAAAGTCGAGCTGCAACCCGGTCTTGACGTCGATCGTCTGCTTGAAAATGTCAAGGCGAAATACGCCGGTGAACGCATCACCGATATCGATGGTGTCAAGATCGACTTCGCCGACAGCTGGGTGCATCTGCGCAAATCAAACACCGAGCCTATCGTTCGCGTCTACTCTGAGGCATCTACGCTGGCCAAAGCCGAGTTTCTTGCCTCAAGTGTGCGCGACGTAATCCTCGACATGCTCAAATAATTCTGCCGTAACCAATGATCTCGATCAATAATCTCAGTGTTGAATTCAGTGCCAGATCGTTGTTTGACAACATAAATTATGTCATCAACGACAAAGACCGCATAGCACTTGTCGGTAAAAACGGCGCGGGCAAATCGACCATGCTCAAGATCATTGCCGGCCTGCAGCATCCCACGTCGGGAAATGTTGCCATACCTGCCGATATCACCGTGGGCTATCTGCCTCAGACCATGATTCTGACAGATGAGCTCACGGTGCGTCAGGAGGTGCGAAAAGCATTCTCTCACATCGAGGAAATGCAACGTACTCTCGACCGTCTCAACAACGAGCTGGCCGAACGGACCGACTACGAGAGCGACAACTATCACGCTCTTATCGACCGCATGACCACCCTCACCGAGCAACTGGCCATGCAGGCCGCCGACAATGGCGAGGCCGAGATGGAAAAGACTTTGCTCGGACTCGGTTTCGAACGGTCTGATTTCGATCGTCCCACATCCGAATTCAGTGGCGGTTGGCGCATGCGCATCGAGCTGGCCAAGCTGCTTTTGCAGCGTCCCGATGTGCTGCTGCTTGACGAGCCGACCAACCATCTTGATATCGAATCCATACAATGGCTCGAGTCGTTCCTGACATCCAAGGCAAAGGCTGTCGTGCTCGTCAGTCACGACCGTGCGTTTATCGACAATGTCACGACGCGCACTATCGAGATCTCTCTCGGTAAAATTTACGATTACTCGGTCAACTACAGCAAATATGTCGAGCTGCGCAAAGAACGCATAGAACAACAGATGCGAGCATATGCCAACCAGCAAAAGCAGATTGCCGACACCGAGGCGTTCATCGAGCGGTTCCGCTATAAGGCCACAAAGGCTGTGCAGGTGCAGAGCCGTATGAAACAGCTCGCCAAGATCGACCGTATCGAGGTCGACGAGGTCGACACGTCACACCTGAATCTACGCTTTCCGCCGGCTCCGCGCTCAGGAGATTTTCCCATTATAGCCGATGAGGTCGGCAAGGCCTACGGCGACCATCAGGTTTTTGATCACGCGACCTTCACAATACGCCGCGGCGAGAAAGTGGCCTTTGTCGGCAAAAACGGTCAAGGCAAGTCTACACTTGTCAAATGCATCATGGGAGAAATCCCGTTCACAGGCTCGCTCAAGATCGGACACAATGTCAAGATTGGCTATTTTGCCCAAAATCAGGCATCGCTTCTCGACGGATCGCTCACAGTATTCGATACCATCGACCGTGTGGCTGTCGGTGACATCCGTACCAGAATACGCGATATTCTGGGGGCATTCATGTTTGGAGGCGAGGCTTCTGACAAATTCGTCAAAGTGCTCTCAGGTGGCGAACGCACACGTCTGGCGATGATAAAACTGTTGCTTGAGCCTGTCAACCTGCTCATTCTCGACGAGCCCACCAATCATCTCGACATGAAGACAAAAGATATCCTGAAACAGGCTATCAAAGACTTCAACGGCACTGTGATTGTTGTAAGCCACGACCGTGAATTTCTCGATGGCCTTGTCGAAAAAGTCTACGAGTTTGCCGACGGAAAGGTAACTGAATGTCTGGGTGGTATCTATGATTACCTTGACAAGAAAAGGCTGACATCGCTTGCCGAACTTGAGATAAAGACTCCCGTAGCTAAGGCCGAGACGGCAGAGGCTCATGCAAAAAAATCAGCACCGGCGCCGACCGGCACCTCCGAGCCACGACCGGCACGCAAGCTCAGTTATGCCGAACAGCGTGAGCGTGAGAAGATTGTGCGCAAAGCACAGAAAAAGGTCGAGGAGGCCGAAGCCGAGATTGCACGCCTCGAGCAAGTAGTCAAAGACATCGAGGCCGAATTGCAGACCGGCACGTCGGCTGATCCTGAGATTTACAGCCGCCACGCACAGGCAAATAAAGACCTCGAGAACGCAATGAGCATATGGGAGCTCGCATCGCTCGATCTCGAAGAACTCATAAATAACTAATCAAATGGATAATCTGCCCAAAGACCCGTTTATGTTGCTCAGCGTGATCAATATGAAACTGCGCGACCACTACGACTCGCTCGACTCGCTATGCGACGATCTCGGCATCGACCGCGGCGAGTTATGCGATATCCTTGCCGCGGCAGGATTTCAATACGATGCGGCCAACAACCGCTTTGTCTGACGCGATGGACGATAAATATCTCTCGCAACTCAACGATCAGCAGCGGGCCGCAGTCGAGTATATCGACGGCCCGCAACTTGTCATTGCCGGAGCCGGCTCTGGCAAGACTCGTGTGCTCACATACAAAATTGTACATCTGCTTGCCAACAACTACGAGCCATCGCGCATCCTTGCTCTTACATTTACCAACAAGGCTGCCCGTGAGATGCGCGAACGCATAGAGAAACTGGTGGGCGAACGCACCGCCGCACGGTTGTGGATGGGCACATTCCACAGTATATTCTCACGTATCCTGCGTCAAAATGCCGAGCTTATCGGCTATACCCGCAATTATACCATCTATGACACATCTGACTCGCGCTCGCTCATCAAGACAATAGTCAAAGACATGCAGCTCGACGAGAAGATCTACAAACCGTCTACCGTACAGAATGCCATCTCGATGGCTAAAAACGCCCTGATGTCTCCGGCCGATTATGCGGCCGACAGGGAGCTGATACAAAGTGATGTACGGGCCCGACGCGGCAAGACGGTCGACATCTACCGAGTATATGTCGAGCGATGTCGCGTGGCCGATGCTATGGACTTTGACGATCTGCTGTACAATACGGCTCGCCTGTTGCGCGACAACCCTGGTGTACTCGATCATTACCGGGAGTTTTTCCGTTATGTGCTCGTCGACGAGTTTCAGGATACCAATTTTGCACAAAATATGATCGTGACGCAACTGACCCGCGGCATAGGCAAATTGTGTGTTGTGGGCGACGATGCACAGAGCATCTATTCATTCCGGGGTGCCAATATCCGCAATATCCTTGAGATGAAACGCACCTGGACCGATCTGTTGACCTTCAAGCTCGAACAGAACTACCGCTCGACACAAAATATCATCAATGCCGCCAACAGCCTCATCGCTAAAAACTCACAGCAGATTCGCAAGGCAGTCTTCTCAAAAAATGATGCCGGCGAGCGTATAGAGGTGCAGAGCGGCCACAGCGATTACGATGAGGCTGGCCTCGTGGCTTCGCGTATAGTTGTCCGTCGTGCACAAAGCGGCGAACCGTACAGTGAATTTGCAATTCTTTACCGGACTAATGCACAATCACGAGTGCTCGAGGAGGCTCTGCGGCGACGCAACATACCATATCGCATTTACGGAGGTCTTGCTTTCTATCAACGAAAGGAGATCAAGGACGCATTGTCATATTTCCGGCTGGCAGTCAATCCGCGCGACGATGAGGCCATACGTCGTGCCATAAACACACCCGCGCGCGGCATAGGCGAGACAACTGTCAAGAAACTCAGTGCTTCAGCTATCGAACACAGGGTCAGCATGTGGGATGTGCTGTGCGATCCTCACAAATATGAACTTCAGGTCAATTCCGGCACACTCAAAAAAATAAACGGTTTTGTCGGGCTGATTACTGATTTTATCGACAAACACCGCGACGGGGCAGATGCCGATGAACTCGCCAAGCATATCATCACACGCACCGGCCTGCTTGCCATGTATCTGAGCGACCGGACCCCTGAGAGCATTTCCAAGCAGGAAAATCTGCAGGAACTGCTCAAAAGTGCCCATGATTTCGTCGCCGACCGGCGCGAAGAAGGACTCGGCGACAATCCTTCTATGGCTGATTTTCTGGCCGATGTCTCGCTCGCTACCGATCAGGATACCGATGATGACTCGCAGCCGTCCGACTCTGTCACGCTGATGACGATCCATTCGGCCAAAGGTCTTGAATTCTCGAATATATTTGTCGTCGGTGTCGAAGAAGAGCTGTTACCCTCGTCGATGAGTACAGGCAGCGCCGAGGAAGTCGAAGAAGAACGGCGGCTCTTTTATGTAGCCATAACACGCGCAAAAAAATTCTGCATGCTATCCTACGCAAGCAGTTACAGATATCGCAACGGACAACCCACCACGCCGCGTCCGTCGCGGTTCCTCAAAGATATAGACGGACGCTATCTCAATTATACATACGGCTCACGCGAGTCTTATTCCGATGATGATTTTGGTGTCAGACGTCCTACAATCTCTGTCAGTCCGAGCACATCGGTCTCAAGGCAGACATCAACATCCACATCGATTCCGAAACAAAATCCGGCACCCGCCGGAGTCAACCATCGGATCGGCGATCTCAAGGTCGGCATGCGCATAGCCCACTCACGATTTGGAAAGGGCACAATCGAGAAGCTCGACACAAAAGAGATAGGCGATATAGCGATCGTAAACTTCGATAACTCGGGCTCTAAACAGCTCTTGCTCAAATTTGCCCAATTCGATATAATCTGAATATGAAAGCCAACGAAATACCAACTCCGGCATATGTGGTCAGCGAACGCGACCTGCGGCGCAACCTGTCATTGATCCAAGACGTGGCGCATCGCGCCGGTGTCGACATCATAATGGCTTTCAAGGCCAATGCACTGTGGCGTACGTTTGACATCGTACGCGAATATTGCAGGAACTCTACCGCCAGTTCGATCAACGAACTGCGTCTGGGGCGTGAATTCCTTGGCGGAAATGTGCACAGTTATTGTCCGGCCTACACGGCCGAGACTATTGACGAATATCTCGAAAACAGCTCACATATCACTTTCAACTCTCTCAGCCAATTTGATCGTTTTGCCGATAAGGTCAACGAGTACAACCGCACATCAGGACGCCACGTATCGCCGGGATTGCGCGTCAATCCGCATTGCTCGGTGATAGAGACCGATATTTACAATCCTGCACTCCCGGGCTCACGCTTCGGAGTAAGCGCCACCGAGATAGGAGACCGACTGCCCGACGGGATCGAGGGCTTACACTTTCATGCTCTCTGTGAGTCAGACAGTCATGATCTTGAACGCGTGCTCGAAGCTTTCGAAGCCCAGTTCGGGCATCTGCTGCCTCAGGTAAAATGGATAAATATGGGCGGCGGCCACCTCATGACACGCGAAGGATATGACATAGAGCATCTGATATGGTTGCTGCGCCGATTCCGCGAGCGCTATCCGTGGCTCAAAATCATACTTGAGCCGGGCAGTGCTTTTACATGGCGCACCGGCAATCTCATAACGTCGGTTGTCGACGTCGTGAACAACGACGACATCAACACAGCCATTGTCGATGTGTCGTTTGCCTGCCATATGCCCGATACCCTCGAGATGCCATACAAACCACTGATCACCGAAAGTCTTGGCCGGGATGCAGTCGATGGCAAACCGACATATCGTCTTGGAGGTAATTCGTGCTTGAGCGGTGACTATATGGGCGACTGGAGTTTTGACGTGCCTCTTAAAATAGGCGACCGTCTTACTCTTGAAGACATGAACCATTATACCACCGTCAAGACTACGATGTTCAACGGCATACAGCATCCGTCAATATGGCTTGAAGATCTCAGTGGCGACGCGCACCTGTTGCGCCAATATACCTACGATGACTATAAATCGCGCATGTCATGAAATATTCAGTAATCGTTCCTGTCTACAACCGCATCGATGAGGTGCGCGAATTACTTGACAGCCTGCTTGCACAGACCTTACAAAATTTTGAGGTAATCATTGTCGAGGACGGTTCGACCGAGCCATGCCGTGAGGCCGTAGATGATGCTGTGGCCAAAGGTCTCGATGCTCATTATTTTTTCAAAGATAATGAAGGACGATCTATTGCCAGAAATTATGGTATTGAACGAGCTACAGGAGACTATTTTGTATTCTTTGACTCCGATTGTGTGATTCCGCCCAGATATTTTGAGAATCTCGAACGTATGCTTGCTGCAGATCCTCTTGATTGTTACGGAGGCCCTGATGCCGCACACGAGTCTTTCAGCGATACTCAGAAGGCTATAAATTATTCGATGACATCTTTTCTAACTACCGGCGGCATCCGAGGCGGCAAGATCTCGCTTGAGAAATTTGTGCCCCGCACATTCAATACCGGATTCAGCCGACGCGTCTATGAACGGGTAGGAGGCTTCCGCGAGATGTTCTCTGAAGACATCGATATGAGCACACGTATTCGCCTCGCCGGATTCTCGATCGGATATATCGACAACCCCGTCTGGCATAAACGTCGTATCAGTTTCAAGAAATTCCTGCGTCAGGTATATGTCTTCGGTATGTCGCGTGTCACTCTCAAACTGCTATATCCCGATTCGCTTAAGATCGTGCACTTGTTGCCGGCTGCATTTCTCATAGGTAGCATTATATTGATAGTACTCGGATTAACCGTAAGCCACATATTCCTATGGATTCTTGCCGCGTACTTTATAGCTGTGTTTATCGGAGCTCTGATAGTGACACGTCATCTAAAGATCGCAGCTATGGCCGTGCCGGCGGCGGCGATTCAGCTTGGCGGCTACGGTGCCGGCTTTATCAAAGCCTGGTTTACTAAAATTATCCTCGGTCGCGGACGCAATATCGAAGAAGAAGTTTTGATGCGTAAAGGAAAGTGACCATGAGCGTACCATACGAGACACATCCATCAGGCGGTATGTTGATCCGCGATATGCAGTCAGAAGACCGACCTCGGGAAAAGGCTGCAAAATACGGCATCAAATCACTCACCGACTCCGAGCTTATGGCTTTGATTTTTTCGACCGGACTGAAAGGGAAATCTGTCATTCAGCTCAGCAACGAGATTCTCGCCGATAATGACAATCACCTTTCAAAAATCGCACGCCTAAATCTAACTGATTTTCTAAAACGCTACAAAGGCATCGGTCCTGCAAAAGCGATCACGCTGCTGGCGGCCCTTGAGATAGGCAGCCGTGCGGCCGCCGACGCTGCATCACTGTCGTCACCTGTAGTAACCTCGTCGGCAACGGCCGTATCACTGATGCGCCGTCACCTCAACAATCTGCCTTATGAGGAATTCTGGGTGATGATGCTGTCGCAGGCAGGCAAAGTGATAAAGGAGGTAAATGTCAGCCGTGGAGGTGTCTCAGCAACAGCCGTTGACGTGCGAATCATCATGAAACATGCCATAGACAATTATGCCTCGGCTATGATTCTTTTTCACAACCATCCATCCGGTACACAGAGACCGAGTGCCCAGGATGACGCTCTCACCCAGAAGATAGTCAACGCGGCGAGTCTCTTCGACATACGGGTCAATGACCATATCATTGTCACCGACGGTTGTTACTATTCATATCACGACAACTCACACCTGTTATAAGAGCATTATTGGCTTTACGACGTTCCGGATCAACAAACCATCCCCATTTATTGAAATAACGTATCATATTCACAATGTGTATGCGCAGCATGCGTCCGCTCTTGTACGACTCGGCCTTATGGGCATGCACGGCTGTGAGAAACGGATAATATATCGTTCGATATCGTTCATGCATGCGGCGTGTGAGATCAATATCCTCGGGATACATAAAAAAACGCTCGTCAAAGAGTCCTACATTTTTAAGAGATTCCACTCTCAGCAACATAAAACTTCCCTGATGATACGGCACATCAATAATTGATTCAAGATCGAGATCTTTTAGCAGATAGCGGTCTCTGCTTTTTTTGAAAAAGGATTCCGGCATAAACCGTCTGATAAAAACATCAAACGGCGTTGGCAGACGTCTCACAGTGTACTGATGGCGGCCATCGGGATATATCAGTGTCGGATGCAATTGCCCCACATCGGGATGATTGTCCATATATTTTTTTGCCGACTCGAGCAATCCCGGCTCAAAATATACATCAGAGTTCAAAACCAGATGATAATCGGTCCCGGAATTTATACTTTTGCGCAAAGCGATATTGTGTGCCGATCCATATCCCGTATTTCTATTCGCGATATACTCGACATTCTCAAATGCACCGACGAAATGTTCAATGCGTTTCTCACTACCGTTGTCGACTATGAAAACCTGCTTGACAATTGACGTGTCAAGCGATTGCAGACATCTGCCAAGTTCGGCCGTATCTGTTTTATATGTTACTATCGAAACATTCATAGTCGGCTCAATAATTTCATCATATCCATACCTGCGTAAGATAATAGTGCGCCGGCTTTGTTTTTAATCCTGACATTTCTGTCGGTCAGTATCTGAATACGCGCAGACTTTATAAATTCATAGCATTGCGCTGCTATTTCCTTACGGCCGTGGCTCAAAGACAACAGCATCATATTATAATTGGCACTGAATCGCCGGCCACGGGCTGCCATGAACAGCTCCTCATCATCAAACATATTCTCAATAGCTTCAGTCACAGTAAGCACATCAAGCCTGTGATCATTCCAAGTATTGATTATACTGCCGGGCGTATCACGATAGAAAACCAGTTTATCTTTTATCAAAGCGAGTCGTCCTGTCATTTCTGACATAATACGAGGAAAGATCTCAAGGTCTTCGTAATACATTCCCTCTGCAAAACGCACGGTATCGAAAAGGTATCTTCGAAATAATTTGCCACAGGCCGATGTATTGACATTGCGTTGATACAATCCATCAATCAACGCCTGCCGATTGTTTAAATAGCATATTGATGTTGTCTGATAGTCGCGATATCTGATTTTATCATCGCGCAGGAATCCACAACATACTATATCTGCATCAACACTACCAAGTTTTTCAAGGAAATTTCGGGCTATAGTATCATCAGAGTCTACAAAGGCAAGCCGATCACCTACACTGGCATCTATACCGCGATTGCGGGCATATGAAAGACCTCCGTTCTTTCCATGTAGCACTTTGATACGACTGTCACGTGCCGCATAGGTGTCGCATATATGCCCTGACGAGTCGGTCGAACCGTCATCTACCAATATCAGTTCCCAATCTGTATAAGTCTGAGCAATGATGCTATCTACACATTCGCGAAGCCAACGCTCTACATTATATACAGGTACGATTATGCTGATCATAATTTTACCTTTATGGGCTCAGATGGCGCAGACTCACGATTCACACGACTGAGAGCAGTGACAATATAGATCCCCGGACGGCTGACTTTCCATGACTTATTCCACGTGACAGCCACAACAGATGTCGATTTTGTCAGATCAATCTTTTCTCCCTCATCAAAACGATAAATAACATATTTCACGGCGTCGTCGCTCTCGCCTTTGGGCTCAGGAGCACGCCACTGCAGTTTCCCTGCACTGACACGAAGACCCGATACTGACTTCGGGGCCTTATCGCTGATCCAGGGATAGTCGGGCACGAGAGCTACGGTCGACTGATAGTTGCAGGCCAGCGAGTCGGCTATGCCACCGACATTTGATGTAACAGAATATGCAGGCCACCAACAGTTGCCGGTTATAGTTTCGGCACGACGGGTGAGATCAACCTTGCGGGTCAGTTCGTCGGCGGTCATTGTGCGGTTGACATCCTGGCCGATAAACATATGACGGCCATGACTGTTGGCCGCCCACCAGTCTATAAGACTCAGATATGGTGCAGATTTATTCTCGAGTTCCCAGTAGAGTTGCGGCAACTGATAGTCTATCCAGCCTTCGCGCGCCCACAACAGGACGTCGGCATAGAGATCATCATAATTCTGTAGGCCACGTGTGTCGCTACCTGTCGGATCTGATGTCTTGTTACGCCAGATTCCAAAAGGGCTGATACCGAATACGACCCATGGCTTTGTAGCGGCAATCACCGCGTGTACCTGTTCTATCAGTTTATCTACATTTTTACGTCGCCATTCGGCCAATTCCATTCCTTTGCCATATTTCGAATATGATTTTGCATCCTGAAACTTCAATCCTTTTACCGGATAGGGATAAAAATAATCGTCAAAATGAATTCCGTCTACATCATATCTTGTCACGATGTCTCTTACAACAGCTGTGATAAAATCGCGGCTCTCATGCAGCCCCGGATCAAAATAAATTTTTCCGTCAAATCTGACAAACCATTCAGGATGCTTATGATACACATGCCCTTGGGGCAAAGTCTGATTTTTAGACGATGTGACACGATAGGGATTGAGCCACGCATGCAGCTCCATTCCTCTGGCGTGCGATTCATCGATCATAAACTGCAAAGGATCCCACGCCGGTATCGGAGCTTTGCCGTTGTCGGTAAGAAACCGGCTCCAAGGTTCGAGCGGTGACGGATAGAACGCATCAGCCTGTGGACGCACCTGAAATATCACGGCATTGACTCCGGCGGACTTCAATCGATCGAGCTGATCGCGCAGATACTGTTTGTTTTCATCAGTAGAGCGTTTCAGATAACCGTCCTGAAAAACAGTATGCATCCACGCACCACGGAATTCCCGTTTAGGATTTTCGGCCGTAGCAGACAAGCCGACACATATCGCCACGACAGATATTATGGTATTGATCAGTTTCATTACAAGCAGTGAGTTTATTGCAAAGTTAACCCAATTTTTGCATAAATCCGAACCAATACAGTAAAAAATAGATTATATTTGCATAAACATCATCACAATAAAATGATTTCACAAGTAACTGACAGCGCATTGTTGCTCGGAGGTGCCTCACTCGCAGGTTCGGCCCTCGGTTTTATTTTCAGACGCATTCCTCACAGACTCAACGATATCTTTCTCGGCTATTGTGCAGGCATGATGCTTGCCGCAGCTATTGTATGTCTGGCCATTCCGGCAGTTGAACAGGTAGGGCACAGCGGACTGTGGCAAGTCGCTCTCGGAATAGCCGCCGGTGCCATCGTTATCAGTATGCTTGATATGGTCACACCGCATCTACACAACCTCACCGGCCTTGATGTAGAGGAACACCACAACAATGCCTCACTAAACAGAGTACTGCTCTTTGTCATAGCGATAGCTCTGCACAAACTGCCCGAAGGAATGGCAACAGGTGTTGCATTCGACGGGACAAGCCTTGACAATGCCGAGTCGCTGTCTTTTTCTATCGCCTTGCAAAATATACCTGAAGGGCTCGTAATCATCACACCGTTGCTCATGGCAGGCATATCCTGGCCACGGGCCATGACAGTAGCCGCTATCGTTGCCGGTCTTGAAATGGCGGGAGTCTATATAGGATATTGGGTTGGCAGTCTTTCCCAGGCTATGCTGCCGGCGCTGATGGGCATGGCCTCGGGCGCCATGATTTATGTTATAAGCGACGAGATGATTCCCGAGACACACTCACACGGATATCAGAAAGCTGCCACTTATGCCCTGATTGCCGGATTCATCACTCTATTTTTTATAGAATAAGAGACGTATATATAATAATAGCCGCTCAGATTGAACGGCTATTATCGGGTTTTAAATGGTAAAGATTATTTAAGCGTCCCGGCTTCAGCCTGACGGATCATTTCCTGATTTGCAGTAATATATACCTCAACGCGACGGTTCTGAGCGCGGCCCTGTGGGGTATCGTTGCTGGCTACATAATCGGCCATAGGAATACCTTGGGCGGTCAGACGTGTGGGCGAAACACCCTTGTTGGCGAGGAATGACAACACAGCCGATGCACGCTCGCCGGCAAGTTTCTCGTTTACAGCATACGAACCGGTGTTATCGGTGAAGCCGTAGATTTGTACGTTGGTGTCGGGATTTGACTGCAGAGAAGCAGCAAAGCGTGTCAGATCGGCCTGAGCCTGAGGATTGAGAGTATATTTACCGGTGGGGAAGAGGATGCCGCCCTCAAATGTCACTTTGATGGCACGCAGACCGTTCTGGTCTGTTGTTTCCTCTACGGTAGCCTGATTGGCGAGCTGTTGCTGCAGTTCTTTCTGCTGCTTGTCCATTTTGTTACCGATTAGAGCACCGGCTCCTGCACCGACTGCAGCACCGATAGCCGAACCGATACCGGCGCCTTTGCCGCCACCGATCAGAGCACCGATGCCTGCACCAAGTGCACCACCGCCGCCACCGCCGATCAAGGCACCCTTGCCTGTGTTGGTCATTGACGAGCATCCAACCTCGCCGAACAGCAAAACGCCGCCCAGCAGCGCAATGCAAGTGATTTTCAAAAGTTTCATGTCTCTTTATGGTTTACAGAGTGAATAATTCTCTGACAAATTTACAAATAAAGGTTGATTTATGTTTGTCTGATATCAATAAATTTAACTAAATTTGCATATCCAACATAAATCAAAACCTTTTTATGCCACGCACAGGGAATAAACTTTATTCCAATAAATCGCAGGTCCTTGGCCACTTGGGTGCACTTGTGTGTATCACAATGTGGGGTATATCGTTCGTATCGACCAAGGTTCTGCTTAATGCAGGGATGCAACCGGTAGAAATCTATATTTACCGTTTCACGCTCGCCTACATCATCATTTTACTGTTAAAACGCACACGCTTATTCAGTAATAACTGGCGCGACGAAGGATTGCTCGTGCTCTGCGGTATGCTCGCAGGCTCTATTTACTTTCTTGCCGAGAATTTCGCCCTGCGTTACACTCTTGTCTCAAACGTGTCGTTGCTCACATCAACATCACCCCTCATCACCACTATGCTTGTGGGGCTATGGTACCGCAGCGAACGCCCCGGGTCAGGAATGATCGCCGGCTCGCTGATAGCATTCACCGGTGTCGGATGTGTGATATTCAACAGCAGTTTTAATCTTGAAATCCGTCCGCTGGGTGACATACTTGCACTTGCAGGTGCATTCAGTTGGGCACTTTATAGTCTGATACTCAAAAAGCTCAACGCCGTATATGATGCCTGGTTTATCTCACGCAAGACATTTTTCTACGGTGTACTGACGGCACTGCCTTTTCTCACAGTCGAGCCGCCTAAATATAATATCGTTGAAGTAGTGACCAATGGCGAGTTGGTGGGCAATCTGTTGTTCCTCGGTATTGGTGCGTCTCTCGTCGCCTACCTGCTGTGGGCCGAGACAGTCAAGAAAGTCGGCGCTCTCAAAGCCAACAACTACATGTATCTCCAGCCGATCATCACTCTTGTGGTGTCAGTCGTGTTCCTGGGCGAGAACGTCTCAATTATCGGCTACATAGGCTGCGGACTTATTCTCTGCGGATTATGGCTCGGCGACTGGTTGACCCGCCGCCAGGCCATGAACCGCTAATCAGATATCGCAACCGCGCAACAGCACACGTGCTATTGTCGGTTCGGTATAAGCATAGGGAATATATGCCAGTGAGTTTACCCACGGCTGATAGATAATCAGCGAGGCCGCTTTGCCGGGCGTGATTGATCCGTAGGATTCGGTCAGCCCCAGAGCGGCCGCCGCATTTATTGTAATGGCATTGAATGCCTCTTCGGGCGACAGTTTCATCTTTATGCATCCAAGCGACCATACAAATTTCATAGAGCCCGACGGTGACGAGCCGGGATTATAGTCTGACGCCAGCGCCACCCGACATCCGGCCTCTATCAGACGGCGTGCCGGAGCAAACGGCTCACCGAGAAAAAACGAAGCTCCCGGCAGTAGTGTCGGGATTGTCTCGGCACTGCGCAGAGCCTCTATCTCGGCATCACCCACAGACTCAAGATGATCTACCGACACCGCACCGCATGCAATGCCTGTCTGCACACCACCTGAGCAATGCAACTGATTGGCATGAAGTCGCGGAGTAATGCCCAAAGCTGTACCGGCAGAGAGTATACGCTCTGTCTGGGCCACAGTGAAGAAACCTTCTTCACAAAATACATCTACATAATCAGCCAGGCCCTCTCCGGCAACAGCCGGCAGCATATCGTCAATCACATGACTGACATATTCTTCCTGACGGCCCGCATAGGCACGTCCCACTGCGTGGGCACCGAGAAAAGTTGACTTGACAGCCATGTCGGGATATGCCTCTCTGAGGCGTCGTATCACGCGTAGCATCTTGAGTTCGCCGTCAAGCGTCAGGCCATAGCCGCTCTTGATCTCTATGACACCGGTGCCCATAGCTCTGACCTGTGTCAAGCGACGTGATGCCTGTTCAAATAATGTATCCTCATCTGTATCGTTGAGCCTGTCGGCCGAATTGAGTATTCCGCCACCATGTGCAGCGATTTCGGCGTAACCGAGACCTCTGATCTTGTCTATAAACTCACCTTCACGGCTTCCGGCATATACAAGATGGGTGTGCGAGTCGCAGAATGTCGGTGTGACTATTGCTCCTCGAGCATCTATAGTCTCATCAAATATACCCTCGGGGACATGCGTCATCGGCCCGAATCCCATTATCATACCGTCATCCCCGATCGTGAGCCATGCGTCAGGCATGATCTCGACATGTGACATACCGGCCCCATATAAGCCATGACAGTCAGCCGGCAAAATGCCGGCCAACTGTCCGATATTCTTTATAATTTTCATTTTTAGCGTTCCTTACGAATAAATTCTATAGAACGTTCGATAAGCGGATACATCACCACATCGTTCTCGATAAACGGTACTTCGCGACGATAGTCGGCATGCCATTGCTCGAGCACAGGCGACGACTTGAGAGGGCGTCTGAAATCAAGTGCCTGAGCAGCATTAAACAACTCGATCGCCAGTACGCGCTCAGTGTTATTGACTACTCGATAGAGCTTGGTAGCCGAGTTGGAGCCCATAGACACATGATCTTCCTGTCCCTGCGACGACGGAATAGAGTCGCAACTGTTGGGCCAGCAAAGTCCCTTAGACTGACTGACGATTGACGCCGCGGTATATTGCGGAATCATGAAGCCGGAATTCAAACCGGGATTGGCCACCAGGAACGACGGCAACCCGCGTGTGCCCGAAATGAGTTTATAAGTACGGCGTTCTGAAATATTAGACAACTCTGTCAGTGCCACCGCCAGATAATCCATCGGTAACGCGATAGGTTCGCCATGGAAGTTGCCTGCCGACACAATCATGTCATGATCGGGGAAGATCGTAGGATTGTCAGTCGGGCTGTTGATCTCATCTTCGATCACCGATGTCACAAATGCGAGAGTATCTTTTGCGGCACCGTGCACCTGAGGCATGCAACGGAAAGAGTAGGGGTCCTGCACATGCTCTTTGTGGCGGGCTATCAGCTCGCTTCCCTCAAGCCATCCGCTCACCGTACGTGCTGTTTCTATCTGGCCGGCATGGTGACGCACCTCGTTGACCGGGGCACAGAACGGTTCGATGCGTCCGTCGAATGCGTCGAGTGACATAGCGCCGATTTTATCGGCAAGTCTGCTCAGGCGATGAGCCTTGATAAGCGCCCAGACTCCGTAAGCACTCATGAATTGTGTTCCGTTGAGCAGCGCCAGCCCCTCTTTAGACTGTAATTCGACGGGAGCCAAGCCAAGTTCAGCAAGCACTTCGGCCGACGGCCGGCGCTGACCTTTATATTCGACTTCGCCCAAGCCGAGCAATGGCAGCGACATTACTGCAAGCGGTGCCAAATCACCAGAGGCACCGAGCGAGCCTTGCTGACACACCACGGGCAGAGCATCGTTATTGTAAAGATCAATCAGGCGCTCGACGGTTTCGACCTGTACACCCGAATTGCCATAACTCAGCGACTGGACCTTTAGCAACAGCATCAGACGCACAATCTCTGCAGGCACGCGCGGACCGGTGCAGCATGAGTGCGACATGACAAGATTGCGCTGCAGTTTCTGCAACTGCTCTTTGTCTATCGAGATATTGCACAGCGAACCAAAACCGGTGGTTATACCATAGATTGGCTCAGACGAGCTATTGATTTTCTCATCGAGATATCTGCGACAGTCGGCGATGCGTCTGCGTGCATCGTCGCTTAACGCCAGGCGTGCGCCTGATTCGATGATTTCGGCCACACGGTCGATAGTGAGCCATTCGGCTGATATATAATGTATGTTATGATGGTTTTCCATTAAAGCGTGTTTTTGATTGATTCTTTGATTATATTGTCGTCGGCATCATTAGGCATAGTCACCACCAGCCCCGGAGTGCGCTCCATCTCGCGGCGTATCGCATCGCGGGCACCTGAATTGCGGGCCCAGCTGCGACGTGCTATGCCGTTGTTGACATCCCACAACAGCATCTCACGTATGCGGCGATCGCAATCCTCGCTGCCGTCGATCACCATACCGAAACCACCGTTGATCACTTCGCCCCAGCCGACACCGCCGCCGTTGTGCAGCGACACCCATGTCGCCCCGCGGAATGCGTCGCCGATGACGTTGTGCACAGCCATATCGGCCGTATATTGCGATCCGTCGGTAATATTTGATGTCTCACGATAGGGTGAGTCGGTACCTGATACATCGTGATGGTCACGACCGAGCACTACCGGTGCCTTGAGCTGCCCATCCCGTATTGCCTTGTTGAATGCCAGCGCTATACGGGTGCGACCCTCGCTGTCGGCATACAGTATGCGCGCCTGCGAGCCAACCACCAGATTGTTGTGGCCGGCCTCACGTATCCAGTGCAGGTTGTCGGCCATCTGACCGCGAATGTCATCGGGTGCTGTCTGCATCATTTCGTCAAGCACCTCGGCCGCAAGGCGATCGGTAATCTCAAGATCAGCAGGGTCACACGATGTGCACACCCACCTGAACGGTCCGAATCCGTAGTCAAAGAATCTCGGTCCCATGATAGCCTGTACGTAAGATGGATACCGGAATGTACCATCGGCATTGGTTATATCGGCACCGGCACGCGACGATTCGAGCAGGAATGCATTACCGTAATCAAAGAAATACATACCTTCGGCGGTCAGCCTGTTGATCGCCTTGACCTGACGCCGCAGCGAATCGCGCACGGCCTCGCGGAATTTCTCCGGCTCTTCGGCCATCATTACGAGAGATTCCTCATAGCTGTAGCCTACCGGATAGTAACCGCCGGCCCAGGGATTGTGCAACGAGGTCTGGTCAGAACCAAGATCCACTTTTACACCACGGTCGGCCAGACGTTCCCACAGATCGACTATATTGCCCTGATATGCCAGGGATACAGCCTCGCGTGCCTCGACGGCAGCGAGTGCGCGGTCAATCAATTCGTCGAGATCAGTGTGCAGCTCGTCGACCCAACCTTGTGACAGACGTTTTTCTGCTGCAGCAGGATTGATCTCGGCCGTGATGCTAACAACGCCCGAAATCTTGGCAGCCTTGGGTTGCGCGCCCGACATGCCGCCGAGACCGGCAGTCACGAACAACATGCCGCCGATATTGCCGTCCGGGCGCAAAGCACGTGCCGCATTGAGCACAGTGATTGTAGTGCCATGCACAATGCCTTGCGGGCCGATATACATATATGATCCGGCAGTCATCTGACCGTATTGCGACACGCCCAGAGCATTCATGCGTTCCCAATCATCGGGCTTTGAATAGTTGGGGATGACCATACCGTTGGTCACGATTACGCGTGGCGCGCCCGGATGCGACGGGAACAAGCCGAGCGGATGGCCCGAATACATCACAAGAGTCTGCTCGTCGGTCATCTCGCTCAGATACTTCATCACAAGACGATATTGTGCCCAGTTCTGGAAAACAGCACCGTTGCCGCCATAGGTTATCAGCTCGTGCGGATGTTGGGCCACGGCAGGGTCGAGATTATTCTGTATCATCATCATGATTGCCGCAGCCTGACGTGATTTGGCGGGATAGGCGTCAATGGGCCGGGCATACATGTCGTAGGTCGGGCGAAGACGATACATATATATGCGTCCGTAATCAGCCAGTTCGCGCGCGAATTCCGGAGCAAGTTCGGCATGATGTCTCGGATCGAAATATCGCAGTGCGTTGCGCAGTGCCAGTTCTTTTTCGGCCGGCGTCAGTATGTCTTTGCGTCGGGGGGCATGATTGACCGAACGGTCATACTCGCGAGGTGCAGGCAGTGTGTCTGGGATACCACCGGCTATGTCGGCTCTGAATTGTTCGAGGGTCATATTGTCAGGCTTTATCAATGATTTTGTTTACTATATCAAGTATATGAGCTCGTGCCACAACGGCGTCGTCGCATATCTGACGCGCACGGGCCACCAGCTCGTCGGCTTTCGATCGGTCTTTTAGCGAGGCCGCGTTGATACGAACGTTGAGGGCCGCACCCTGCACTGCTGCCTCGGCAGCCAACGCTCCCACGCCGGCATCGCTCACCGAAGCAGGGTTGCCCTCGGTTGCCATGGCTTCAAGCAGTTCGAAAGTTGCCATAGCGGCTTCCATTGTCTGTAATGGCACCTGAGTGGCATATAGGGTGGCCGCTTCCATTGCTTCGGCCCGGGCAGCCTTCTCGGCCTCTGTCGATTTTGGCATCGCGAATACGGCCATGATACCGTTGAACGCAGCTGTGTCTTCATCGACAAGATGTATCAGACGGTCGACCAACACACGTCCTCGGTCGGCATAATCCGAAAATTCGTGCCAACGGTCATCCCATCCGGGCTTGTGTGCCGAGAGATTGGCCACCATTGTGCCAAGAGCCGCGGCCAGCGCCCCCATATAGGCAGATATCGATCCACCGCCCGGGGCCGGTGATTCCGAAGCCGTCTCGTCGGCAAATTCGCGGCAAGTCATATCCACAAGGCTTTTTTCAGCCGCCTTGCGGCTACCGATCATATACTCGACAACTTTTTCCTCGGGATTGAACGGTTTGAGCTCGTCAAGTCCCATCGATTTGACGGCCATGCGTATTATCTCGCTCTCGGGCAGGCCGGTAGAGCGCTGTTGTTTGTACAGAAAATACCGACCGGCCTCTACCAGAGCGCGCTTGGGCACGAGACCCACGATCTCGGTACCGGTCACACGAATGCCGCGGGCCTGTGCCGCTCGGGTCACCTCGTCAAATGCCTTGTGCAACGGTGTGGCGGCAATATCGGTGATATTCATCGACACCTGGGCGATACCATATTCATCGATATACCATCCGATCGCCTTTGTACCCTTGAGTGTGCCGGGTATCATGAGCGGGCGTCCGTCGGCATCTTTGAGCGGTTTGCCGGTAAGTCGGCCGCCTTCACGCTGCGGACGTCCCTTTTCCCGCACGTCAAATGCGATGGCATTGGCACGGCGGGTAGATGTGGTATTAAGATTGAAATTTACGGCGATAAGAAAATCGCGTGCTCCTATGGTCGTGGCGCCACTGCGGGCGGCAGCTTCGTCAAACGGTCTGTCGCCGAAGTCGGGACCTTTTCCCTCGTGCCCCATTTTATCGGGAAGGGCTTCGTATTCACCTGCACGACAAACGGCCAGATTTCGTCGCTCAGGCGTAAAAGCGGCGGCCTCATAGCAATAGGTGGGTATGCCCAGCTCGTCGGCCACACGCTTGGCCAGATTTCGTGCCAGCTCGGCACACTCCTCAAGTGTGATACCGGAGATAGGAATGAGCGGGCAGACATCGGTAGCACCCATGCGCGGATGAGCGCCGTGATGTTTACGCATGTCAATCAGCTCGGTTGCACGACGTATGCCGCGAAATGCGGCCTCGACCACAGCGTCGGGTTCTCCGACAAATGTCACTACCGTACGGTTGGTCGCCTCGCCCGGATCGACGTCGAGCAGATCGACATCGCCCGTTTCCGTTATAGCATTTGTTATCGCGTCAATGACGCTGCGGTCGCGGCCCTCGCTGAAATTGGGCACGCACTCTATCAGTCGTTTTTCCATGTCAAGAATGACGGTTAGGTTAGGTAAGTCTGTTTTCACGGGTGCCGGCGAATGGGCCGACCTTGCAAAGATAGCCATTTTTTCGGAACAATCGGCCAATTATTTTCATTATAAATATGTAACTTTGCACCGAAATTCCAATGAGTAGAAAGATTGATGCGTAGATTTATTATAATATGTACTGTTGCTTGTCTCTCTATATTGGGTGGCGTGAATCTACATGCTATATCTTTTAATCTCGATTCTATAGCCGGATGGGGAAAATTTCCACGGTTCTGCGTCAACACCTATCGTTGGGGCGACAAATTTTTCAACACCTACGATTCGCTGTATGTGGTGGGATCGGGCACCAAGTTCAATGTAAAGCTCACCACCGACTCATGGCTCAATTATATCAACTTCAGCATACCGCCCAAACGTACGGTCAATATGGTCTCTGACCCGTCGACATCAGCCGGACTCTATCTGACATATCTCGCCGTATCTGTCGGTTATGATATAAATGTGAGCAAACTGTTCGGAGGGTCGCCACACTCGCGCCAACGCTACAATTTCGGTTTCACGTGCAGCCTTTTCAGCACTGAGTTATATTGGGAGAAGAATGACGTCGGCACGCGCCTGCATCGGTTTGGTGACGAAAAAGATCTTGATATCGACTTCAACGGTATCGATATGACCTCGTGGGGATTCGATGTCTTCTACTTTTTCAATCACAAAAAATACTCCCAGGCCGCAGCCTTCGCATTCAGCAAGATACAGAAACGTAGCCAAGGTTCATTCTATGCCGGCTTCTCAATGTACACACAAAACTACGACATAGATTTCTCGTCGTTGCCTCAGTACATGCTCGACCAACTGCCCTCGTGGTGGAACGACTACCATTACCGTGTACACACCCATAACTACGGTCTGAGACTCGGCTACGGCTACAACTGGGTATTTGCACCACGCTGGTGTCTCGGTGTCTCGGTCTCGCCTGTGATCGGTGTGCGCAAGGGATTCGTAAACAGTGAGAGCGAGAATGTGTCGTTCTCGCTCTACAATCATTTCAAGCTCTCACTTGTATGGAATAAGGGCCGGTGGTTTGCAGGCATCGTCGGATCAGTCGACTCGGCTCTGATTTCTGAGCGCGAGACTACATTCATAGGATCAAACATCTCGGCCTCGACTGCCGTCGGCTACCGCTTCAATCTTTGGTAAGAGCCGTTCACGCCAATACCGAACAGGGCATAGTCATATTTCACCGGATCATCCGGACACATCTCACGCAGTGTAGCCGTCAGATCTTCTACAGCCCTGCGGTCATTGGCTTTGCGTTCAAGCAGCCCCAACCCACGCGACACGTTGCCAACGTGTACATCGAGAGGTATGTACAACTCGGCCTGTGTCATTACATTCCAGATACCGAGATCTACAATGCCATCTTTTCGCACAAGCCATCGCAGCGCCATATTGAACCGTTTTAATGCCGATTTGTCGAGACCCAGCGGCAGACAACGGCAGTCGTTGCGTCCGTTATCGGCCTCACACAGCTCGTCGTTGATGCGTTGTGCTATCGCCCAGGGCAGCGCAGGGCCCGTGTGACCGGCTTTTACATCGGCCGCGAGTCCCTCAAGATCGCCGTATTTATTATAAATTGCATGGAGTCCGCACAGATAGTGACGCAGATTGTCGTTGAAAAATGTACGGTGGATGTTGCCGGCCGGCAATTCCTCGTATCCTTGCTCCATTATATATTTATAAGGCTGCCAGTCCATCAGTCCGAACATCTTGTTGGCCGATCGGCATATCATCGTGCGGTTGCCCCATGCAATTGTCGAGGCAAGCAGCGCGGCAATCTCGATATCGCGTTTATCTCTGAACATGCGCGGGAACTGCACCGGATCTGATTCGATAAATTCAGGCCGGTTGTATGTCGCCGATTCACGGTCGAGCAACTCTTTCAGCTCGTCAAACTGTGGCTGTGATAGTTTCATTGGTTGAGAAATTTAAAAATATCTGACAGGCATGACTGTCTACGAATCATCTCAGTGCATGATGCCAAGCACCGACTTGGTATCGCAAGAGTTATCATCCATACAAAAATAGCCCGGAATTATCCGGGCTAATATTCTGTGGGGTGAGGTGTGGGGGTCGAACCCACGACCTTCGGAACCACAATCCGACGCTCTAACCAACTGAGCTAAACTCACCATGTTCGCATCAGCTTTTCTGCTTTTGCGCTGCAAAGTTACGCAAACTTTTGAAATCTCCAAAACTTTCGGCCTATTTTTTAGCAAAAACTTTTCGGCGGAACGCAGATTATTGCTAACTTTGTGTCATAAAACCAATCATCACATTTTGGCTATATGTTGAAAATCACCCGCATTATACTTGCCGTGCTAAGTCTGCTCGCTGTCACTGCACTTTTTGTCGATGTGACAGGTTTTGCAATGCATCATTGGGCCTGGATGGCAAAAATACAGCTGATACCAGCTCTGCTTTCCCTAAATTTAGTGGTCTTGGCAGCCTTGATTGCTCTTGCGCTTGTGTTTGGCCGCATCTATTGTTCGATAATCTGCCCTCTGGGGGTCTATCAGGATGTCGTCAACCGCATATCGACCGCATGCCGCCCGCGTCGCAAACGCAAACTTGGCAAATTCCATTCAAAACCTGCGGCCAATATGATGCGAAATACATTTTTTATCGTTTTCGCTTTGTTAATTGCCGGTCATCTCATATCGTTGCCAATATACATAGCCTCGCTCATCGAACCTTACAGCGCGTTTGGGCGTATGGCCACATGGCTCGTAAAACCCGGTGTGGTCGAGATCAACAATGCTCTTGCCGACTCGGGCAATACGGCTTTCGTGCATGCATCGATGCCGCATCTGTCTATACCCGCGCTCGCCGTGGCAGCCATTACATTTATTATCGTCACCGCCATGGCATGGACATCGGGGCGCGATTATTGCAATAAGATCTGTCCCGTGGGATGGTTGCTCGGCAAACTCTCAAAATTCGCACTCCTCAAAATCAACATAGACACAGATCGCTGTAACGGATGCGGATCATGTGCCCGCCACTGCAAGGCATCGTGTATCGACCCCAAGACCCACACGATCGACTATACACGCTGTGTGACTTGTTTTGACTGCATAGGTGAGTGTACACAGCACGCCATCTCATACAGTCCGGTGCGCAAGAGTCAGGAGGCCGCCCCCCGTAAGACCACAGATAAAAGCCGTCGCGCATTTCTCAGTGGCGGAGCCGTCGTGGTCGCATCGCTCGCCGCTGAAGCCATCGACAAAACTACCGACGGCGGCCTCGCTCCGATCAAGAGCAAACGCCCGTCGGCATCGTCGATCAGAATCGTGCCTGCCGGCGCCAAGGGCGCAAAATCTCTGTCTGAGAGATGCACCGCATGCCAGCTATGCATCACCAATTGCCCCAACAGTGTGTTGCGGCCATCTGAGGCGCTTGACTCGCTGATGCAGCCGGTTATGGCGTTCAACGAGGGCTGGTGTCGTCCCGAGTGCACCGTATGCGGCGATGTATGTCCGGTCGGAGCTATTGAGCCTGTCGACCTTGCAGTCAAGAGTTCGACAAAAATCGGTACGGCCACAGTTGATCTCGATCGCTGCATCTCGGCCGCATATGGCCAGACGTGTGGCAACTGCGCCCGCCGTTGCCCGGCCGAGGCAATCACAATGATCCCTGTCAGCGAGAATGGCGGCAATCTGCGTCCTATGGTCGACGAGAATGCATGTATCGGATGCGGATCATGCGAATATCACTGCCCCGTAGGGCGTGCCGGCAACATACCCGGAGAAACAGCCGCAATTCATGTCGAGGGCATAGACATTCACCATTTAATCTGATAGAAACATGGCAAAAAATATATCGCGTCGCGGATTTATCAAGACCGCATCGCTCGCATCACTCGGTCTGATCGCCACAGGCTGCTCGACCGACGAGAAAAAGGACGCCGGGCACCACAACAAGGCCAAAGGCGAAATGACCCGACGGGTCAATCACAATACCGGCGACAGTGTATCTATTCTCGGTTACGGATGTATGCGACTGCCGACCGTCGAAGGCGAATCGGCCCAGAAAAGCAATGGCGAAATCAATCAGGATGAAGTCAACCGTCAAGTCGATTATGCAATGGCATCGGGAGTCAATTACTACGATACGTCGCCGGCCTATTGCCGCGGGCTCTCTGAGACAGTGATGGGTAAGGCGCTCAGCCGTCATCCTCGCGACAGCTACTATATAGCCACCAAACTTTCGAATTTCGCGCCCGAGACGTGGTCGCACGAGCGCTCGGTCGAGATGTTTGAGACCTCACTGCGCAACCTGCAGACCGATTATATCGATTATTATCTGCTGCACTGCGTCGGCATAGGCAGTTTCGAGAATCTACATGGCCGATTCCTCGACAACGGCATGCTCGACTTTTGCAAGCAGATGCGCGAACAAGGCAAAATACGTAATCTCGGCTTCTCGTATCATGGCGACGTGGAGTGTTTCGACGAGATGCTGCGCATGCACGACCGAGGTGAGGCTCATTGGGATTTTGTACAGATCCAGCTCAATTATATCAACTGGGAGCATCCCGCCGAGGAAAACGAGCGTCACATAACCGCCAAATATCTCTATGACGAGTTGGTAAAACGCGACATCCCTGTCGTGATCATGGAGCCGCTACTCGGCGGTTCGTTGGCCAACGTGGCCAAACCTATCGCCGCCAAGATGAGACAGCGTCGTCCAGACGAATCGATTCCTTCATGGGCGTTCCGTTTCGCGGCTCAGCCGGGTGTGCTCACCGTCCTTAGCGGCATGACATATATGGAGCATATCAAAGACAATGTCGCCACATTCTCTCCACTCGAGCCTGTCAGCGACGACGAGCATGACTTTTTGCTGCGCGTAGCCACTGAGATTGTCGAGAACGATACTGTGCCCTGCACGGCATGTGCCTACTGTATGCCTTGCCCCTATGGCATAAACATACCGGCGATATTCGCCCACTTCAATAAATGTGTCAACGACGACAATGTGCTGCATGACCGCCGTGATCCGCGCTATGACGAGGCTCGACGCGCATTCCTCGTAGGATATGACCGCGCAGTATCGCCACTGCGACAGGCCGACCAATGCGTAGGGTGCGGGGCCTGCGTCTCTCACTGTCCACAGACCATAGACATTCCTGAGCAGCTGGCACGCATCGACCGATACGTCGAGCACCTCAAACTGGAGAGACCGGAGCATGCTGGGACAGCATAAGGGTTGAAAAAGAGAGCTGG
>JAUNGA010000064.1 GCA_030524765.1 Bacteroidales bacterium | reverse complement strand
TGGCGCCCAGGCTGATGGTGCGGGTAATGTCGGTGGTGCCGTCGAGATATTGGGCTCCCGAATCGATGAGCAGCAGCCCGTGCGGCGCAAGGTCGGCATTTGATTTCTTGTCTGCCTCATAGTGAACTATGGCACCGTGTGGGCCGTATCCGGCGATTGTGCCGAAGCTCTCGTCGAAGAAAAGAGGCGATGTCGAACGATGGCGGCGCAATATCTCGGCCACGTCCATCTCGGTGAGGTGCTCGCCGGCCTCTACGCGCCGCTCGATCTCATGCAGCGAGCGCACCATAGCCACGCCGTCGCGCACCATTGCATTGCGCACACCCTCGAGCTGCACTTCGTTCTTGCAGGCCTTGAGCATGGCCACGGGCGACGTGCCTACGACGGCGCGCGATCCCAGCAGATCGACAATACCGGCGGCGGTGCGGGCGCCCTCGACGAGCACCCGGGCCTCACCGGGGAGATTGGTCAGAAAGTCTTTGACTGCTGTATATGGCGCTGTCGCCACACCCTGTGAACGCAGATATCCGGCTACATCGTCGCTCACCTTGACAGGATCGATAAAGAGTGTGCAGCCGACCGGCGACAGATAGAGGAATGATGTCACTACAGGATTATATTTCACATCGTTGGCGCGGATATTGAGCACCCATGCTATCTCGTCGAGAGCAGAGATAAATACCGAGTCGGCGCGTTGCCCGGCCGTATGCTCGAGCACGGCGCCTATTTTGTCGCGGGCAGGCAGTCCGGCATATTTTACGTCATGTACAAACACTTTGCCCTCAGGCAGAGCGGGGCGGCCGGGCCATATCTCGTCGGGGCCGAAATTGGTGGCAAGCGCCAGGCCGTCGGCATGCAGACGCATCTGCAGATCGGCGCGTGCGGCCGTCGAGAATACCATGGCGTCGATGGCTACCACATCGCCGGCCTTAAGGTTGTCGGCCAGCCAGCGTTCGATAGACGGTGTGCCGGGCAGACCGTCGCGCATCAGTTCGATGCCGGTGCCGTCGAGTTGCTGGGCGGCCTGCAGGAAGTATCGCGAGTCGGTCCACAGTGCCGCACGGTCGCGGGTCACGACCAGATCGCCGGCCGAGCCTGTGAATCCGCTCAGATAGCGGCGCAGCTGCCAGTGTGCCGACAGATATTCGCTCATGTGGGGATCGGCCTGCGGGATGATGACGGCGGCGATGCCACGGCGCGCTATCAATTGCTGCAGGTCGTAGATGTGTTGTTTGACAGAATTTTCCATATATCTAACAGGTGTTTTATGTCGCTTTGGTAATTAAAACAAGTTTCGGGTCAATAAGATGTGATCGGCACGTCAAACGCATCGGCTATGTGCTCGACTGTGTATCCGCCTTCGGGTGTGCCTGATATGCCGAATAGATCAAAACGTATGTCGTGAGGCAGGTTGTGGCTCTCGACATAGACGCCGGCCGATGCGGCCATGTGGGCCATCTTGCGGTTGTCGACGGCTTCGAGCGGGTCGATGTCGGGCTCAGAACGTGTCTTGACTTCGGCAAAGACAAGGGTGTCGCCGCGCATGGCCACAATGTCGATCTCGTAGTGGCCCATGCGCCAGTTGCGGTCGCATATGGCATATCCCTCGGCGACCAGTTTCGCGCAGGCGATATCCTCGCCCCATTTTCCAAGCATATTGTGTCGTGCCATACCACAAAGTTAAACAAAATTCAAATCGGGTCAACAATAAACACGCAAAAAAATCGTACCTTTGTATATCCGATAGGTCATATAATGTGGCGTGGCATTCCATAGCCGTCAATCTCTCTTCCAATTCTTGCATATGAAATCATCCTCAGGAAATATCGACATGCTGCGTGGCAACATACTCACGAGCATGATCGTTTTCGCCCTGCCATTGCTGGCGAGCGGTGTGTTGCAGCAGTCGTTCAACTCTATCGACGTCGCTGTAGTCGGCCGGTGGTGCAGCAAGCAATCACTTGCCGCAGTGGGCAGCAACGGCATGATTATCAGTCTGATCATTAATCTCTTTCTTGGTGTATCGGTCGGCGCCAATGTGGTCATAGCCAATTATATAGGACGTGGCGACATGAATGCCGTGCGCCGTGCCTCGCGCACAGCGATGGCTGTGGCCCTGGTCAGTGGTGTTGCGTTGCTGTGTATAGGCTCTGTGGTGGCCCGTCCATTGCTTGAGTTTATGGATACCCCCGCAGATGTCATCGACCTCTCGACCGAATATCTCACCATATTCTTCATGGGCATGCCGTTCATGATGATATATAATTTCGGTTCGGCCATCCTGCGCAGCAAGGGCGACACGCGCCGTCCGTTTTATGCCCTCGTGGTCGGTGGTCTGGTAAATGTCGTGCTCAATCTGGTTTTTGTGCTTGTCTTTGACATGGACGTAGCCGGCGTGGCCCTGGCGACTGTCGTCGCCAACGCTGTCAATGCGGCGCTGATCGTCTGGTATCTGTTGCGGGAAGAAGATCCTTACAGACTGAGGGTGCGCGAACTGCGGTTTGACCGCGGCGAGCTGTCGCGTGAGATGCGCATCGGTATTCCGGCCGGTCTGCAGGGAATGCTCTTCTCGATCTCTAATGTATTTGTGCAGTCGGCCATCAACCGTCTTGGCTCCGATGCTGTGGCAGGCTCGGCTGCGGCGGTCAACTACGAGATGTATTGCTACTTTCTAATCGTTGCCGTCAATCAGGCTGTGGTGGCCTTCACAGCGCAGAATTATGGAGCCGGCGACGCACGCCGCTGCCGTCGGGTGTTTCTGGCCGGCATGTTTCTGGCCGTTGTCGCCTCGGCGTCGGCCAATCTGGGAATAGCGGCTTTTGCCGACGCTTTTGTGGGTGTGTTCACCACCAGCCCCGAGGTGCTCGAATTCGGTCGTCTGCGTGTCGAGCATGTGCTGGCGTTTCAGTTCATAGCCTGCTCTTATGAGGTCTCGGGTGCATCGATGCGCGGTCTGGGCTATTCGATGACGCCTACGGTTATCACGGTCTTCGGCTCATGCCTGTTGCGTGTAGTGTGGATTCACATCATGTTTTATACCGGTTATGACTATGTGCAGCTCATGCATCTGTATCCCATATCATGGACGGTCACCGGTGTGCTGGCTCTGATCGCCTACCGCACCATCACCCACAAGGCCTATGCCCATTTGCCGGCCGAACAAAACTTGGACAAATCGGTACAAAAAGTCAAAAATTATGGCTAAATTCGCGCTATAATTGTTTTGACTACAAATATTACCACTATACCCCGAAAAACGACATGAGATCTTTATTGAAGATAACCGCGCTGGCAGTGGCGCTCGCCACAGTCTCGACGGCCGCCCGGGCCGACAGACTGGTCATACTGCACACCAACGATACCCACTCGCAGATCGATCCCGACGACAAGGACGGTCTGGGCGGTGTGGCCAGGCGCAAGGTGCTGGTCGACAGTGTGCGCATGGCCGAGGAAAATGTCATGCTTGTCGATGCCGGCGATGCCGTTCAGGGGACGCTCTACTTCAACCTCTTCGGCGGCGAGGTCGAGCAAAAGGTAATGAATGCGCTCGAATACGATCTGCGCATACTCGGCAACCATGAGTTTGACAACGGTGTCGACTCGCTGGCAGCCGTGCTTGCCGATGCCGAGGGCGAATTCCTCGCCACCAACTACGATCTGTCACGTTCGCCTCTGGCCGACAAATTCCATAAATATACGATTCGCGAGGTCGACGGACGCCGCATCGGTTTCATAGCCATCAATCTGCGTCCCGAGGGAATGATCTCTGAAGGCAATTATGACGGTGTCGGGTATCTCGACGCTCTCACTGCGGCAAATTCATCGGCATGGTGGCTCAAGAATATCGAGAATGTCGATATGGTGGTGGCATTGACCCACATCGGATATGACCCGGAGATGCCGCCTGGAGATGTCGATCTGGCCGGCCATACGTCAGATATCGATATAATCATCGGCGGTCACTCACACGATCTGATAACCCCGGCCGACAGCGGTGAATTCTCGTCGCGTGTACCCAATCTGCAGGGACGCGAGATTCTCGTCACCCAGGTTGGCAAATCCGGAAAAAATCTCGGAAAAATCACCATAGACCTCGACAGCCTTACCACCGACTATGAGGTGATACGGGTCGACAGCCGGCTTGACAGCCGCATAGATGACGAGATACCCGAGCTGATCGCACCTTATCGCCGCGGCGTCGACTCACTGATGCGCGAGCCCGTGGCAAAGGCCGCCATCGAGCTGCCGCAGACATCGGCCGCCCTGCTCAATTTCTGTACCGACATGGTGCTCGACCGTGGCCGACAGCTCGCCGACAGCGTCGATATGGCTATGCTCAACAAGGGCGGTATAAGACGCGGATTACCCAAGGGTACCGTCACCGAGGGACAGCTCATCACCATGATGCCGTTTAACAACCGCGTACAGGTGATCGACATCAAAGGTGCCGACATCCTGCCGGCATTGCAGCAGATGGCCCGCGTGGGCGGCAGTGGCGTGAGCGAGGGAGTCGAGGTGGTGTTCACGCCCAGGACTGCCGATACAGACGCGCAGATAGTCAGCGCCACTCTCAACGGCGAGCCGATCGACCCCGAACGCACATATCGTGTCGCTACTATAGACTATATGGCCAAAGGCGGTGACTATATGCCCACATTGGCCAACCACAGACTTGTGGCCGCGTCAAAAGACGAGCTATATAAAGATCTGATCACCTACCTGCGCAAAGGCAACGGCAAGGGACGTAAGATAAACCCTTCCCGCACCGTGCGCATGCATATGGCCGACAACCGGTAACATTTCAATCTAAGCCATGTTTACATCTTTTATAGCATTTGTCACATCCATATGGATGATGCTGGCCGGCGCTCCGGTGGGACAGCCCGCTCCTGCTATCATGCGCAATACCGCCGATCCTGCCTGTGAGGCATGGGTCGACTCGGTCTACAACACTATGTCTGAGCGCGAGAGGGTGGCACAGCTGGTATTCCCCAAGGTATCGCCTGCACAGGGTGAATCATCGCGGGCGTCGATCAGACGTCTGGTCGACGATGGTGCCGTGGGCGGACTGTTGTTCTCATCAGGCTCGCTCGGCCAATACGTCGAGATGACCAACTATGCCCAGTCGCTTGCCAAGGTGCCTCTGCTGATGACATTCGACGGTGAGTGGGGATTGTCGATGCGCATAGCCGACACTCCCAAATTTCCTGACAATATGACTCTCGGCGCGGTGCAGGATGCCCGGTTGCTCTATGACTATGGCCTCGAAATGGCACGCGAATGTCGGCTGGCCGGTATTCAGGTCAATTTCGCACCGGTACTCGATGTCAATTCAAATCCGTCAAATCCCGTCATAGGCGCCCGTTCGTTTGGCGAAGACCCCGAGCGGGTGGCTCGTCTGGGCACAGCCTATGGCCTCGGTCTTGAGGCCGGCGGCGTGCAGGCTGTCGGCAAGCATTTCCCCGGTCATGGCGACACATCTACCGATTCGCACAAAGAGAGGACTGTTGTAAATCACGACAGGGCTGTGCTCGACAGCATCGATCTGGTGCCGTTCTACCGCTATATTGGTGCCGGACTCTCGGGTATAATGGTAGGCCACCTCGCTGTACCAGCTCTCGACGAGAGCGGTACGCCCGCCTCGCTTTCACGCAGGATTACGACAGATTTGCTGCGCGATCATATGGGCTTCGAGGGACTGATATATACCGACGCTCTCGGCATGAAAGGCGCCGATGTGCCGGGCAAAAACAATGCTGTGCTTGCTCTCGAGGCCGGTGCGGATGTGCTCGAATCATCAAATCATCCGATGGACGACATCAAGGCACTGATGGCGGCTGTAGAGAGTGGCCGTATCTCGCGCGAGGTGATAGCCGACCGCTGCAAGCGGGTTTTACGCTACAAATATGCTCTCGGTCTCAACCGTCGTCCGGCCCCGGTCGATATCGCCGGTCTCGATGCCGAGATAAATTCGTCCGGCGCCCGGGCACTGATCGACGCTCTCGCACAGGCTTCTGTAACTGTGCTGCGCAACCGCGACAACATACTGCCGGTGGGCAATCTTGCCAAGGCCCGTATAGCTGTGCTAAATATAGGTGCCGGCGCAGATAATGATTTCGCAGAGATGTGTTCGCGCTATGCACTTGTCGATACCTATGCATCACATGACGGCACCGTCTCTGACGCCACTCTTTCACGATTGCGCGACTATGATGTTGTGATTGCCGCGGTATATGATGACAAGGCGTCGAGCCGCAACGCTTTTGCCCGCATTTCGCGACTCAAAGGCCTTGTGAGTGTCTTTATGGTAAATCCATATAAGATGAACAAGTTCCATGCCGATCTTAAAGATTGTGATGCGATCGTATTGGCCTATGAGAATATTCCATCGCTGCGCGCCGCCGCCGCTATGGCTGTATTTGGCGGTATCGATGTCAGCGGCCGCCTGCCGGTCAATCTGCCGCACATAGCCCGTCTGGGCTCAGGCATCTCTATCCCCAAGTCGCGACTGGGCTATACCACGCCCGTTGCCGAGGGCATGCGGGCGTCGCTCACCGATTCGATCGACTCGATTGTCGGAAAAGCCCTGCGCGATGGCGCGTTCCCCGGGTGTCAGGTGCTTGTCGCCCGTAACGGTAATATTGTGTATGATAAGGCATTTGGCCGTCTTACCGCCGGCGGTGGTCCTGTCACTCGTTCGACTGTTTACGATCTTGCCTCGGTATCTAAGGCCACCGGCACGTTGCCCGGCATCATGAAAGCCTATGATCTGGGACTTTTCGGTCTCGACGATGCGGTATCTGTCCACATCCCCGGCCTGCGCGGTACGGGCAAAGACTTGATCACTGTCAGGCAACTGCTATATCACGAGTCGGGCATGCCTGCGGCTCTCAACATGTATGATGTGATGATGGATACTGCCACATTTACCGGCAAGCTCATTACCGGCCGGCGCGACCGCGGCCACACCATTGCCATACAGCGCGGCGCATGGGGCAATAACACGGCCAAGGTACGCTCAGATATAGTGAAGCCGCACCGCACCGATCAATTCGGTGTCGAGGCGGCCCGTGGCATGTGGGTGGGGCAGGCGGCCTTCGACACCATCATGGGCCGCATCTATGACATTCCACTCCGGCCTGACAAAAAATACACATACTCGTGTCTCAATTTTTGTCTGCTGATGGATATGGAGCAACGCCTCTCCGGCATATCGCACGACAAGTTTGTGACCGACAGTATCTGGGGGCCGATCGGTGCCTACACACTTTGCTACCGTCCGACGCTCAGACATAAGCTCTCTGATATAGCGCCCACCGAGCACGACACGTTCATGCGCCGTCAGACCGTGCATGGTTTCGTACACGACGAGACCGCCGCTATGATCGGAGGCGTGTCGGGCAACGCCGGTGTTTTCGGCAACGCCGGTGACATTGCAAAGTTGTGCCAGATGTGGCTCAATGGTGGCACATACGGTGATGCGCGTGTACTCTCGCAACAGACTGTCGACCTATTTACGAAATCGAAGAGTCCGACATGCCGTCGCGGTCTCGGATTTGACAAACCCGATCTTGTGAATCCCGACTGGTCGCCCACATGCGAAGAGGCCGGCCCGGCTGTATATGGCCATCTCGGATTCACAGGTACGGTCTTCTGGGTCGATCCCGACAAGGATCTCATATTCGTTTTTCTGACCAACCGTGTCAATCCTACGCGCGACAATGCGGCCTTCAATAGAGCTAATATCCGGCCAGAATTGTTCCGCCAGATATATAAATCAATTGAAAAGTGACTATTCTCAGACTAATTTCGCTTACACTGCTTCTTGCGGGCGCGTTTGCCCGGACTTTTGCCTCTAACCCCGACTCCATAGGACAACCGCCCGTCAAAGCTGCTCCTATAGTCGCTCGGGCCGGCACATCGGCTGTGGTCAACTTTGCAATGACCGAACTGTTCAAATCGACCATACATGAGACCCGTCCCGACCGTTCGGGACACCACTCATGGCCGTCACGCCACTCGTCATGGGCATTTACGGCGGCTTCGGTTGTAGGCCACGAGCTATATGTAAGATCACCGTGGTGGGCTCTCGGCGCGCATGCCGTCGCCGACTGCGTGGCCATGCAGCGTGTCCTCTCCAGACGACACTATCCTAAAGACGTGATCGGAGGCGCCGCTATCGGACTCATATCGACCGAAATCGGCTATGCCGTGGGGCG
The DNA here is from genome assembly GCA_030524765.1 of Bacteroidales bacterium. GTDB lineage: Bacteria > Bacteroidota > Bacteroidia > Bacteroidales > Muribaculaceae > CAG-873. The sequence continues at coordinate 4,686 of JAUNGA010000064.1, read as the reverse complement.
ACTGCTCTATCCGCATTCATATCCGCGTCTGCCATATGCGGTGGCCGACTGGATGCCCGCGCTCGATGTCTCGACTCAGATGATTGTCCCGTTCGGCGGCCCGGCCGGAGGCGTCACGACCGGAATAGGCGCATCGACAGCCCTGCGTCTGTCGATGCCTGTCACCGACTGGTGGGGAGTAGCCGTATCGGGCTCTCTCAGATCGTTGCCCGTGCGCAGAGCCGGTCTTCCTGTCGATATGCTCAGCTCTGTAGGCCTGTCGGCAGGCTTTGCAGGATGGCTCCCTCTCGGCACCGGCCGCTGGGCGGCACAGACACACGTCATGCCCGGCATTGCACGCAACTTCGGCACCGATAACGTCAGCCACCCGTCATGCTCGTTCACGCTTGACATAACGGGTGGATTCAATTGTCAGCTCACCGACCGGTTTGTTGTCGGTGCTGACCTCGGATATATGTATTGGGCATTGCGACGCGGGGTGTCGGCTCTCACGCTCGGCATCTATACTCGCGCCCAGTTCTGATCATGCACGGGCCAGAGTGCCGCGTACCACGCTGCGCACCTTGAACCCTGTCCATATCATCACCAGCGACATCACCGGCGACAGATAGTTGAATATGCAGTAAGGCAGATAGGTCAAGGTCGACACACCCAGCACGGTCGATTGCGTCACACCGCATGAGTTCCACGGTATCAGCACCGATGTCACCGACACCGAGTCTTCCATTGTGCGGCTCAGCAGACGCTGTTCCATGCGGCTGCGACGATATACTGTGCGGTACATATTGCCGGTGATGATCAACGACAGATACTGGTCAGCGGTACAGGCGTTGGCACACAGTCCCGAGCCAACGGTCGCCGCGACGATCGACGTGCGTCGGCGCAGACGCGTCGTAATCGCCGACGCCAGTGATCCAAGCATGCCGGTACCTATCATCACCCAGCCGAATACCAGCGCGCTCAGCACCAGAAAAACAGTCGGCAACATGCCCGTCACTCCGCCGGTCGACACCAGCTCATCAAGCGAGACATAGCCCGTCTGCATCGAGTTGCCGCTCCATATGGCAGACAAGGTCGACATCAGATCCATGTCGAGCTGTGGCTGAAACACAAATATGCCTATCGCACCCAACAGGGCGCTTGTGGCCAGAGTGACCAGCGTTGGCACGCGCATGGCGATCATCACTCCGGTCATGGCCGGTATCACCAGCACCCACGGTGTGATGTTGAACGCATGCTGCAGCCCGTCAATAAAATCGAGCGAACTCTCTGTCGGCGCCGTATGCCCTGCCAGGCCACGTATGCCGAACACCAGCAGCGCCACCGACATTGCCGGTACGGCCGTAATCATCAGATAACGTATATGCTCAAAAAGATCGACACCGCATGTCGACGATGCGACCACCGTGGTGTCGCTCAGCGGCGATACCTTGTCACCGAAATATGCCCCCGAGATTATAGCGCCGGCTATCCATCCGGCACCATAGCCCATCACCGTGCCTATGCCCATAAATGCGACACCGATAGTAGCGATGGTCGACCACGAGCTACCTGTCAGCACCGAGATCACTGCACACGACACACACGTCGTCACCAGAAACCACCGCGGATTGAGCATCGACAGTCCATAATCGACCAGAGTCGGCACCACACCCGATATCATCCACGTCGTGGCAAGCATGGCGATACACAGCAGCATCGGCACGGCCGGCATGATCTGAGATGCACTGCGGCGCAGACCGGTCAGCATGCCTCGTCGCGACAGCGAGCCCGTGGCCGACGACAGCACAGCCGCCAGAGCCGCTGAGCCCAGCAGGACGAAAGGTGAATACGATGAGATTGCGTCGGCTCCGTCGATGATAATCACACCGGTCAGGGTCAGCAGCAAAGCAACTATCGGCAACGCCGACAGCAAGGGCGACGGAGTGACCGCCACACGCGATATACGGAATATTCTTTTTGTCACTTGCAAACTTTGTTAGTCAAAATACTATGTGGTACCTGATTGGTTTACCGAATATGAGTGCAAAATTAGCAATTTAATTTCGAAAATGCAGTCAAAACTGACACAATTGGCATATTTTTATTAAAAATTTAATGATAAACACTTGTTTTATCAAAATTAATGCGTACTTTTGTAGTCCTTGCACAAACGGCAGGCGAAAAACGGGGCTGACTGGTTTTGACAGCGTGTCGAGTTGGTGTGTAAGCGTGCAGAGACATGATGGTCGTTCTCTTTAATACCGACATCAAAAAATTTAATTGGCGAAAACAACTTCGCTCTCGCTGCTTGATTGAAGTATAGTAGATCAGCTTAATCCCCGCGACAGTCGCGGGGACGGGACATCGCCCGATTGTCGTCTTCTCGAGACTAATCGACATGGCGGTGTAGGTAAATCGAGAATAGGCGCCCGCCGGCCTCGCTGCGGGAGCCGAAATCTTTAGAGGATAAGGTCTCGGTTGGCCGTCTCCGGCCTGCCGTGGCATGAAAACCAATCGGAGAATACGCACGTAGAAAGCACATTGGTTCCGCGTTTGGACGAGGGTTCAAGTCCCTCCAGCTCCACAAAAGTCTGACGAAAGACAATGAAAAATCCTGCAACTCAGCGAGTTGCAGGATTTTCTTATATGTAATAGGATGAACTAAAATGAACATAGAGGAAAAAGGGTCTACTTAACTTTAAAATGAATTTGCTTGTTGTATTGGAAAAGAGTTATTCTTTGCCAAGGCAAAACAACAAGGTGATGATAGCAAAGTTATGGACGGTATATTGTTTGCGAAAAGACGCTGTTTCATATCCTGTAAGAAACCAGATATTGCCAGTTGTCAAGGGCTACCGGAGCGTCTGTTTCGGGGGTGAAAGAGCCTTTTCGGTCATAAAAATTCTCTGTTTCCCAGAAATGGCACAAACCAATGCCACAATCGAGCACTGAGGCTGGATTATTGTATCTGAAATAGAAGTCCACCCGATTTCCGGTCACTAATGCTCTCCAGGGTTGTGAGTTTTTCGATGACGGCGCGAGCCGCATCATTTCGAGGGCTTCCCCAAATTGTCCGTCTCGAGAATAAGGTTTGGCGAAATTGTCGGTGAAAAACATGTCTTCGAATTTCTTGCGGTTCTTGCTGCCGAGAGCCAAGCGTGTTATAGATTCCAAAAATCCCTTTTTGGCTGCCGCCACGCCTACCGGGCAGATAATGCGCAGTTGTTCTCCGTCAGGCCAAGTTTGACCTCGGTCGAAGTCACTCCCTTTGAAAGTGGCGGCTATCCAGCAGCAACCCAACCCCAGTTCCCAAGCGCGGAGTACAACTTGCTCGAATCGGAAACCTGCCGTCAGTGCTGATTCCTTTGTCTCCTGCAATCCAAGAAGGAAGAAATCGGTTGCCCCCTTGATTGAGCCGTAAGTGCTCGGGCGGTATTCGCCTTTTAGATCAAATTCTTTAAGACGAATTGTTACATTGCCACCGAATGGACTTTTGGCCTCGTCTATGGCTTGCATCAATTTCTTCCGGAGTTCAGCGCCGAGCGGCTCTCCGTTGAAAGTACGCACAGAGCGGCACTCATTCATTGCTTCTATGATATTCATGACATTGGCATCTTTCGTTCAGTCCCTATATCAAAGACATCTGATGGGTATTCCTCTTTAAGAATACTGATTTCAATTTCAGGAGCCAGTTTCTTAACTGCCTCCACTATACCCTTGTTGGCTACGGAGATTTGCCAGAAAGGATGTCCTACTACGATTAAAGCTTTCATACAGTATCAATGTTTTTAATTTTCTGCATCGAACTGTTAGAGAGGGTTCGTCAAAATGGGTCTTAGTGGATTTTTCCACAACCGGGCAAGATTGACCGAACTATAAATATTTCTTATGGTTGCAATTGAAAATGTAAAATCCGATGTGCAGACAAAAACCTCAAAATCATCTGAACAACCAATGATTTTGACGTGTGACAAATGAGGGTATATCAATAAATCGCATTCTCTGACAGTGTACGTGGTGTTATGAATCTCAATCGGAAATCTGTCCTCTAATGCATATGAGACATCCGCTCAAATGACTCTGAGGAAAAAGGTCGAGTAGATGTGAGTGGCATTAACTTTTATTACCGAAGGATGGGCATGATGACATGTCAAGTCAAGACCATTCCGGCTCTTTACGACGCGAAAAACCGAGTTTGAACAGCGCTCCGATTGCTGAATATGTGAGGCCGGAATAATGTCTTGCATTCTTTTTGCACACGAATATGCAACGTCCGCAAGAAATGCATTTTGAAGTGTCTGTCACTGTCGGATTGGCTTTGTCAATGGCTCCGGCCGGACATTTTTCGGCACATTCACCGCATCCTTTGCAGCGGTTTTTATCGGCAACCGGATGTACCGGAACTCCGGCGGCATTTTTATACGGACGTTTGCCTTTGACTTTTAAGACGGGAATTTCATCGTTTGCCAATCTTTTTCTACACTCAGAGGCAAATGCCTTTAGTTTGATCAAATCTGACTCATCCGGACGTGATGTCCCGACTTTCGGGAAAATGGAATGCTGCCCCACAAAAGCGCCGGCTCCTATCACAGCGAAATTCCTATCTGTCAATATGTCGGTAAGCTCAAGCAATGCGGCATCATAGTCGCGGTTATAATACTCCCGCATAATCGAACCGGCTCGGAACGCAAGAAAAAACCAATA
>JAUNGA010000063.1 GCA_030524765.1 Bacteroidales bacterium | reverse complement strand
CCCCTGAGGAGGAGTGAGGTGAATTGCCGTTGCACTTCTTATTGGAAACTTTGCAGCCAAAAACGGCGAAATATAGCGTGTAGATACTTGGCAATCTCAATAAAAAAGCGTAACTTTGCACCGCTTTTTAGCCCTGACCGTGTGATGGGAAATTAAGAGCATAATCTACTTAATTTTGAGTAACACAAAACAAACAAAAAATGAAGACATTCCAACTTTCAGCCCAGCCCCGTGTTGAGCTCGGCAAAAAGGCTACCAAAGCCCTGCGTGCAAACAATCAGATCCCCGTTGTGCTCAACGGTGGCGAGCTCGTCGAACTCCCCTTCAAAGGCACTCTCAAAGCCGGTGAGAAACTCGTCGAGATCGGCAATGGCAAAGGCCTCATCACTACCGACCTTGTTGTGACCAACGATGCCGTGCGCAAACTCATCTATACCCCCGACATCTTCGCCATTGAGCTCGACATCAACGGCGACAAACGTATGGCCGTGCTCAAAGATATTCAGTTCCACCCTGTAAAGGATACCATCCTGCACATCGACCTGCTCGAGGTCAGCGACAAGAAACCCGTTGTTGTCGAGGTTCCCGTCAAACTCGAAGGCCATGCCGAGGGTGTGAAAGCCGGTGGTAAACTGTCACTGTCGATGAAGAAACTGCGCGTGAAAGCTATATACACCGATATCCCCGAGCGTCTGGTGATCAATGTCGACGACCTCGGCCTTGGCAAGACCATGCAGGTTGGCGACCTCCACTTTGACAAGCTCGAGCTGATGAACGCCAAAAACGCTGTCGTATGCGCCGTTCAGCTCACCCGTGCCGCTCGTGGTGCCGCTGCCGCCGCTGCCGCAGGCAAGTAAGCAGCCGCCGCTGACTCATGAAATACCTGATCGTTGGTCTCGGAAACATCGGCAGCGAATATGCCGGTACGCGACACAACATCGGATTTATAGTGTTGGACGCCTTTGCCGAGGCGTCCAACATTTCTTTCACCACCGAGCGTTACGGCGACGTGGCTCATGTCAGGCTCAAGAACAAGCAGCTCACCCTGCTCAAACCGTCTACCTACATGAACCTCAGCGGCAATGCCGTGCGCTATTGGCTGCAGAAAGAGAATATTCCTGTCGATCACCTATTGGTGATTGTCGATGACATTGCTCTGCCGTTCGGCGCGATACGCATCAAACAAAACGGCAGCGACGCAGGCCATAACGGACTCAAAAACATCGCTCAGATGCTGGGCACGCAAGCCTATGCCAGACTGCGGTTTGGTATCGGCAACGACTTCCCGCGCGGGTGTCAGGTCGACTATGTTCTGGGGCAATTTACCCCCGAACAACAGAAAGAGCTGCCGGCACGTGTCGAGGTTGCCGACGAGGCCATACGCGAATATGTGCTCGCCGGCCCTCAGGCGGCTATGTGCAAATTCAATAATAAATGAAGGTAAGCCTGATCATATCGACTTATAATCGCCCCGATGCATTGGCGTTGTGTCTCGATTCGATATTGAGACAGACACGTATGCCTGACGAGGTGATTGTGGGCGATGACGGATCGGGGAGCGAGACCAAAGCTGTAATTGATCGGTTTGCAGCCCGATGCCCGGTGCCTGTCGTGCATCTTTGGCACGAAGACAAAGGATTCAGGCTGGCAGCAATGCGCAACAAGTGCATAGCCCGCAGCATAGGAGACTATATCGTGCAGATTGACAGTGACGTTGTGTTGTCCCGCCATTTTATCGCCGACCATCTGGCCGCCGCGCTCCCGGGACATTACGCCAAAGGATCGCGTATAAGACTTAACAACTCGGCTACTGAAAAAGCATGCAAGAGAGATAAAATCAGCCGTTGTTTCTCGCCCCTGTCCCGCTCATTGCAAAAAGACAGACTTAAGGCCATACGTCTGCCGGAATGCATATCAGTGCCACTGTCTCACCACTATCATACGACAGGCACCGGCCTGGGTGCCAACATGGCATTCTGGCGCAAAGACCTCGTGGCCATAAACGGTTATGACGAGACATTCTGCAGCTGGGGAGGCGAAGACAATGACATCGAACTGCGACTGCAGGCACACGGGGTAAAGACATTCAAACTATTTCGGTGCGGACTGGTAAGGCATCTGTGGCACCTTGAGACTCCGAATGCACATCTGGCCGAATCGTACAAATACATGAACCAAAAACTCTCACGAGGCGAACTATATGCCACTGAGGGACTTGACAAGCATATTACATGGGACAAACAGAGGTAAGAATCGATAAATGGCTGTGGGCGGTGCGCATATTCAAAACACGCACCATCGCCACCGATGCCTGCCGCAAAGGCCGTGTGACGGTCGGCGACGACTCCAATCCCGTCAAACCGGCCCGCATGATACATCAGGGAGATATAGTGCATGTGCGAAAATCGCCTGTCACCTACTCTTTCAGAGTGCTGGCGGTGACCCAAAACCGTCTCGGCGCAAAGCTGGTGCCCGAGTATGCCGAGAATATCACTCCGCAATCGCAATATGATCTGCTCGAAGTCGTAAAGATTTCGGGATTCATCGACCGGCGCAAAGGTCTGGGTCGACCGACCAAACGCGAGGGACGCGAGCTGGCACGTTTCACCGACACCTATGCCTCTGATGACGGCTGGGATTTTGATTTTGACGATGAAGAATGAATTTGTCGTCTTATACTGAATAATATAACTGAACTTTCAACCCTAAACCTCGGCATAGGCCGAATGATATAGTATGAGATTTGACGAGCTTGACCTCGATTATGACTTACTTGACGCACTCGATGCGATGCATTTCAGCGAGTGCACTCCTATACAAGAGCAGGCGATCAATGTCGTGCTCGACGGGTATGATCTGATAGCCTGTGCCCAGACAGGTACCGGCAAAACCGCCGCTTATCTGTTGCCAGTCATCAACCAGATCGTGCGCGAACATGCCGACTACGACGCCATCAAATGTGTAGTGATGGTACCGACCCACGAACTGGCACAGCAGATTGACCAGCAGATGGAAGGCTTTTCCTATTACCTGCCGGTGAGCAGCATAGCCATAAAGGGTGGCAACGACGGCAAAGATTTTGCCAGACAACAACGCGCGCTAAAGACCGGAGCCGATGTAGTGGTGGCAACACCAGGCCGATTGCTTGCCCACCTCAAGATGGGATACGTAGATCTCTCGAAAGTCTCTTTTTTTGTGCTTGACGAGGCCGATCGCATGCTCGACATGGGATTCTTTGATGACATCAATCAGATAGTGCGACAGCTGCCACGCGAACGCCAGACACTGATGTTCTCGGCAACCATGCCCGACAAGATACAGACGCTCGCCAAAACGATCCTGAACGACCCGGTCGAAGTAAAGATTGCCGTGTCGCGGCCTACAGAAAAGATCGACCAGTCGGCTTGTATATGTTACGAAGGTCAGAAAACCGAGTTGCTCAAACGGCTCTTTAAATCGGGCTACTCGCAACGCGTGATTGTCTTCGCAGCATCAAAGACCAAAGTGAAAGATCTCGCACGCGCCCTGCGCAAGGCCGGTTGGAATGCCGGCGAGATGCACTCTGATCTCGACCAGCAGGGGCGCGAATCGGTAATGCGCGACTTCAGGGCCGGACGCCTCGATATCATCGTCGCGACAGATATCCTGGCACGCGGCATCGACATCGACGATATATCGATGGTGGTCAATTATGACGTGCCACGCGAGGCCGAGGACTATGTACACCGTATCGGACGCACCGCCCGTGCCGGAGCCGGCGGTAAAGCCGTAACATTTGTCGGCGAACGCGACCGCCAGAAATTCCGGTACATCGAGCGTTTTCTCGGCTACGAAGTGCATAAAGACGAGGTGCCGTCCGATTTGGGTGACGCGCCCTCATACGGAACTGGCGACAGTGAGCGTCGAGGACGCGGAGGACGCAATGACCGTCGCAAAAGCCCGGGAAAAGGTCCACGCAAGCCTCGGAGCGAGAAACCGGCCACACCCGACTCTGAACCCGCACAACCAAGCGACGTATCTGACAAACCGGTGACAGAAACCACAGCAGGAGCAGATAAACCCAAGCGCAAAAAACGTCGATATTGGCATCGTCCGAAAAAGAACAAACCGACAGAACAACAATAATCATCAAGAGGATATACAGTCACAAAAAACTCCCGACATCGTGCGATATCGGGAGTTTTTTTGTGAGTTTAATGAATATCAGTCTTTGGCCGGACGATTTACATCAGGGGTCTTCTGGTCTTTGAGACCACGGTTGCGCAAAAGGGCGTCAACGCTCGGCTCAGCGCCACGGAAATTGATGTAGAGAGTCATCGGATCAACCGAACCGCCCTGTTCAAGCACATTGTGCTTGAAAGCCGCAGCAGTTGCAGGATCGAAGATACCTTTCTCTTTGAAAAGTTCAAAGCCATCGGCATCAAGCACTTCGGCCCACAGATATGTATAATAGCCCGATGCATAGCCGTCGCTGCCAAAGATGTGTTTGAAGTAAGGCGAACGATAACGGAATGTCAGCTCGGCAGGCATGCCGAGGTCTTTGGCAACCTGCGCCTCGAAAGCCTCTACATCGACTTCGCCATCAGGATTGAGTCTGCCATAACGCAGGTCGAGCAGAGCGGCACCGGCAAGTTCGGCAGTGGTAAAGCCCTGATTGTGGTTGGCAGCAGCCTCGAGACGTGCGATAAGTTCGTCGGGGATGGTCTCGCCGGTCTGATAATGGTGAGCATAAGTGCGCAGCAATTCAGGTTCGAATGCCCAATGCTCGTGAATCTGCGAGGGCAGCTCCACAAAATCGCGGTCTACGTTGGTACCGGACTGGCTCTTATAGCGTGCGCGGGTGAGCATGCCGTGCAGACCGTGTCCGAATTCATGGAACATAGTCTCTACCTCATCGATACTGAGCAACGATGGAGTGTCGCCGCTGGGTCGGGTAAAGTTGCCCACATTGAATACGATAGGACGTGACGAGGTGCCGTCGGGCTCGGTCCACGAACCCTTGAACTCGCTCATCCAAGCACCCTGACGTTTTGACGCACGGGTGAAATAGTCGGTCATGAATACTGCGATATGCTCGCCGGTCTTGGCATCGGTAACATCATAAACGGTCACTTCGTCAAAATATCTGGGAGCGTCGGGCATCTCGGTAAATTTCACGCCATAGAGACGCTCGGCCATATTGAAGATGCCATTGCGCACTGAGTCTACTGCGAAATATCCACGCACCTCGTTCTCATCGAGGTTATATTTGTCAGCACGCACTTTTTCGGCATAATAATAGTAGTCATAGGGAGCGATGGTGATCTTGTCGCCACGACGGTCGGCCAGAGCCTGCATCTCGGCCACCTCCTGATGTACGCGCTCGACGGCGGGTTTCCATATCTGCATGAGCAGATTCTCGGCATTATCGACTGTCTTTGCCATGACATTGTCGGTCATATACGAGCCATAGTCCTTGAATCCGAGCAGATGGGCCTTTTTGGCGCGCACCTGCAGGATCTTGCTTATCACAGGCAGGTTGTTGTACGGATCTTTTGTAGCCTGAGTGGTATAACCCTCATACATCTCACGACGCAGATCGCGGTCATCGGCATATTGCAGCACGGGCAGACGACTCGGGGCGTGGAGAGTGAACACCCATTTGCCCTCTCCGAGGCCGCGCGAAGCAGCCTCCTCGGCAGCAACACCCACAACATTTGCGGGCAGACCGGCCAGACGCGATGCATCGTCGATAACTATACTGAACGAGTTGGTGGCGTTAAGCAGATTTTTATTGAATGCCAGATAGAGGTTGGTCAGCTCGGTATTGAGAGCCATGAGCTCTTCTTTCTGGGCCTGATCGAGCAAGGCGCCCGCACGTGTGAAGTTTTTGTAATAAGTCTCGACAGCACGCAACTGATCAGGAGCGAGACCGAGCTCGGCGCGATGATCATATAGATATTTGAAACGACGGAAGAGGCCATCATTCATCATCACCTTGTCTTGTGCCTGCGAGTATAGGGGATAGAATTCCTCGGCTATGGCAATCATTTCGGGCGAGGAATTCGATTCCTCGAGAGCCGCGAACACGAGCACCACTTTGTCAAGTGTAGGAGAGGCGTTGTCAAAAGCGAGCACCGTATTATCAAATGTGGGGGTCTCGGGATTATCGACAATTGCCTTGACATTGGCCTCGAACTCGGCCAGACCCTGCTTGAGCGCAGGCATATAGTCGCCATAGGTTATCTCACCGAAAGGCGGTATCTGATAGGGAGTCGTGTAGGGCTCAAGAAACGGATTTTTATGCATGTCCTGCTGAGCGGCTGCAGGCGACCCGGCCGCGAGCACTGCGACAGTCGCCAGGGTTAATAACTGTTTTTTCATGATTCGTAGTGATATTTCGACAAATTTACGAAAAAAAGGCGATAAATCATCTCTTTTCCATGATTTATCGCTCAATACGTAGCTCGGGGATATCGCCCGGCCTATGCCAGTCGCGGTCACCACCGCCCGAACGCACAACTACAATGGTACCGTCGACATAGGTCGTAGACGCTGTCTCACGCTCAAAGGGCGAGATCCTGACATCGGTATCGTCTATCTCAACGAGCGACAGACCGAACTCTTGCCCGCGGTGCAATACCTTGCGTGCCAGATAACGTAACATCGTCAGTCAGATACTGAATCGTTTTGCCCGGGATCTTTGACACCTCGTGGCGAGACCATGCGCTGCATATAATGTCTTGACTGCTTATGGCCGTCGAGACGACCGCGGGTGAGGCTTACACTGTCGATGAAGACCGGTCTATGACCGTCGGGCTCAACATATAGCCAACCGCCGATGTAGCGAGCCGACCGTGTCGAGTCGGTCAGGAAAGAGATTGTCTGCCTGACCGAGCCGCCTACCGTGATCATAGACGTGAGAGTCTCGACCGATCCGTCGTCATACTCTGCACTGATTCCCCATCGGGCCGATGCAGGCATGGTGGCAAATTTGAATGACCATGTATAGACGTCGCCCTGTTCCCAGTTGCGGTCAGATTCCATACCGAATGTTATGAAATCTGACGGGCTACGGCGACTGATTACATAGCTCATCGCCCCCGGCCACACGTCGACCGAGTCGCCGGCGACCGACAGGGCATTGCCGGTGCCACCGGCCGCACCTATGTCGGCCAGACGGCCTTCGAGGATCTCGATCGTGCGGTCATTGATCTCCTGGTAGCGGTCGATATTATGACCGTACCATATGAGCGATGTGTCGAAATCAGCCTGCGTCACACCGTTGCGGTCGAAGACAGCCCGCTTGAGAATCACCCGAGACGAGTCAGAACGATAATCGCCCGGATTAAGCGTGATCACGGCATCAGCCATGCGCATATCCGCCATAAGACGGGCCATGCGCTCGGGTTCGATCACGTGCGACGGTACCCGGTTGCAACCCACACAGGCTGCAATCACCGCCACAGCGGCGGCCACGACTGTTTTTGATCTGAAATCATTCATCTGCAGATTGATTGTCAGCCGAGTCCTTTTTATCGTCGCCCAAAGGCAGGTATTTGTTGTAAAAGAATATCAGCAACGCCATGCCCACGGTAATGGCCGAGTCGGCGATATTGAACACAGGATCGAAGAACGAAAATTCGCTGCCACCCAGCCAGGGCATCCATTCGGGCCATGTGAAACTGAAAAGCGGGAAATAGAGCATATCGACCACCAGACCGCGGAATATCGGTGCATATCCCTCACCCCACGGCACAAAATCGGCTACAAAAGGCGGCATGGGATTGTTGAAAAACTGACCGTAGAAAATGCAGTCTATAATGTTACCGGCCGCACCGGCCGCTATAAGCGCCAGTGTGACGATATAACCGTCGGGATATTTGCGCGAGCGGCAGATCCGCACAAGATACCATATCAGCAGGCCTACAACAACGATACGGAACAGGCTAAGGAACAGTTTGCTGCCGAGTTCAAAGCCGAACGCCATACCGTTGTTCTGCACGAAGCGCAACTCGAAAAACGGCAGTATATCTACACTCTCGCCGAGATAGAACGAGGTCTTCACCCATATCTTGACGATCTGATCAACAATAATCACAAGGACGGCTACGAGCAACGCGAGTCGCCCTTGTGTCAGAAACTTTCTGTCCTCCATTTACGACTTGGACTGTTGTTCCTTTCCTTCGATAGACAAAGTGGCATGAGGCACAATGCGCAAGCGCTCTTTGGGTATTAGCTTGCCGGTCACGCGGCACACGCCGTACGTCTTGTTGTCGATACGCACCAAAGCGGCACGAAGGTGATTGATAAACACCCGCTGACGCTCGGCGAGTCGGGCAGCCTCCTCTTTGCCGAGTGTATATGCACCCTCTTCGAGCACCTTGAAGGTTGGCGAGGTATCGGCGGTGTCATTGCCTTCGGAATTCATCAGCGACTGACGCAGACTATCATATTCGTGCTGCGCCTTGTCGAGCTTTTCAAGTATAATCTGACGGAACTCCTCGAGCTCTTCGTCGGTATAGCGTGTTTTCTCTGTCATTTTGAGGAGAGTTAATTAGCTAAGTGAAATACGTACTTTGACAGTAAGGCCGTCGATATCGAGTACAGCCACTTCGGGATCGTCCCCGGCGAGAGACTGCACGGTTACGGCCTCAGCGAGCACCTGACGTCCGATATATTCACCGAATGCAGTCACTACAGGATCGCTGACCGGATCGGGCTCAAATGTGAGCGTGATGCGATCGGTGATCTCATAGCCACGATCCTTGCGGATATTCTGCACACGATTGATGATGTCGCGGGCGATACCCTCCTGACGCAGCTCGTCGGTTACCGTTACGTCAAGAGCCACAGTGATGTTACCGTCGTTGGCAACCAGCCACCCGGGAATATCCTCAGAGATCACCTCGACGTCGGCAAGCTCGATACGCACCGGTGCACCGTCGAGAGTCAGTTCTATATATCCGTCGCGCTCGAAGGCCGCGATCTGGTGCTGCGACAGCTCTGTGAGCACGGCAGCGGCCGATTTCATCTGTTTGCCAAGCTTCTTGCCAAGCACCTTGAAATTGGGTTTGACACGCTTGACGAGCACACCGTCCTCGTCACTTACAAGTTTTATATTCTTTGTATTGGTCTCTGCAAGAACGATAGATGCAATCGACTCTATCTCGGCCCGCTGGCGATCGTCGGTAACGGGCACCATGATGGTCAGCAGCGGCTGACGCACCTTGATGTTGACCTTGCGGCGCAGCGATAGCACCATCGATGTAATGCGCTGGGCCACGTCCATCCGGTGCTCTAAGGCGGCATCGATCAGCGAGCGGTCGGCCTCGGGATAAAGGGCGAGGTGTACCGACGGCTGAGCAGATGGCAGACCGGCGGTAAGGTCGCGGTATAGACGGTCGGCATAGAATGGCGCAGCCGGCGCTATGAGTTTGGCGAGAGTCACCAGACAGGTATAGAGCGTCTGATAAGCCGCCAGCTTGTCGGCATTCATCTCACCACCCCAGAAACGTTTGCGGCTCAGGCGCACATACCAGTTCGAGAGATTGTATATCACAAAGTCGTTGATGGCACGTGCGGCGATGGTGGGCTCATAGTCGGCAAGACTGTCATCGACTGTGATGATCAGCGAATTGAGTTGTGACAGAATCCAACGGTCAAGTTCGGGACGTTCGGCCACAGGCACCTGAGCCTCTTCGCCTGTAAAACCGTCGACATTGGCATACTGTGCGAAGAATGAATACGTGTTGTAAAGTGTCGAGAATAATTTGCGGCCGACCTCAGTCACTCCTGCGGGATCGTATTTGAGATCATCCCAGGGCGACGAGTTGGCGATCATATACCAACGCAGAGGATCAGAGCCGAATTTCTCGATAGCCTCAAACGGATTGACGGCATTGCCCAGACGTTTTGACATCTTGTTGCCGTCCTTGTCGAGCACGAGACCGTTTGACACGACTGCCTTGTAAGACACCCGATCAAAGATCATGCCAGCGATCGCATGAAGCGTGAAGAACCATCCGCGGGTCTGGTCGACGCCCTCGGCAATGAAATCGGCGGGATATACCTCACCGTTGTCAAAAGCCTCTTTGTTCTCAAACGGATAGTGTATCTGGGCATAAGGCATTGAGCCCGAATCAAACCATACGTCGATCAGGTCGAGCTCGCGGTGCATAGGCTTGCCCGTTGCCGACACGAGCACGATATCATCGACGTAAGGCCGGTGCAGATCGATACGGTCGTAATTTTCCTTAGAATAGTCTCCCGGCACAAAGCCTTTGTCTTTGAGCGGGTTCGATGTCATCACACCGGCGGCGACAGCCTTCTCGATCTCGTTGTAAAGAGTCTCGACCGAGTCGATGATCATCTCCTCGGCTGCATCCTCAGTACGCCAGATGGGCAGCGGTGTGCCCCAGTAGCGGCTACGCGAGAGATTCCAGTCCTGCAGGTTCTCGAGCCACTTGCCAAAACGGCCCGTGCCGGTGGTGGCAGGTTTCCACTTGATGGTCTCGTTGAGCTGCATCAGACGCTCGCGAGCGGCAGTAGTCTTGATAAACCAGCTGTCGAGCGGATAGTAGAGCACCGGCTTGTCGGTACGCCAGCAATGGGGATAGTTATGGGTATGCTTCTCGGAGGCAAATAATTTGTCATTCTCTTTAAGCCACAGACAGATCTCGACGTCGAGCGACATATCGGCATCGGTCTTGTCGGGGTCGTAGGCGTTTTTGACAAACTTACCCTGCCAGGGGGTGTAAGCATCAACGTCGACACGTGTGCGCACAAACTCCGGATCAAGATCGTCAAGCATATAGAATCGGCCCTTCAGGTCTACCATAGGGCAGATCTTACCCGCACGGTTGACTAGCTCCATAGGCGGTATGCCGTTCTGATTTGACACACGGAGGTCATCGGCGCCGAATGTGCCGGCAATGTGCACGATACCCGTACCGTCGTCGGTGGTGACATAATCGCCGGGAATAACACGGAAAGCGCCCTCGCCGGGAGACATCCAGGGGATCAATTGACGGTAGTACATGCCTACCAGCTCGCGTCCCTCGTACGAAGCTACTACCTGCCACGGCACAAGTTTGTCGCCGGGCTTATAATCTTCGAGAGCTATTTCTTTAGCCTTGGGATTGAAGACAGACTCGAGCAGGGGTTCGGCCACAATGACAGTCTCGGGCTTGCCCGAGTATTTATTATATGTACGCACAGCACAGTATCTGATGCCGGGGCCAACGCATAGAGCAGTATTCGAAGGCAATGTCCAGGGCGTGGTTGTCCATGCCAGAAAGTAGGGAGTGCCCCACCCTGTCATCGGCTCTTTGGGATCGGTGATCTCAAACTGGGCTATACAGGTCGTATCCTTTACATCACGATAGCAACCGGGCTGATTGAGCTCATGCGAACTCAGGCCGGTACCTGCGGCCGGTGAATAAGGCTGGATGGTATAGCCCTTATAGAGATACCCCTTGGCATAGAGCTGTGCGAGCAACCACCACACCGATTCGATATAGCGGTTGTCATAAGTGATATACGGATCTTTGAGATCGACCCAGTAACCCATCGAGTCGGTAAGCGTCTCCCACTCGCGGGTATATTTCATCACCTCGCGACGGCATGCGTCGTTATAGTCATCCACCGAGATTTTACGGCCGATATCCTCCTTTGTTATGCCAAGAGATTTCTCGACACCGAGTTCTACAGGCAGGCCATGTGTGTCCCAGCCGGCTTTACGCTTGACCTGAAATCCCTTCATGGTCTTATAGCGGCAGAATATATCTTTGATCGTGCGGGCCATCACATGGTGAATGCCCGGCATGCCGTTGGCCGAGGGCGGTCCCTCGAAAAAGACAAACGCCGGCGCGCCGGCGCGCACATCCATACTGCGTTCGAAGAGGCCTTCAGCCTTCCAGTCGGCAAGCATGTCTTTATTGATCTGCGGGAGATTCAGACCGGTATATTCGGTGAATTTCTTCATGGGAGATGATTGGTATATGGATTTATCTTTGGGGGAGTAAAAGCAAAAGAGGGTGCGTCAGCGTCAGGCCAACACACCCTCTCGAGTAAATCTCGGTGACGCTTGCCGTAGATTATTCGGCAGCGGGAGCTTCGGTTGCTTCGGTGGTTTCGGTAGCTGCTGCGGCTGCCTCGGCTTCGGCCTTGGCTGCGGCGAGCTCGGCTTTTTTCTTGGCTACGGCCTCGGCCTTAGCCTGATTTTTAGCCTCCTCGTCTTCGAGACGCTGCTTGGCTGCCTGCTGACGCTTGTCGGCCATATCAGCCTTGAGCGAATCAACCTTTGCCTGTTTTTTCTGCTTCCAGGCCTCGAAACGACGCTGAGCCTCAGCCTCGTCGAAAGCGCCTTTCTTGACGCCGCCCTGCAGATGCTTCATCAGCATGACGCCCTCGTTTGAGAGGATTGTGCGTACAGTGTCAGTGGGTTGAGCACCGACATTAACCCAATACAAGGCCCGCTCGAAGTTAAGAGTGATTGTAGCAGGATTAGTGTTCGGATTATAAGAACCTATCCTTTCAATAAATCTACCATCTCGTGGTGCCCTGCTATCGGCGATAACAATAGGATAAAACGCGTAGTTCTTGCGACCGTGGCGTTGTAATCTGATTTTTGTTGCCATTAATTAAAAATTAAATAAATTTGGTCTTGCATTGTTTTGCGACCGCAAAGATACGACTTTTTTCGTTAACGGCAAACTTTTTTCAGAGTTTTTGATCGCGGTCTACGCTTTATTGTATCGCTCTGACGCCTGGCGCACATAAAAGCGCAAGATCGAGTAGACCATGGCGTCCTCGGCATCCATGTCGTCTGACACACCTGCCCCGAGCAACATTTCACCGGCCAGAGCCGAGGCAACAGACAGACGCCGGTCATAGGGTAGAGATCGCAATGTGTTGATCACGTTGGGAGTGATGACAATGGTATTGTTCATATCTTCAGGTTTTTGATATTGCATGTCGCAAAGGTATGGCCCCACATGTGCCTGCAAAATGCACATGCATGTTAAAATATGTCAACAGAAGGCTGATCCCCATTATTTTACCCAAAAAGGCATCATATAAAAGATGTACGGATTGTTGTGATATCAGTCTGCCGACGACATATATTATTACATATTTTATCGCATCGCAGGGCAACCGCATGGGAATAAATAAAAATTGAGTAGAATTAAGCATCTTTATA